>DATLIA010000017.1:0-88597 GCA_035540215.1 Actinokineospora sp. | reverse complement strand
CGCCCGGCCTGATCACCCCCGAGGGCCGAGTCAACCGCCTCGCCACACCCCCGAAAACCGCGCCGCCGAGGACGCGACGGACGCCGCCGCCAGACGGCGACCCCACCTCACCCAGCCAGTAGGGAGCCCGAGTCAATGAGTTCTCCTGTCCGAATTCCGGCCGATGTCGAGATGGCCGACCGCGTGATCGGCCCGCTGACCGCGCGGCAACTCACGATCCTGGCCGTGACCGGCCTCGTCCTGTACGCGGGCTGGACCGTGGGCCGCGGGTTCCTGCCGCTGCCGGTGTATCTGGCCGTGGCGATCCCGGTCGGCGCGGTCGCGGCGATCCTGGCTCTCGGGCAGCGTGACGGCATCAGCCTGGATCGGCTCGTGCTCGCCGCGATCCGGCAGCGCATGGCGCCCCAGCACCAGGTGTCCGCCCCGGAAGGGGTGCTACCCGCACCCGCATGGTTGACCACGCACGCCACCACCGTCGGCGGCGCGGGCCTGGCCGGTCCGTTGCCGACCCCGGCGGCGGTGCGGCTGCCCGCGACCGGGGTCAGCGGCGCCGGGGTGATCGACCTCGGCCCCGACGGAGTCGCGTTGGTCGCCGTGGCCGGCACGGTGAACTTCGCGCTCAGAACCCCCGCAGAGCAGGAATCCCTGGTCGCGGCGTTCGCCCGGTACCTGCACTCGCTGTCCGGGCCGGTGCAGGTGCTCATCCGCACCGAACGGCTCGACCTGTCCGGCCAGATCGCCGAGTTGCGCGATCGGGCGGGCGGGTTGCCGCACCCAGCGCTGGAGCAGGCCGCTGCCGAGCACGCCGACTACCTGGCTCGACTTGCCGGTCAGACCGACCTGCTCCGCCGCCAAGTCCTGCTCGTCCTGCGCGAACCCGTACAAGCCGCGCCCGCCAGCGGGTTGGGCGGCCCACCCTCAGGAGCCATCCTGGGGTCGCTGCGCCGCCGGACGGCGCGCGACGCCGTCCACCTCGACGGTGCGCGCCGCGGTGCCGAGGTTCGGCTGGTGCGGCGGCTCGCCGAGGCCGTGGAGCTGCTCGGCCCGGCCGGCATCACCGTCACGGTCCTGGACTCCGGGCAGGTCACCGCCGTCCTCGCGGCGAGCTGCAACCCGGATTCGCTGCTGCCGCCCTCGGCGGGAACCTCCGGCGCCGACGAGATCGTCACCACAAGTGGCGAGCCGTACTACGACCCGTACCACCCGAGCCCGGAGGCAGCCAACCCCGACCGAGACTCCGGTGAAGACCGGTGGGACGAGGAAGACGATGTCGACGACGAGCGGAGGCGGACCCGATGACCCGCACCAATCGGCGCGCTCGCACGCGGTCCGGCGTGACTCGGCCGTCAGCGGGGGCGTTCGGCCCGGATTCGCTGACCGTCGGCGCCCGCCATCTGGAGGTCGGCACCGACTGGGTGTCTTCCCTGGCCATCGTCGGCTACCCCCGCGACGTCCACCCCGGCTGGCTCACCCCGCTGATCACCTACCCCGGTCGACTCGACCTCTCGCTGCACGTCGAGCCGATCGACCCGGTCACCGCCGCGAACCGGTTGAAGAAGCAGCTGGCGAAACTGGAAAGCTCCCGCCAGCACACCGCCGAACACGGCCGCCTGCACGACCCCCGCGTCGACGCCGCGACCGAAGACGCCTACGACCTGTCTGCCCGCGTCGCCCGTGGCGAAGGCAAGCTGTTCAGGATCGGCCTCTACATCACCGTGCACGCCACGACGGAGCAGGCGCTGGCCGACGACGTCGCCGCCGTCCGCGCGCTGTGCGCGTCGTTGCTGATGGACGCCAAACACGTCACCTACCGGTCGCTACAGGGCTGGACGGCGACCCTGCCGATGGGCCTGGACCCCATCGCGATGCGCCGAACGTTCGACACCGCCGCCCTCGCCGCCGCGTTCCCCTTCACCTCCGCCGACCTGCCCGCCGCCGACCCCGCCTCCGTGTCAGCGCCCAGCGGGGTGCTCTACGGCCTCAACCTGGGGTCGCAGAGCCTCGTGCACTGGGACAGGTTCCAACAGGACAATCACAATGCAGTGGTGTTGGGTCGAAGCGGCTCCGGGAAATCCTATTTGGTCAAATTGGAATTGCTGCGGTCCCTCTACCGGGGGATCGAGGTGTGTGTTGTCGACCCCGAGGACGAATACCGCCGGCTGTGCGAATCCGTCGGCGGAACCTACATACAACTCGGCGCGCCGAACGTCCGGGTCAACCCGTTCGACCTGTCCATCCACGTGCTGCCCGACGGCAGGCGCAGCGCATCCAAGGACGCCCTGCTGCGGCGGTCGCTGTTCCTGCACACCGCCCTGGCCGTGCTGCTCGGCACCGAGTTCGGTGCCGCCGAACGAGCCGCCCTCGACCGCGCCATTACCGGCGCATATCAGCGTGCTGGGATCACCGCCGACCCGCGCACCTGGACCAGACCCGCGCCGCTGCTGCGCGACCTGCGCGACGTCCTGGCCGCAGGCGGCGACGACACCGCACACGACCTTGCGGCGCGGCTGCATCCCTATGTCGACGGAGCCTGGCGGCAACTGTTCGACGGGCCGACCACCACCACACTCGACGGGCACCTGATCGTCTTCTCGCTGCGAGATCTGCCCGACGAAGCCAAAGCGATCGGCACCCTGCTCACCCTGGACACCATCTGGCGAAGGATCTCCAACCCCACCATCCGCCGCCCGCGCATAGTCGTCGTCGACGAGGCGTGGCTGCTCATGCGCGAACGCGAGGGCGCGCGGTTCCTATTCCGCATGGCGAAAGCCGCCCGTAAACACTGGGCCGGACTGACAGTCGCAACCCAAGACACCGCCGACCTTCTCGGAACCGAACTGGGCAAGGCCGTCATCTCGAATGCGGCAACCCAGATCCTGCTACGGCAGGCACCACAAGCGATCGACGACATCGCACACACCTTCACCCTCTCCGCGGGCGCACGACAGTTCTTGTTGTCGGCGGACAGGGGCCAAGGATTGCTGTGCTCTGGAACCCAGCAAACAGCCTTTCAGGCCATATCGTCGCCCGTCGAGAATTTCCTGGTCACGACAGACCCAGCCGAACTGGCTCGCTACGTCGACCACCTCGATGCCACCGCGCTTGATGATTCGACAGTCGATCTCGGCACCTCGGATGCCGGATATTCGGGTGACGAGTTCGGTGACTCGATCGGCCACGTTGACCTCGACATCGCGGCCTGAGTTTTCGCTCGGCTTGCGCACGTGGCTCATCATCTCAGCGCATCCCACGTCCGTCTCCGAATGGGAGCATGTCGTGAATCTGTCTTCTGCCGCTCAGGTTGAGGTAATGGCGTCGCCAGTCGGTGACTATGTGCGTGACCCGTGGGGCGCACTGCACGCGGTCTTGGACCACATCCATGGCTGGGTCATCTCCTGGGGGCCGATCGTCGGCCCGAGGGTGGTGCTCATCGGCGTCGCGCTACTCGGCACGGGCCGCTGGTGGGGCCGGCGACGCCATGCCGCGCAGCACGTCGGCGCCCGCGTAGTGACCGTGTTGGCGCCGCCGTCGGTCGACCAGGACGGCGCGGCAGCAGTGTGGGCGAACCTGGTGGGGCTACTTCGGCCGCAGTGGGCGCGGCGGATCCACGGCCAACCGCACCTGACGTGGGAGTACGTCTTCGGCGCCGACGGAGTCCGCATCCAACTGTGGGTGCCCGGCACGATCCCGCCGGGCATGGTCGAGCGCGCCGTCGAGGCAGCGTGGCCCGGCGCGCACACCCGCACCAGCCCAGCCACCGCACTGCTGCCCACCACCGCAAGTGGTCGGCCGATCGAGTCGGTCGGCGGGGAACTGCGGCTCGCGCGCAGCGAAGCACTGCCGATCCGATCGGACTTCCCGACCGACCCGATCCGGGGACTGCTCGGCGCCCCGGTCGGCCTCGGCCCACACGAGCACGCCGTCGTGCAGATCCTGGCCCGCCCCATGACCGGGACGCGGGTCCGCAAGGCCCGCCGCGCCGCCCGCCGCGTGCGGTCAGGGCAGTCCGCGAACATCGTCGGGCGGATGCTCGACCTGGTCACCCCCCATACGCCACCGCGCCGCCGGACCAGCACGGTGGGCCGGGTGCTGGATCAACAGACCCAGTTGGAAACCTCAGCGCAGGACCGGGTGATCGTGGCCAAACAACGCGGCCCGCAATACGAGACCCGCATCCGGTACGCGGTCGCCGCCGTGATCGACCCCAACGACGACCGCGACGCGGTCCGCAACCGACTGCGTGGACGCGGCCACGCCATCGCCAGCGCGTTCGCCACCTACTCCGACCACAACTACTACCGGCGCACCCGACTAGGCGCACCCGCCGCCGCGCTCACCGACCGACGCCTACACCGCGGCGACCTACTCTCGGTGCCCGAACTGGCGGCGCTCGCGCACCTGCCCACCGACGACGCCGTCCCCGGACTCCAACGCGCAGGAGCCAAAGCCGTGCCGCCACCGCCCGGAGTCGCCACCACCGGCGACACCGTCAAACCCCTGGGCGTCACCGACTCCGGCCACCAACGCCCCGTCGGACTACGCGTCGCCGACGCACGCCACCACACCCACATCCTCGGCGCCACCGGCTCCGGCAAATCGGAACTGATGGCGCGCATGATCCTCGCCGACGCCGAACAAGGCCGCGGAGTCGTCGTGGTCGACCCCAAGGGGGACCTGGTGTCCGACATCCTCACCCGCCTCCCCGAACACCTCGGCGAGAAGGTCGCGCTCTTCGACGCCGACTCCAAAGCCCGCCCACCGATCCTCAACCCCCTGGAAGGAACCGACACCGACCGGGTCGTGGACAACCTCGTCGGCATCTTCAGCCGCGTCTACGAATCCGCGTGGGGACCACGCACCGACGACATCTTCCGCGCCGGCCTGCTCACCCTCCGAGCCCAACCCGGCGTGCCCACTCTCACCGACCTGCCCAAACTCCTGACAACCCCCGCATTCCGTGAACGCGCGCTCACCCACGTCCACGACGACGTACTCCGCGGATTCTGGCGCTGGTACGACGAACTGTCCGACTCCCACCGGGGCCACGTCACCGCCCCGCTGATGAACAAGCTGCGCGGCTTCCTCCTACGCCCCTTCGTCCGCGCGGCCATCGCAGGCGGCGCATCCACAGTGGACATGAGCACCGTCCTCGACGGCGGAATCTGCCTCGTCCGGATCGCCCGCGACGCCCTGGGAATGGACACCGCCCGGCTCATCGGATCCATCGTGGTCGCCCGCACCTGGCAGGCCGCCAGCGGCCGAGCCCGCATCCCGCAACGCCAACGCCGCGACGCAGCGCTCTACGTCGACGAATGCCACAACTTCCTCAACATGCCCACCCCACTGGAAGACATGCTCGCCGAAGCCCGCGGCTACCGACTGTCGATCACCCTGGCCCACCAATACCTCGCCCAACTCTCCAAAGAACTGGAAGAAGGCATCTCCACCAACGCCCGCACCAAAATCATCTTCTCCGCCTCACCAGAAGACGCGAAACGACTCGCCCGACACACCCAACCCCGCGTGTCCGACCACGACCTCGCCCACCTCGGCAAATTCCACGCCGCCGCGCGACTCGTCGTCAACGGCGAAGAAGCTCAGCCCTTCACCGTGAAAACCGAGAAGCTCCCACCCGCGATCCCCGGACGCGCCAAACAGATCCGCATCGCCGCGCGGATCAACACCCAGCCGCCCGCACCGAGTCAGCCAGCGTCCAACAACCAACCGGCCGCAGACCCACGCCGGGCCACCTGACCAATGTCGCCGCCAATCATCCCTCACAGTGAGCGGCACCTTCTCGAACCCGGTACGTCGCCGGAGCATTTCGGCTTCGACGTCGGCTCGACGTTTCCGAAATCCGATTCTCCATCCAGCCCGATCAGATGCGGCCTTGGTCACCGAGACTCGATCGACCGATCTTGATGTCGGCAACTCGGCCCGAAGAGAACGACGGACGGGTTCGCTGCGCCTGGGGGTCGCGCAGGAATCCGTCCGTCATCGTCAGTATCGCGTGCTTCGGCTGATCGTGTCGGTCGGTCGCCGTGTCGTGCGGATCATCCGGTCTTCACCAGCACGTCACCCACCGGCCGAATGCGGCCCTACATCTGGATGAAGGCCATATGGGCCTTGCTGTTAGTGCGCGGCCTCGAACGCCGCCACTACGGCTGCGGGGATACGTCCACGCTCGGAAATGCTGTGGTTATTCTTGCGCGCCCACTCGCGGATCGCCTGGTTCTGTTCCTTGTCGGCACGTGCGGGTTCGGCCACCACCGCGCGGCCACGCTTGACCCGGCCACCGGTCCGGCGCGCGGACGCGATGAACGCGGCGAGTTCTTCGCGGAGTCGCTTGGCGTTGTCGTCGTTGAGGTCGATCTCGTACGACACCCCGTCCAGGCCGAATTCAATCGACTGAATGTCGTCGCCGGACGTGCCGTCGAGGTCATCGAAAAGCTGAACAATCGTCTTCTGGGCCACGTCACACCTCGGTCGAATGCGTTCGAACGGTTACGCGGCCACGTTAGCACATGATTGTCTGTGCGCCTCGGTTCAGCACGTCAACACTTCTATGGATGTCGTTCTCGTGCTCCGACCTGAATCGCGATGCAACCTTGCAACGTCAGCGCAAACCTTTCTTATGTGGAGGAGGTGTCGAGAAGCGGCGCAATACGTGCCAGTGCAACGTCATCATCCCGAACTGTGGAGGTTTCATGATCACCAATCCGCCTAGCCAGAAGGAACTTCGAGGGCACATGCCCCAGCGGGTGACCGCCCGCGCCGCCGCCAGTGCCGAGCACCACGCGGACCTTGCTCGACGTCTGCAACCACGCGATCTGTGGTTGGCGCAGATGCTTTACGAGCACAAGGTCCTGACCAGCCACCAGATCGCCGCGCTCGCCTGGCCGTCCATCCGTGCAGCGAACATGCGGCTGCTCCCGCTTTACCAGTGGCGGCTGATCGACCGCTTTCAGCCGTTCGTCACCTTCGGCGCCGCGCCCATGCACTACGTCCTCGATACCGCGGGAGCCGTGGCTGTTGCGCATGAAACCGGCTTGGACCTCAAAGACCTCGCCTTCCGTCGTGACCGGGAAATGGGCCGCGCCCGTTCGCTGCAGTTGGCGCACACCACAGGTGTGAACGGGGTGTTCGCCGCACTGGTCCACCGCGCCCGCCACGACACGGAGCTGGCCGTCACCGCTTGGTGGTCGGAGACCCGCTGTACCCGCCTGTTCGGCGACGTTGTCCGCCCCGATGCCTACGGCCGGATCAGCCACGGCGGCCGCGACTTCGAGTGGTTCCTGGAGTTCGACTTCGGCACCGAAAGCCTCACCAGGCTCGCCAACAAACTCGCCGGATACCAACGACTCGCCACCACGACCGGGATCGCCACCCCGATCCTGGTCTGGCTGCCCACGGCCCGCCGCGAAACCGGCGCCCGCGCAGCGCTCACCCGGGCAATGCAGGCACTCGACCAACCCGACCTTGTGCCGGTCGCCACCACCGCCACCAACATCGCCGCACCAGAGAGCGCCCTCGACCCGAGCACCGAGCGGTGGCTGCCACTTACCCCGCAAGCACCCGCCCGCGTCAGCATGGTCAACCTCACCCGTGTCTGGCCGGACGCGACCGTCACACTCGCGCAGCCGCCCACCACCCAAACCCCAAGCGGTCTTCTGCCCGCCCCATCACCGATGCCTCCCGCCCAGCCGAACTACCCGCTCGACGGCACAAGGGGCCAGCGGTGATCAAGGCCGCGGCGCTCGGACTGTCCGCCTGCCTCGCCCTCGTCAGCCTGGTCGGGGGAGCCGGGGACGGCGTCGCCCGGATGCTGTTCGGCGGCAGCGACAGCCCGCCCAGCGCAAGCGCCATCGCCGACATCCCCGAGAACTACCTCGTCCTATACGGGGCCGCTGCCACCATCTGCCCCGGTCTCGACTGGACTGTTCTCGCAGCCATCGGCAAAGTCGAGACCGACCACGGCCGCTCGTCGCTGCCCGGAGTTGCGCCTGGCACCGAGAACCCGTACCACGCCGCCGGTGTCATGCAGATCATCCCAACCACCTGGAACGCGATCCTTGCCCGGCACCAAATCCCACCCGGCGGCGCGACTCCACCCTCGCGGTGGAACCTGCACGACTCCGTCCATGCGGCTGCGTTCCTCCTCTGCGACAACGGCGCCCGCGGCGGGCGAGACCTACGCGGCGCCATCTGGAACTACAACCACGCTGACTGGTACGTCGACAAGGTGCTGGCGCAGGCCGCGCAGTACCGGGGCGTCCCGATCGCTGTACGTGGAGAAATGCGCATGGACTGGCCACCGGAGCAAGCCACGGTCCCCGATCCCACCTCGGGCGGCCGGATTACGCCGCGCACCCACGCCCTGCTGCGCGCTCTGCAAGCCGGTGGCATGACCGGCAACGGGATCGGCTGTTTCGGCGACCGACCGGCCAATCCCGACTCCGACCACCCCAAGGGTCGAGCGTGCGACATCATGTTCAACCCGCACGATCAGCAATCCGTCGCGGAAGGTTGGGCCGTCGCGCAGTGGCTGATCGCCAACCAGGCTCGCTACGGCATCGCCTACCTGATCTGGCAGGGACAGTCCTGGTCAGCGCACAACCCACAATGGCTGCCCTACCGGTCTGACAACTACGGTTGCCCCAACACAGCCAATCTCACCGGCTGCCACTACGACCACATTCACACCTCTATCTACTGAAGCTGCAGTGTCGCCACGTGGTCGAATTGCGTCAGTACGGCCTCCGGCATACGATTCGACGGGAATGTCACACCCATCGGATGGGAAGATCATTCGTTCTGAGGTCGGGTAGTTCAGTTTTTCTGACGCTTTACTTTCTCGACGAGTTGATACAATCGCGGCTTACTGATTCCGCTCGCTTCGAGGAGTTTCGGGATCTCGACGCCAGCCTTCCAGCCGTCGACCACTTCTTGTTGGAACCTAGCGATGGCTTCGCGATGTTTCACGCCTTGCGCAAGTTTCGCGGCCCTAGCCTCGGTTTCGATGTCGCGGGCATCCTTCCACGCCGCCTCGGCGTCCTGGACTGCTTGTGCGCACTCTTGGATGCGTGTTACGCGCGCGGCGCGGTCTTCGATTTCACTCATGCCCTCGATTCACCTCCGCCTAGTCGCCTGGGTGTCGATCCTTCCATATGAGTCGGTTACGCACCAAAGGTTCGCCCAGCCTGGTGATACGGAGCGCCCAGGTACGGCTCAGTGACACCTGTCCGGCCAGGTGTTTCGGCGATTCACCCGATTTCACGTTGGTAGTTGATCTGGGTGACGTCGTTGATGGCGGTGGCCTGGCCGGTGCGTAGTAGCTCGATCACGCCGAGGGACTGTGCGGACGGTGTTCGCCGGACACGTCGCCGACCAGCCCGGTGGGCCAATCGAGTTCCGGGTCAGGTCGGGATGTGTTGCCGCCGTGCCCGCACACCGGCCAGTTAGAGCTGCGAGACGTTCAAGCCAAGCGCCAATTTGGGCCTTGGGTCCCAGACTGGCACGGCAGTTTGCAGGTATGCAGCCGCTGCCTCGACCGTGACCATTGATACTGCTCGAAAGAAGGCGAGGCAGTCGATGGCGTCTGTGAGCCGTAGCGTTGGTGAAGCAGCGGACCTCGGTGACGATCGCGGATTGCGAACAGCCGTCAGGATCGGCAACGAGCTGATCGTGCTGTGTCCATGGGCGACGTCGTGGCGAACTCTGAGCCAGTAGTTGATCACAGTGGTGACGTGTTTTGGCTCGACCAGGAAGGGGCTGCGGCCCTGACCGCCCTTCTGAGTCCAGGTCCATCCGGGCCTGGGGTCGAAGCCGACGCGCTGGAGTAGTGACCGGGTTTGGTCGGGGCCAGGGGTCGAGAACTTCTCGACCACGGCGTTGAAGTCTGTCTCCCACTGCTTCATGGCGCCGCGAACCAGCTGGCTGGAGCTAGCGGCTTGCGACTCGGCAAGCGCCTGATCTCGAAGGGTGAGTGCAAGATCTTGGACGAACGCCTGCCATGACGCGACGGTGAGCACAATGGTGCCCCGATTGACGGAGGTTTCGATTGTGCGGCGCCCGCGACCGCCGTCGCCGACGCTCCGGTGAACGGTGATCAGGTTGTCGCAGTGCTTGGTTGCGTTCATGAAGTTGTCGACTGTTTCTTGGAGATTCACTGCAGTTCCGTTCTTGCGGACGGAGAGGTTGGATTCGGCAGACAAGGAGCCAGTGAGCGCGCATGGGAGTTGCGAGCTCACCGGCGCTGGGTGGTCTAGCTTTCCGGCAGGAGTGTGTTGAGCTTCGCCATCAGCTTCTCGGCCCGGTCGTGGGTAACCTGCTTGATCTTGGGCAGGAGCGTCTTTTGGTTCCGCAGAAGCGCTGCCGCGGGGCGGTAGTGGTTGAACTTGCCGTTGGCGATGTTGTTCGCCTTGAAGTACTCCTCGATCGCTCGGACGATGCGCGGGTCTTTCTGGTTGATGTCGGCGATTGTGAGCGGGCTGGAGAGTTCCTTCTCGTATGCCTTGTTGACCAGGGTAAGGTAGAAGTCGCGCTCGAAGAGGTCTTCGACATCGGCGTAGGGTGTGCCGGTGAACTCGCTGATCTCAACGAGGCCGTTCTTGCTCAGCTGCTTGTTGTCTTGCAGTCGTTTTACGGCGCCGATGTCCTGGGTGCTGGAGTCGATGAGCACCGCGACGTTTAGCTTGTTTGCCCCGAGCAGGGTGACGAAGGTGGACAGCTTGCCGGAACCCCCGATCGGCGTCTTCACCCAGCGCGGGTCGAGGCCGATCTTGCCCTTGGTTTCGACGGCGTCGGTGAGGACGTCGAGGTAGATTAGGTCGCTGGGGCCTTCCAGCAGCAGAGTGTGCTCTCCGACGAAGAGCGTCTGGGACAGCTCGATGCCCATCGCGGTCAGCAGGGGGAAGGCGGTGTCCTCGTCTGCCTTGAAGACTTCGGCGGAGACCTTGGTGCCGACGCCGTCGCGGTCAATGACCGTGCGGACGCGGTGGAACTTGTCGGCGGAGACCATGAACGGCGAGTGCGTGCTGTAAAGGACCTGGTGCTTCGGGGCCAGACGTTCATCGATGAGCCGGAGCAGGTCTTCCTGCGCGCGGCCGTGCAGGGACAGGCCCGGCTCGTCTAGCAGCAGGATGAGGTCCTGGTCGGCGTCCGCTTCGAGTTCGTTGAAGTAGGCCAGGAACGAGAAGAACCAGACGAACCCGCGGGAGCGGTCGTCGAATGGGACCGACGCGCGGTGTCGGCTGTTGTGCACCCGGATCTGCAGGATCGGCGGCTCGTTCATGGGCGGGGCCGCGCCGGTCTCAGCCTGTAGAGATTCGAGCTTCACGGCCAGTTCGGTGTTCTGCGACCAGTACTCGAACACTTCGTCGGAGATGACCGCGCTGGAGTTCTCCAGCTCGCGGATGAGGCGCTCGTGCTCGCCAGCGTTCTGAAACTCTTCCGGCCGCGTGCCTGCCATGGTGAGGAGGCTGAGCAACGCTTGCTCGCCGCGCGTGAGTCCGTCGTCGTCGCGGCGGCGGATCAGGTCCGGGATGGATACCTTGCCCGGCATCGAGTCGTAGTCGTCGAAGTAGACGAACTTCGGCAGCTTCGGCGCGAGCGGGCCGGTGATGCATCCGAAGCCGGTACCACCGAGGGCGTCCAGACGTTGGAGCAGGGTACTTGCCTCGGCCGTCGGCTCTTCCAGCTCCTTCAAAGCGTGGACCAACTGCCCGATCGTCTTCGCAGACTCGAGGGCAGCCGCCGACGTCGCATTGAGGTCGAGCAACCCGAGAAGGTGGTTGACCATCACACCTTCGTCGTAGGAAATGCCCCAGCTGCGACCGGCCTGTCGGTAGCCGGCGGTGACTGTGAACTCTCGGCTTTTCAGCGAGCCAGTGCCGAACTCGGCCTCGACGAGAGCCGCCTCGCTGTCGTTCAGACGAAAGGTCGCCTCAATCACGGGGACACGCTGGTCGTCGGCCCAGCGCCGGCGGTCGCGGGTCTTCCGGGCCGGGAAGTCGATGACCTCGTTGAACTGGGCGCTGCTCTCGATCGGGTTGAGCCTGTAGAGCGCGCGCAGGGTCGCGGTCTTGCCGGACTCGTTCTTTCCGACCAGGCAGGTGACGTCGGTTTCGATTTTGAACTGTCCGGAGTCCTCGACCGACCTGTAGTTGGTGATGTGGGCTTTGATCAACAGCACGAAACACCTCGATGTGCGCTGGCGTGCCCGCCGCGCGAGGGCATTGAGACATGCATCACAAACAAGGGGGCTGCTGGTTCACCCGTTCGTGATTCCGAGATACGTTCCTGACGCCAATCTGGACGGATCCCGGTGCTCGCTGCCCCTGTGCGAGAGCACCGGGGATTCCTATGTTGGTCGAGAAGCTTAGCCGGAAGGTCCGACACTTTCGCTCGGCCCATCCGGGGGCACCTCGCTCACGCTCACGCTGAACGGCGGCTGTGATCTTGCGAGAGGACGCTCCGAGCACGTGCCAGCGGGTGTCCCCAGGTCCAGTGGCCGTCGGGCAGTGCGCGCGCGATGTACCGGTCAGATTCCGGATGTCGTCGCGGCTGTCCGCGTAGTGGTGTGCGTGACGTACTGGTCGGCGTTCACATCGACCGGCATGATCGAGTCGTGGTCGATCCCTGCCTCGGCGAGCACGCTGAACGGGACGGTCAGCATCGGCAAGCCGGTCCGCTGGCACGGGTCGCGGATGTAGCCCTGGTGCCGGGTGGTGCTCACCGAGTAGGTGTCGCCGTTGAGTAGCCACCATGACCGGTCCCCATCCGGGGCGAGCATGATCTTCGCCAAGGTGAAGTGGGTGCCGTAGCTGCACAGCGCACGGTCGTCGTAAGGGTGGATCAGGACGTTCGCGCGTGGTCGCAGAAATCGAGGGGCGGGTTTGCCCGCTTCCTGCGCGAACCGTCGGGCGATCTCGCTACACGTTGTCATCTCGATTACCTCCACATCGGACGAAAGGGCCGGTCGGGTCAGGCGTGCGGGCGCCGCGCGGCATGCGCACGAGCTGAACTGGCCGGACGCGGGGTTCTGTCCTTGCTGGTCTTGATCGGTGAGGACCGGGGGTGTGGTGCGTTGTGTGGTCAGACAGAGGTGAGGACCTTGGTCAGCGTCCGGGCGGTGGTCTGGTCGAGGGTGTCGACTTTGCCGGTGACGGCGTTGGTCATGTTGCGTTCCGCGCGGCTGGCGTTGCGGACGATGGCGTGGTGGTGGGCGTAGGTGTTGACGGCTTGCATGACGCCCCAGGCGGTGTTTCGCCACGGGGACACCCGGTTGTCGCTGTTCCACAAGCGGGTCAGTTCTTGCCGCTCGGTGGTGCGTCCGGTGAGGGCCCGGCCGGTGACGTCGACGATGGGCAGGTGCGCTTCCAGGAACGCCGACCATGCCCGGTCGGTGACGGTGGTGCTGCACAGAGCTTGTACTTCGGCGGCGAAGTCGTCGGCGACGGTGTGCACGATGTCGAGCGCGGTGCGCATGTCGTGGATGCGGCGCGGCGAGTATCGGGAGTGTTTGATCTTGTACTGCTGCCCGGCTTCGGCCAGACCGGCGGCCATAGTGTTGTCACAGACCACATTGGTCACCACCCGCTTGAACGTTGTGGCCAGCGAGCCATCGTGGCTGGTGCAGGCCAGCAGGTTCGGGCGGAACTGCACACCCTCCGGCGTGGTGATCGTGTCGGGAACCTCCACGCTCACCCACGCTTGCGCGCCACCCTTGAGCAGCCCAGCCGACCCGATGGACAACTCGCCGTCGAGGAGGTCGGCGACCCCCTCCAGCAGCCACGGCCCGAAGTTGTGGATCTCGTATCCGTCGCGGAACACCCCCAGGTCCGCGCCGGTGTCGCTGCGTAGGATCACCTGTCGGCCCTGGAGGACCTTCCACGCGCCGGGGCTGTCCAACAACCCGGACATGTCCGCACCCATCGGGACGCTCACCGCGTCCCAGGCGAACAGCCGTCGGTGCACGTCGGCCACGGGCACGGCACCGGGGTAGTGGTTCGGTTCGGTGCCTTGCTCGCTGGCGCGGTAGTGCCACGCCGTGCCGCGCTTGTCGGTGAAGCCGATCAGGGTGTTCTGATTCAACCAGGCCGCAGTTTCCCGAGACATGACATGTACTCCCTTATCGTCGAGTCCAGCAATTGACCAGGTGGTCACGGCACGGCACGTCCCGTGGATGTTTGGACGTGTCGCACCGAAATCACGTGGACCGTGTGACCCAGCCGGCGGTCGGAACTCGCACGGTGCGACGCGGTCAGCGCCACCGAACCGCGGCCACCAGCGCGTTCCACGTGCGATCGGTGAATCCAGGACCGGCGTGCACGGTCGTCGTGGTCTCCGTGTCGTCGTACGGGTGGACGTACGGGTCGACATCGGTCAGCCACGCGGACATGCGGAAAGGTCCAGGGTCAGCCGACGGGCGCTGCAGACCGCTCTTCTCCATCCAGTCAGCCGCGTCCCGCAGGGTGTGGAACTGCAGCGACTCATCGGACTCGGACAGGGTCGGCCGTTCGTCGCCGATCGTGTCGCCGTCGTCGTCGGTCTCCCACGGGCCGCGAACCGTGGTGTACGTGACGAGCGTGTACCGGCCGAATTCGGCGACTGCCCACGCGACCAGCGCGGCAAGCTCGGTGATGGCGTCCGGTTCGTAGGTGTCGGACGCCAGTTCCCGGCGGAGCTGCGCGATCAGGCGTGACGCGTCGAGCACAAGGCCGGTTTGCGCGAAGTAGGTCAGGCAATCGTCGTCCAGCGATGGCGAGATGTATCCGGTCATCGCCGACCGCGCCTGATCGCGGGTCATGCTGTTCATGAGCCGTCTCCTGTTCATGGACATTCCCTGTGCGTCAGGACAGGCCGGGGAGGGTGGAATGTGTCACCCAGTGCGTGAACGCGTCCTGAATCGACATGCGGCTAGGGTTGCGTCGGGTGTATTCGAGCCATGCCCACGGCCAGCCGTCGGGAACACGCACGGGGCCTTGTTCGGCGACGCGCTCGGGGTCTTGCTCTGCGACCCGCGCCGCGTCCACGTATCCCCATTCGTAGGCGTGGCCGTTGGCCAGCGAGATGATCTCTTCCGTGGTGGTCGGGCTCGTGTATCGGAACGGGTCGACAGTCATCGGGACGCCTCTCTGTGTCTGGTGTGCAATGTCGGGAACCACGTCAAGCGGAGCGATTCACGCGACGGGGACGGTTGCCGCAACCGGAATCGACGACATGGCCGCGAGGTCGAAAACGGCGAGTTGGTCGTGGCGGACTGCCAGTGCGAGCGCGTCGGCAAGGGTGGGCGTCACCACGGACACATCCAGGTAGACCGCACCGCTGTTCGGGTCACGCCATCCGCCGAGAATTCGGCCCGGCATCGTGAGCGTGTCGGCGACGTCCGCCACGTACTCGATCAAATCGCCGGCGGTGACCGGGTGCGTCACAACGCATTCGTGTTCGTGATGGATCGCGACCGCGTAGCCGTCGCGGACATCGGCGCCGGTGCGCGGATCGACGGAGAATCCGCCATCGGGCACGGTCAGCGCGTCGGCCATGGACAGCAGTCGGGTGGACCATTCGGCCATCATGATCGTCATTTCAACCACCATTCCCAGAGATGGACAGTCGTCTACGGTTTGTTGACCTTTGCCGGAATTCGTGCCGATTACGCGTGCATCCATGACCACTGTTCGGGGTGTCCCGCACGGCATGTCGCCTGATCTGCTCCGCAGAACAGGAGGTCAATGGAAGCCTTGCTTTCGGTGTGCGCGTGATCGTGACCGTCGGCCCATTTCTGGTTTCGGTAGTCGTAATGACATCCGATGGTCAGGGTTTCCTTGTTCGCGTCGCTCAATTGGTCGGGAAGTAGTGCGTACATGGGTGATCTCCGTTCCGGTGACGTTGTGCAACGTGACCACGGAGAGGCACGGACGCAATCGACAAGGGCGAATCGTGTTCGCGTGCGTTGTCCTGGGACCGTGCCTGACCGTGGTGACATTGGGTTGTGCCATCTGCCCGCGTGCTCTGTCACAGCTCCGCGCGATAGCGCGCGTCCGTTGGTCTTGTTACGGGTGGACGATTCCCGCGCACCGTTCCGTTCCCTCTCCCGACCCTGCCTCTTAACGCAGGGGTTTACGCGGTCGACCCGTTGATCCCACGTGTCGCGCGGTTCTAGGGAGGTTGGCTGACATTCGCGCGCATAGGATCGTGGTCGCGCGAGAGCCGATATCTTCCGGTGACTCCTATGATGATCAGCAATGCACTCCCAGGGTGCATGCCCGTCACTGATCTTTCGTTATCTAGGGAGCCCATCCGGGCGCGCCGCTACTGCCTTACCGGGTACTCCGGCATCCACATCGCTGCTGTCGCGCGTAGCCCTAGCTACTGCCCGCGCTATGCGGGACTTTCAGTTGTCGACCTTCCGCGTAAACATCCGGACCTCTGAACTGCCAGTGCTCGCAGGGACGTCGTGCCCCGGTCCTCACTCCCGGCTTTCGCCATTTGGTCTGCTCTGTTTCCGCTGAGTCTAGCCTAGTAGTCTAGCCTAGACGAACGCCATAGACTTTGCATGTTTACCGATTCAGAAACGGAGCGAAATTCGGGCCTGCGCGTTATGGCATGACCTAGTGCGTGAGGGGGACCGTTTCGTCGGTCGACGGCTATATTCGGGGCGACCGGACATTATGTGATGGCGATTGGTGACGTTCGCTCATCGGTTGTGCGACGGCGTGGTGGCCAGCGAGGTTGCGCCCAGTCGGAGGCGCGTGCGGTCTGGGGGTGCTTGTTCTGCTTCTTGCAGGGGAATTGAATCCATCGGCATGGCCGCAGCCGTTCGGTCTGAGTCGACCCCGCGAGTGAAACCTGCCCTGCGATGCAGCCCGTCTGTTATTTATGCCTGTCGGCAGGCCAGTCGGCGCAACCCCAGGAACCTGCCGCAAGGGGTTTGAACTGCATCAAGGCGCACCAGGCGCCCTACCCGCCTAGTCGGCAGGTCGGCAGGTAGGTCGGCAGGTAGTTGGGCGGGTAGATGGGTGGGTGAGCACCCTTTGCCTGCCCGCCGGTTCACTCGAACGATTTGAGTAGCGCGCGATAGTTGTGGAGGGCGCCCATTCGGCGGTTGGCAGTTGAACGCATGCTGCGCGATCTGCCGTCGCATGCGAATGTCGCCTCAAAAGGAATTTGTGCTCAACTATATATCCGCTGATATGACTTCATAGCGGCTTTGTTTCTTTCATTGCGCACACTACGTTCGGGCTCGTTGTTGATCCAACACCATACGATCACTCGCGGCAACGGCTCCGTTACGCTGACAAGATCATTGATGGTCGCTGCGGTCCGCGGTCCGCCTGGTTTGTTGATCTTTCCTTCTGGCGGACGTGCGCAGGAATCGGTGATCATGAATTGGTTGTTACAGGTTCGCCGGTTGATTGGAATCACAGCGCGGTTTTGGGACGTGTCTTGCTTCCCCGTGAGTAGCCATCCACGCTTTCGCTGCTGTCATCGGGCGCGTTCCGTCGGGGGGTTCGCTCGTACTGGGGAGATTCAGGGCAATGGCCTCTCGATCGTTGTTGACCGCGCGCGCACGTCGCCGGTGGGATCGCGTTGTTGGGGCGTTGTCGGTGGTGCTGACGGCGTCTCTCCTCGTCGGCTCGATCGACGTTGTCGTCGCTCCGGTTGCGGACGCGGACCCGGTTCAGTCCGGTGCACCCGCGCAGTCCGCGGGGCCGGATGAGGCCTCGGACATCTCATCGGCGCGGGCCACTGCACGGTTGCGCAATCGCAGGGTCGAGGCGCTCGCGGAGCGGACCGAGTCGTCCACGACGTGGGTCAACCCGGATGGCACTCGTACGACCGAGATGAACAACGGGCCGATCCGGGTGCGGCGCGGAGACACTTGGGTTCCGGTTGACCTCACGCTGGTCGCGGGTGCTGATGGTGTCGTGCGGCCGAAGGCTCACCCGCGTGACCTGGCGATCGCCGGGGCCGGGGATTCGGTGGCGGCTCGGGATCTGGCGTCGGTGGCGTTGGGGGAGGGCCGGGAGGTCGCGGTGCAGTGGGCAGGGCGGCTGCCTGCTCCGCGGCTTGAGGGAAACAAGGCAACCTACCCGGATGTCAGCCCCGGTGTGGATCTCGTTGTCGAGGCGACGCGGACCGGGTTCGAGCAGTTCCTGGTGGTGAAGTCCAGGCAGAGCAAGGCGTTGACGCTGACTCTGCCGGTGCGGGCGAAGGGTCTGACCGCGAAGCAGGATGCTGACGGCAATAGCGATCTTGTCGACGCGGCGGGCACGGTGGTGGGAAGCATCCCAGCCGCTGAAGCGTGGGACGCGCAGGTCGACCAGCGCTCAGGTGGGCACGCGAAGCTCCGCAAGGTGGGTAAGGCGGTCCAGCGGGGTGCGTTCACCGACGTCCTGATCGATGTTGCCGCGGACTTCTTGGGGGCGGCGGACACGCAGTACCCGGTCACGGTTGACCCGGCGGTCACGGTGTGGACGAACTTCGACACGTTCGTCCAGTCGAGCATCGCGAACACCGACCAGTCCGGCAGCACCGAGCTGCGGATCGGCACCTACGACGGCGGTACGACCAAGGCGCGGTCGTACCTGCACTTCGACATGACTCCGTTCCGCGGCACGCATGTTCTGTCCAGCACGCTGTGGCTTTACGAGAACTGGTCGTACTCGTGCAGCGCCCGCAACTGGGAAGTGTGGTCCACCCCTCTGGTGGGCACTGGGACCCGCTGGTCGAACATGCCCGCCCCGTGGAACAAGTGGGCCACCCCGAACGACACCCGCGGCCATGACGCAGGCTGTGGCGCCAACTGGACCGGCGTCGACATCAAGACGCTCGCGCAGACCTGGTCTGACCAGAACTTCACCAACGCCGGCGTAATGCTCAAGTCCGAGAGCGAGACCGACTCCTACGGCTGGAAGAAGTTCTCCTCGTCCGAGGGCGGGGCCGTTCCGCATATCGACATCACCTACAACACCCGGCCCAGCCCGTCGACCGGGCTCAACGTCACCGACCGCGGCGACACCGGCGGGGTCACCTACACGCGATCCTTGACGCCGACGCTGTCGGTTCCGGTCAACGACCCCGACGGCGACCAGGTCAACGCCCAGTTCTACATCTACGAGAACGACACCCTGATCACCCATCAGCAGGTCGGCCCGGTCACCAGTGGATCGGTGGCGACGTGGAAGGTCCCGGACGGTGTGCTGCAGGCCGGGCACACCTATCGTTTCCGTGCGTCGAGCAATGACGGCACGGACTGGGCCGGTGACGGATTTGTCGCCCTCCGCAACAAGATGGGCGGCCGAGTCGTCGAGGCCGCAGGTTGCTCACGTGACCCGGGCACGATCCTGCAGTTGGCTGATTACTCCGGCGCCGGGTGCCAGCGGTTCACACTGTCGGGCGTGGGCGGTGGCCTGTATACGTTCGTGGGCCACGACTCGTACCACGTGCTCGACATCGCCAACTGCGGAGTTGACAACCCGACCTGGGTCAACCTTTGGTACAACTGGGACAACGACTGCCAGAAGTGGCGGCTGGAGACGGCAGGGAACGGCGAATACAAGATCAAGGCCAAGTACGCCGACAAGTCGCTCGACCCGATCGGGTGCACTGGTGCCGCAGGCAGCCGGATCGGTATCTGGAACAGCTACACCACGGACTGCGAGATCTGGAAGCTCGACCTGGCGCCGGATGCGGGCGTCACCGTCCAGTGGCTCCAGTTCACAGTGGACACCGACGTTCCTGGTGCTCCCTTCGTGGCCTCCACGGACTACCCCACTGGTGGTGTGTGGGCGAAGGCGGCTGGGCAGGCGGGAACGTTCACGTTCGACCCGCCCGTGGGCGTGACCGACGTCGCCGGCTATGTGTATGCGCTTGATGCGACGCCTTCCACGGACGTCGCCGCGGATGTCAATGGCAAGGCAACCCCGTCGATCACCCCGGCGGCCGATGGTCAGCACCTGCTCAACGTGCGGACCAAGGACAAGGCGGGCAACCTCTCGCCGATCGTCACCTACAAGTTCAATGTCGGGCGCGGCGGGCTGGTCGATCCGGCCGACGGCGCGCGAGTCGTGAGCCGGACGGCGCTGCGGGTCGAGGGTGACCCGACGCTGACGCACGTCAAGTTCGTGTGGCGGCGCGATCCGCAGGGCACCGGTGTCGATATTCCGGTCGCGAACCTCACCAAGGCCAACGGCTCGGCCCTGGCGGCCGGATTCACGCAGATCAGTGGCCTGGGCGGGTCGGCGACATGGAACGTCAGCGCCACCACGGGCTCGGCCGGTGGCGTCCTGCAGGTGCAGGCGATCCTGGCCAGCGACGCGACCGGCACGGTCACCTACCCCACGGCGTGGAAGACGATCACCGTCGACCCGGATGCCGACGGCGCCGAGTCCGAAGGGATCGGCGGCGGCTCGCTGAATCTGCAGACCGGTGACTTCGGGCTCTCGGCGATGGACGCGCAGGAGTTCGGCCTGTCGGTGTCGCGGACGTCCTCGTCGCGGGATCCGAAGGCGGGCTACCAGTTCCAGCGTGAACGCCTGACCGCCAACCAGCAGAAGGTCGGCACCGACACCACCGGGTTCACCGCGCCGACCTCGGTGATCAGCCGGGCCACCACCCGGGGCCGCAGCGCCACCGACTCCCTGCAGGTGCTGCCACCGGCGAGCGGGGCCAACGCGGACACCTACGCCACCCTCGACGGCGAATACGCGCTGCGCCTGGGCATGAAGGCCGGACACCTCTACCGCGCGTCGGGGTGGATCTATGTGCCCGCCGCGACCACGCTGACCCCGGCCGACAGCCGGGGCCTGCGGATCGTCGGCTACTACCGCAACTCGGCAGGCCAGTACGTCGAGACCGACAGCCCGCGGCCCGCGATCACCGACGGCTGGGCGCAAGTATCTGTCGACATGGCCGTCCCGGCCGGTGCGACGGAGGCGTTCTTCCGCCTGTACAACGGATTCTCTCCGGGCAGCGGTAAGGCCGTGTTCTTCGACGACATGTCGGTGCGGGAGATCACCGCGCCGTTCGGCCCGCAGTGGGAGACCGGTACCTCGGCGGATTCCTCCGAGGTCGACTGGAGCAGGCTCGACTTCCCCGACACCGGCCTCGCGCAGGTCGAGCAGGTCGACGGCGGGAAGGTGTGGTTCACCCGCTCCACGACCGGCGCGTTCTTCCCCGAGCCCGGCGCCGAGCAACTGACGCTGACCGCAGACGGCGTGGACTACAAGCTCACCGAGGTCGACGGCACGGTGACGATCTTCACCAAGTCCGCTGACGGCGGCTCCTACCTCGTCTCCAGCACCACACCGCCGGTCGCGGCGTCGGCGACCAGGTTCATCTACGAGACGGTCGACGACCAGGTTCGGGTCAAGCGGGCCATCGCCCCGACCGAACCCGGCGTCGGCGACTGCACTACGGCGACTCCGGCCCGCGGCTGCGAGGCGCTGGACTACGAGTACGCCACCAGCACGACCGCCACCGCGTCGGTGTTCGGCGACATCGTCACGCAGGTGCGGGCGGTGTGGGCGTGGACCACCGATCCGGCCACCGGCACGGTGGAACGCAAGGAGGTCGTCCACTACGCCTACGACGACACCGGCAAACTCCGCGAGGCCTGGGATCCGCGCCTGGCGACACCCCTGAAGACCAGCTACACCTACACCAACGACCGAGTCACCCAGGTGACCGCGACCGGTGACCTGCCGTGGTACTACGACTTCGGCACCGTCGGCACGGACACCAACCCCGGCAGGCTGCTCAAGGTCCGTCGCGCCGCGCTCGCGCAGGGCACCGCGGCCACCCTCGACGGCGAGATCGCCACCACTGTCGTCTACAACGTGCCGATCACCCGCGGCGCGGGCGGCCCTTACGACCTCGACGGCACCACGGTCGCCACCTGGGCGCAGAAGGATGTCGCCGCCGAGGCCACCGCCATCTTCGGCCCCGAGGACCCCGTGACGGTCAACACCGCCACCTCGTCCGTCCCGGGCGCCAACGGCTATGCCGCAGCGACGGTGCACTACCTCGACGCGTCGGGCCGTGAGGTCAACACCGCCACCCCCGGCGGCTACATCGACACCACCGAGTTCGACCGCTTCGGCAACACCGTGCGCAGCCTCGAAGCCTCCAACCGGGCGCTGGCGCTCGGGCAGGGCACCGACGCGGCGAGCCAGCTCTCGACACTGGGCCTGGCCCAGTACGACACCGCGACCCGCGCGATCTGGCTCGACAGCCAGGCCACCTTCAGCGCCGACGGCCTCGACGAGGTCGCCTCGCTGGGGCCGCTGCACCGCGTCGCGCTCGACGCCGACCCGAACCAGCTCGTCAACGCCCGACACCACAGCTTGACCACCTACGACGAGGGCAGGCCGGACGGCACCGCCTACCACCTGGCCACCACGTCCCGCGACGGCGCGCAGGTCGTCGGCATGACCGGCGACCAGGACGTCAAGGTCAACAAGACTGGCTACACCCCGGCGATCGGCGGGACCTCCGGTTGGGCGCTGCGGCAGGCCACGACCGTCACTCTGGACGCCGAGGCCCCCGTTGGGTCCCTCGGCTCGGCCACGACGTCTGTGCGCTTCGATGCGCAGGGACGCGCGTTGGAGTCACGCCGACTCGGCGCAGGCCCCACCGACGCGGGCACCACCCTGGTGATCTTCTACACCGCGCTGGCGAACCCGGACGACTCCCGTTGTGGAAACCGGCCGGAATGGGCTGGCCAGGCCTGCATCACCCGCTCGGCGGGCGCGGTCACCGGCCACGACGCGACGCGTATGCCCGCCGATCTGTCGGTGAAGTGGGTCGAGTCCTATAGCCGCTTCGGCGAGGCCGACAAGATCACCGAGACCGCCGCGGGCAAGACCCGCACCACCCGCACCACCTACGACAGCGCCGACCGCGTCGCCTCGGTGGAGATCACCGGTGATGTGGGCACCGCGATCCAGAAGATCACCACCACCTACGACGCAGCAACCGGCGACGCGATCACCAGCTCCCTTGTGGACGGCACGGGTACGCCGACCGCGTCGATCAGCCGCGTGTTCGACAAGCTCGGGCGCATCACCAAGTACACCGACGCCGACGGCGCCTGGACATCCAGTGAATACGACCGATTCGGCAAACCGGCCAAGGTCACCGACTCGCTGGGCACCACCCAGACATTCACCTACGACCGGGCACTGGAACCCCGCGGCCTGCTCACCAAGATCACCGACAGCGTCGCAGGCGACCTCACCGCCAAGTACGGGCCCGACGGGCAGATCACCGAACAGGGACTGCCCGGCGGGGTGAAGGTGACCAACACCCTCGACCCGTCCGGCAAGCCGACCAACCGCGCCTACACCCGCACCTCCGACGGCGTGGTCATCGCCTACAGCCATGTTGTGGACAACATCCGCGGCCAGGCGTTGCAGCAGGACAACTCCTCGTCGTGGAAGACCTTCGCCTACGACCGCTGGGGCAGGCTCACCACGGCACAGCAGCAGTCCCGCTCGACCGGCGTGATCGTGCAGCGCGGCTACACCTACGACCAGCGCAGCAACCGCACCGGCAAGACCACCAAAACCGGTTCGGTGCCGTGGTCACTGCCGTTGGCCGGGGATCCGGTGGTGTCGCAGACGAACACCTACGACTCCGCCGACCGCATCACCAACACCGGCTACGTCTACGACGCGTTCGGCCGCATCACCTCCACCCCGTCCGGGGTGACCAACTCCTACTACGTCAACGATCTGGTCGCCGGTCAGCAGACCGCCTCGGCCCGGATGTCCTGGACCCTGGACCCGGCCCTGCGCTTCCGCCGCTTCACCTCTGAGAAGTGGGTCAGCGGGGCGTGGGCCAACGCGGTCACCAAGGTCAACCACTACGGCGCCGACGGCGACGAGCCGCGGTGGATCGCCGAGGACATCACCCAGGCAAATAACGTCACCCGCAACGTCGACGGCCCCGACGGCGACCTCGCCGTCACCACCGGCCAAACCGCCGCCGCCGGTGTCACCCTGCAGATGACCTCACTGCACGGCGACGTGATGGCCACCGTCGCGGTCAACACGACCACAAACACCATCACCGGCGCAGTCACACTGCTGGACTCCGACGAGTTCGGCATGCCCTCCACCGAGACCCCTGCCGCCGCGACCGCCCGCTACGGCTGGCTCGGCGGCAAGGACCGATCCTCCGAGGCCCTCGGCGGCGCCGTGCTCATGGGCGTGCGGCTCTACGACCCGGCAAGCGGCCGATTCTGGCAACAGGACCCCGAACCGGGCGGTTCGGCCACGCCGTATGACTACTGCGGCGCCGACCCGGTCAACTGCACCGACCTCGACGGCCGCGGGTTCTGGTCCTGGGTGAAGAACACCGTTGCCCCGATCGTGGCCAAGGTCGCCGAAGTCGCCTCCTACATCCCCGGCCCCATCGGCGGCATCGCCGCCGCCGTCTCCGCGGGCGCCTACGCGATCACCGGGAACTGGTCCAAAGCAGGGGAGATGGCATTGACCGCCGCCTCCAGCCTCATCGGCGCCAACACCGCCGTCAAGGCCTCGATGTCGGTGGTCAAGGTCGCATCCAAAGTCGTGCCGAAAGCGGTGTCCAGCGCCCGCAAGGCGGGCCGAGCCCTGGCGACCGGCGCCCGCAAGATCGCTTCCAAGTGCAACAACTCCTTCGCCCCGGACACGCCGATCCTGATGGCTGACGGCACCCTTCTACCGATCGACCAGATCCAGGAAGGCGACCTGGTCGCCGCCAGCGACCCGGCCACCGGGGACACCGTCGCCGAACCCGTCGTCAACGTCATCACCGGCTACGGCGTCAAACACCTGATCGAGTTCGCCATCGACGGCGGCGACAAACCCATCATCGCCACCGCCAACCACCCGATCTGGATCGACGGCAGGGGTTGGACCGACGCCGAGAACATCGGCATCGGCGACCGCGTCCTTATCCCGGGCGGCGCCACCGCCACCATCCGCCACGTCCGCGACCTAGGAACCGTGGCAGACCGGCTCGTCTACAACCTCACCGTCGCCGATCTGCACACCTATAGTGTCGTCACCGGCGACACCCCGATCGTCGTCCACAACGCTAGCTGTCTCGCCGCGAACAGGGCGGCTGGCAAGGCCCTCGAAAAGAGGGTCGAACAAGCGCTTCACAAGCGTTACGGAGCGGCGAACGTAGAAAGGCAAAAGTATTTCCGCACACCGATGGGAAAGCGGTACGCCGACTTCCATGTGAATGGTCCTGCCGGAAAGTTCAACGTGGAGGTCAAAGCGGGCAGATCTAGATATGGCTCGAAGCAGAGGAAGAAGGACGATTGGATCAATCAAACCCACGGTATTCCCACCTATGTGATTCGGAGGTAGTCGATGATGAAACGAGCCGACTTTGATGGCGTACTCCGTGAATTCGACTCGCAGATCAGGCGACACCCGACCATGGAACAGGGAAAGAAGGCGAAACGTAAATACGTCACCCGCGAAGGGGTTCAATTCGACTTCATTACCGACAAGTGGGGGTGGGATTCGGAAAGTGGATGGAAGTTCATTATTCGCGTGGTCGACACTAATCAACTCGATCAGTGGGGATACGCCCCATTTGAAGCGGGATTCGATGTCTTGACATCAATGGTCGCCGACATCGTCGGCGAGGCGTCGATCGCGAGCATCTATGATGACCGACCCGAACTGGGGAAAGAGACTCAAGCGTATTGGTTCGCGTTCGATACCCAAGACCGGCTTCGCGCCCTTCTGATCCTCATTCTCGATCCCGCTCTCGACGTTATTGGTACCTGGGTTCGCGAACATGTCACGAAATGATCGGATTCAGAGCCAGACAGGTTGGAGTCTTCAGCCGGTGGAGGCGATAGCGTTGGTGACGACGTGGCGGATCGCCTGCCGTTGGTGGACCGTCGACTGGCGAGGTGGTCGTCGCGCAGCGGATGGCAAATGACACCACCTGGACCCTGCGCCTTCACTGAGCCCTTTCATCCTGCGGTGATCTAGTAGTTCTGTAGGACGTGGATGGCTTTGGCCAGTCGGCCAGCGCGGCGTGGGCAGCATCGGAGTTTGCACAGGATGCGCCAGGTCTTGAGCTGGGCGTTGGCGCGTTTCGCCGGGGCCGCGGAGCCGGGCGTGAGCGCGGTTGGCGTCCTTCTGTGATTCCGGCTTGTTTCGGCCCTTGTACGGGGTGATCACCTGCCGTCCGAGCGGTCGTAGCCCTGGTAGCCCTTGTCGGCCAGGGCGATCAAACCGGCGGCGCGCGGGGCGGCGAGGATCAGGAAGGCGACCTGGTCGCCGCCAGCGACCCGGCCACCGGGGACACCGTCGCCGAACCCGTCGTCAACGTCATCACCGGCTACGGCGTCGTACACCTGATCGAGTTCACCGTCGACGGCGGCGACAAACCGATCATCGCCACCGCGAACCACCCGATCTGGATCGATGGCAAGGGCTGGACCGACGCCGACCACATCGGCATCGGCGACCGCGTCCTCATCCCGGGCGGCGCGACTGCCTCCATCCGTCACGTCCGCGACCTCGGCAACGTGGCAGACCGGTTCGTCTACAACCTCACCGTCGCCGACCTGCACGCCTAATAGTGTCGTCACCGGCGATACCCCGATCGTCGTCCACAACGCCAGCTGTTCGGGCGGAGGTGTGTACGTGCTGCGTGGAGCCGCAGCGGCAGGACAAACAACCTCGCCCGCCGACAGGCCGAGCATGCACGCAAGTACCCGGAACTGAAGTTTGAGGCCAGGCATCAAACGAACAACAGGGCACAGCGAGGGCTTGAGCAGTTGGTTCACCAGCAGTATCGCCCGGTGCTCAACCGCGTGGCACCGATCACGCGAAACAACAGGAACCAGGACAAATACATGCAAGCGGCTGCCGCATACCTGAGGAACCGACGATGAGCCACTCAGAACGGTTCACTCTCAAGGAAGGCCAAGTTTTCGGAATCCCGTTGCGAGACGGACTTGAAGGATACTGCCTGTGCTTGATCTCCCGCCGGCAGCCGCGCGGCCAGTTGGCGATGTGCTATGTATTCGGACCGCGGCTTGACGAACTACCGTCTGACCTTGGTGGCTGGGAGATCCCGCCCCCTGAGGACGCTGTCCTGACCGTTTCGTTGAGTCTTCTCCCCGCGCGTGGAGCTGGCTGGGTGGATCTTGGCCAGGCCAATGGGTTCGACCGGGACAAGTGGAAACTGACACGGGCGATCATTTGGGGCGGTGGTCCGGGTCGAAGCAATGTTGTGGTCGAATACGACGATAAGAACATCAGCAAAGCGATCGAGTATCGGCCACCGCTCGTGGACGAGCCTCTCGACGGCTATCCCATTGACGGCGTCAACGTCCCTCGGGTACTTGCGAGCGAACTCAATGATCTTCTTCCGCGTCGGGCATACTAGTGATCAGGAGAACGACGACTTCGGAGACTTTTCATTCCTGTGGTGATCTTGTCGCCTGCGGTGCGTGAGCGTTTCATCGTCACTTGCCAAATATTCGACCCAGGATGTCTGTGCTTAACGGCTTCTTGACTTTCTGCGTAGACCATTAATGGCTCCCAGGTTGAACCGGTGATCCCGAGCTTGGTGCTCGGATCACCCGATGGCCGACGCTAGGAAGCTACGGCGTGGGACGTACGTCACCGGTGATGGTTTGCTGATCGAGTTCGTCACCGATCGCCTCGGCATCCCCACCTACCTATGTGGTTCGGAGGTAGTCGACGATGAAACGAGCACAGTTCGATGACGTGCTTCGTGAGTTCGACGAGCAGATCATGATCCATCCGATCATGGAGGGGGCCAAGAGGCCGCGGCGCGGAAAGTACCTCACTCGCGAGCGCGTCATGATCGAGTTTGTCACACACCGAGATGGCTGGGACCCGGAGGATGGCTGGAGATTCCTGGTAGGGATCACCGACACAAATCGGACCGACGAGTGGGGGAACGCGTTGGACGGTGCGTACGTTCAGTACAACCCGGCGCGAGTGGTCGATGTGGTTGGTGAGACGGCGCTAATGGATCTCTATGACGATTGGCCGAAAGATAAAGAGGACGTCAAATACCTCTGGTTCATATTTGACGACCAAGAACGGCTTCGTGCCGTCCTGAACTTGGTCCTCAAGCCTGCACTCGATTTCATCGGTTCCTGGATTCGTGAGAATGTGACCCAATGAGCCGCATTGCCTGATCCTGTGGTTCTGTAGCTCGCCCATCGGAGGACCCGAAGAAGTCCGGAGTGGGGCGGGTATTTCATGCGCGAACCTTCGATCCAGGTAGGTCGCCGGCTCAGGTGTCAGAGGGTTGGGCGGCAGAGTCGGGCGACATCGGGCCACCGGCAGTCGCGAGGGGCGGTGATCACGTGGCTGGCGTGGCTCGGGTCGCGGGTGGTAGTGCGTCAACACATCCGGGTGCGTCGCCAACCCCACATAAGACAATCACTCACCGCGACAGGCTTAGACCGTGTCCTACGTGGTGATCTTGAGGAAGCAATTCCAGCAGGTCATCGCGGCGCGAGTTCGACTCGCAGATCGGACGACACCCGACCCAGGAGCAGGGTGAGAAGTCGAAACGGAAGTACCTTACCCGTGAAGGGGCCTTGTTCGATTTCATTACCTGAAAGTGGGGGTGGGACGCGGAAAGCGATGGCGGTTCTTGATTCTCGTGGTCGACATCAATCACATCGACCAGTGGGGAAATTCGTTTCCTGGAGCGGGGTTCGATGTCTGGCCGGACTTGGTGGCCGACATCGTCGGGCGGCGGGGATATCGCGGACCTCTACGATGACCGCCCCAGGCTCAGGGCTTGGTACCCATTCGATCACCAAGATCGCCTTCGCGCCGTACTGGATCTCATTCTCGATCCCGCGCTGGAAGTTATTGGCACCTGGATTTGCGAACGCATGATCAAGTGGTCAGATTCGGAGTCGGGGTAAGTTGGTCTAGGTGGGGCGCTGTCTTTCTCGTAGACGTCCGATCAAGGTGAGTGTGTCGGGCGAGGGTTTCGCGTCGATTTCGGCAAGTGCGCTGGTGAGCAGCGCGACCGTCCGGGATATCGCCTGGTGGTGCCCCGCGTGCGCCTGGGCGCGGACGATGGCCACGTAGACGGATTCGTTGTGCGGATCTATTCCGCGGATGTGTTCGAGAACGGCCAGAGTTTCAGTGCTGTCGCATGATCCCGCCGGTGAGACCAGGGAGCCGAGCGTGTCGAGTACGTCGCGACGCAGGCATTCCCGAGGGGCGTCGAGCCAGCCGCTGGTCAAGCCGTCACCAAGTTCGCCGTTGTGCAGGCCAGTGATCGTGCGCAGGGCGTCCTGGTCATCGCCACGGTTGCTGGCCGCTCGGAGCGCATGGTCGAGTTTCCAGAGGTCGACGGTGACGGTGTCGGGGTTGAGGCTGTAGTGGCCGTCCGCGTTGACGATCAGGTCGCCGATCACGTCACCGAGTTCGTCGCGTAGGGCGCGGCGAAGTTGGCTGAGGGTGGCGTGGAAGGAATTGTACGGGCGGTCGCCGGGGGCGTCCGGCCAGATCGTGGCGGCCAGCGTTTCCCTGCGGGCTCCTCCCGGATGCAGGGCAAGGTACACCAGAACCTCTCGCTGCCGCGGGGCGATTGCGTCGATTATGTCCACCGATCCGTCCGGGCCGTGATGATGCAGGTGCGGCCGACCCAGCACGACCAATTCCAGTGGTGGGTGCTGGCGCGACTCGGTGGTCTCGGCGTGCTTCGGGCGTGCCCGTGCCCCAGCCCAGTCAAGGTCAACTGGTGCTGTTCGGCACGGGACCATGGCGGCGGCTGTGGAGGGGATGTCGATGTGGACACGTGGCGAGGCCGTCATCGTCGGCGAGGGTGCCGGAGGGCGCTCGATGGAGTCGGTGGGATAGGAGAGGATTTCGACCTGGTCGGGATCGGATGCTCTAGCCGCCCACTGGCGTTCCTCCAGAGAGATGATCGTGGCGCCGCCGTCTCGTCCGCGCGGCGTGACCGGGTGTGGTGTGGCCTTGGTGAGGAGGTCCAGCAGACCGCGTGCGTCGTCGGCGGGCAGGGTGAACAGCCGGGTGCCGGTGAGCTCGGCGAGGTCGGAGCTGGTCGCGCTGACGGTGCCGTCGGCCCGGACGTGCGCAGTTCCGCCGGGCCGCCATTGTCCGATGAGGACTCCGACGATGCCCTGGGTCGAGCCGTTGTCGAGGATCGCCTGCACGCGGCGGTCGGCATGCGGTGACGGGTTGGCGACCAGAACCGCAGGTGATGGTGGTGTGGTGCCTCGGCGGGCACGCGCGAGCAGCTCGGCCTCCAGCACGTCGAGCGCGGCGTCCAGGTCATCGACGACTCGTAGGCCGCCGGGCAGACGTGGGGGAGCGGGATCACCGATGAGGGTAGGCAAGTCTGCGGCTGGTACGACGAGTTGGACGTCGTCGTGTCGGCTGGCGGCGATCAGGCTGACGACGAGAGCGCGGACTGCTTGCGCGGCGCCGGGCCCGACGAGGCCGAGTCCGCGGGTGCGGGCCAAGTCCAGGGCGATGGGGCGCCCGTCGTGAACCCCGACGACCGTGGTGGCGTCCTTGGGCAGCAGCGCGTCGGCGGTCGCGCTGGCGCGGTCGCGGAGCGCGACCTCGCTTGGGCACGACGCCGTGGGCGGGTCAGGTTGGATTGGGGCGCCGTTTTCGTCGCGTGGCAAGGTGGCGCGGTCGTAGGCGATCCGCAGGGAGCGCACGATCGGGGCGATGGTGTGCTCGTCTCGGACGCCGCTGCCGGGTCGGTAAAGCCGCCGCCGGCGCAACCGCACGGTGACCAGGGCCGCGGTGACCAGTGCGGCGAGCGCGAGACCGACGAACGCGCCTGTGTCGACCGTGATCGACGTGCCCGGGTGCCCTCCGGCCCGTGGGACGGCGTCCGGATCGGCCAGGGGCGGCGGGACTGGCATGGTCGGCGCTGACTCCGTAGTGGGAGGCGGCGCATCTGTGGGCGCTGCGACGGTGGATCGAGTGGTCGGTGGTGGGACGGTTGTCGGCGAGGTAGGTGCGGCTGGTTGTCCGCGTCGCTGCTCGCCGGCCACTGGATCGCTGGCCTGAGGCACCGCCTGGGGTATGGGAAGGCGAAGTGTCCATCCGGGACGGATATGGTTAGGGTCGCGGAAGATGCGCCCGTCGGTTTGGGTATGTCCGCGGTTGAGTTCCCAGATCTCGGGCCAGCGTGTGCCGTCGCCGAGTTCACGCTGCGCGATGCGCCACAGGCTGTCGTACACCCCACTTGACGGCGGGAGAACCACGGCTGTGCCCGGCGCCGCGACTTGGTCGGCTGGCGGCGCAGCATGCGGTAGCTGGATGGCGAACGCCACCGGGCGAACCGACGGGCCGGGCACCAGCGGGGCAGCGGCGGCGAGCCCCGCGTCTGGGCGGTCGCCAGCGGAGGCGGACGGGGCGGACATTGCGGCCCGCTGGCCGAGGACAGAGAACACGACCGCGCCAACCAGGACTCCGGCCGCGGTACGCAACGGGCCTGCGGGGATCTCGGGCCAGTGGGCCAGCCGTGCGGCGTCGACTCCGGCCAGGGCCACATCCCAGATGAATCTGGCCCAGATCGGCCACAGAGCGCAGGCCAGCGCGCTGAGCAGGAACTGGGTGCTCATCGGGTTCAGCAGCGTGATCTGGACCTGGTCCCACGTCGGCAGGTGGTCGGGCAGCGGCCAACCGATGTAGTGGATCAGGCCCCAAGGGATGCCGACGACCAGCCCGCCCAGTAAGGCTGTCCCGCCAAGCCCCTGCAGGAGGCGGCCGAATCCGCGCGCCAACCCGATCGTGGCGCGCACGGGCCACGGCCGGGCGGTGGCGGGTCGGAGGGCATGGTGGGGTGTCATCGCGCACCGGCCTTTACGGGTCAGGCGCGGTGACACCGCGCGCGGGTTGGGCGCTTCCGGTGCTGCTGACTTGGATCGTGTCCACGCCGACGAGACGGAGAAGCTGGGTGGACTCCGTGGAGGAGACAGTGACCGTGACCGTGTTGCCCTCCACCGTGACCGAGCCGCTCGCACCGGCCGCACCCAGGTAGTCCAGAGCGAGTTGGCGCGCCTGGTCGGGGACGAGGCGGACGCCGCCGGTGGCGCGATAGACGGTGAGGTCCAGGGCTTGGGCGCCGGCGCGCGCGGCCTCCTGCGCCTGCCCCAGCGCACGGGTTTTCGCGCTGAGCGCCAACCCGCCGTCCAAGACGAGTCCGGCGAACAGGAGCACCGCGGTCACCATGACCACCACAAACACGGTGACCTGACCGCGCTCGTCACCGGCCGCACTGCGTGCCCGAGCACAGGCGTGGCGCAGCGTTACCGTCAAGGCGCGCCACGGGTTGGTGTTCATGGGACCTCGCCTACGAGGATTGGCGGGCTCGATCGGTGCACGTCGACGACGCTGGAGAACGAGCCTCGGAAGTCGCTGGTGCCGGGTAGGCCGAGCAGCGACAGGTCCGACAGTCCGACCGTGCATACGATGGTCACGGTGACGGTCGAGCCAGGTCGCAGCCCTTGGGTGTCGATGTTCACGTCGAGGCCCTGGCAGGACACTCCGGCGTTGGCCAGCGCGTTGTGGGCAGTGGAGCGCGCGTCGGCAGCTGCGGCGACGGGTGAGCGGGCCAGGGATGCGGCGCGGGAGGCTTGGTGGGCGGCGTCGGTGACGCGCTGGCCGGTGGAGGCCATCCGACCGCAGAACACGACGAACAGCAGCATCACGATCAACGGCGGCGCGATGATCACGAGCTCGACGGTTGCCGACCCGCGCTCGTTCCGAACCAGGCAGCCTGATCGCTTGGTCGCCCGCACGGGAGCTCGACGGCGGACCCACAACGGGTGTGACGTTCGATTGGTGGTCACGGTCTGCCAGCCACCCGACGCCAACGCCTGAACACGAACGAGCGAGCCGCAATCCCCGACCGAACCGAAACACCCCGATCCCGTCATCGCGCATCGTCACTCGGGTTCACACCGAATACGGCTTCAGAATCCCTGAACCCGTCAACGCTGGTGACGAACCGTTCGACTGGTCCTGCAGCCTCCGCGTGAACGGGCAGGCGAAGGAACGGGACCACCGCAGACGCGGTGCCGGTGATGTGGACCGACGCGGTTGTGTTGTCCCGGTGCGCGGTGACGGCCGGATCAACCAGCGGCCCGCCCGCAAGGTCGTCGAGAACGCGCTGGGCGGCGGCTGATCCGAGGTCAGCGCTCCCGTTCTGCGCGCGTGCCACGGCGAGCCCATTTGACGCGGCAGCTTGGGCGACGTGGGTCGCATGGGACCACAGCGCGAACTGGACGATCAGCAGGAGCAGAAACAGGAGTAGCGGTATCACGAGGACCAGTTCGGCGCTGACGGAGCCGCGGTCGTTGACGAGCGCGGATCGCCAGGTGGCTGCTCGGATCGTTCGCGCCGACGCTGTCAGAAAGCTGGTGTGGTTGACCATGGCGCGCTCACAAGGTGATTCCGTCGGCTTTGGCCGACACCTTGGCGATGATGACGGCGATCACGGCCAGTGCCGCAGCGACCAGCAAGGCGGTCACCAGGACCGTTTCGGTTGCATATCCGGACTCACGGTCTCCTCGTGTCAGCTTGAATCGCGCCCGGAGGTGTACATAAGCGACAGTCCACAGTGTTCGGATGGTCCGCATGGCAACTCCAATCAGAACGAGTTGAGAACTTGGGACATGGCTGGATAGCCGATGAAGATGAGGAAGCCGAGAAGCAGGGCGACCACAGGGAGGGACATTCGTTCGGTCGCGGATTCAGCGGCGACTTCGGCGTCGGAGGTCTGGCGGGTTCGCAGGGCGACTGCCTTGGCCGCCAGAGTTTGGCGGACTCGGGCGCCCTCGGTGCCCGCGAGGCTGAGGGATGCGGCGAGTTCTGTCAGTTCGGCGACGTCGAGGTTGTCGCCGAGTTGGCGCAGCGTTGTCCAGGGGCTTGTCCGAGTGAGGCGGGCGGCGTCGAGTGCGCGCCGTACGCGGGAGAAGGCTTGTCCTCTGCTGATGTCGGCGGCGTCGTTGAGTGCGGTTTCGACGCCTGCGCCTCCTGCGAGGGTGATCGACACGAGGTCGAGGTAGACGGAAAGCGCATGGCGGATCTCCCCGCGGTGGGCCGCAGCTTTCGACCGCACGCGGACGTCGGGCGCAAGGAATCCGATCACGACCAGGGCGATCGACGCGGCGACCGTCGGCGCGGCAGCGATCTCGGCGCCTGCCACTGCCAGCAGGACCTGAAGAACCCACGGCGTCAGCAAGCCAGCGGAGGCGCAAGCGGTCTTGCGCGCGACGTGTTGGTCGACGGAGCGGTCGAGCAGGTTCAGGTCGCGGCCGACCTGGCGGTTGGGCATCGCCGTCGCGCGCAGAACTGCCGTCAGCCGCCCTGCGACGTCAGCGGATTCGGTGCCTTGTACCAGGACCTCTGCGAGTCTCGGCCGCGGCGGAAACGCCCAGGTGGCCAGCGCCCACACCCCTGCGCCGAAGCCCGCACCCAGCAGAACGACGCTGATCATGATGCAGTCCTTTCCGCGACGCGACCCGGTGTCGTGCCGGGGGCGAGGACTCGGGCAGGTTCGGCGACGGTGGCGATCTTGGTCAGCCAGCCGATCCCCGCGGCGAACAGGAGGCCGACGCCTGCGAGAACGAGTTGGCCCGTGCCGGTGTCGTAGGCGGCCAGGTAAGGGCGGTTGAGGAGCATCAGGGTGACGGCGAAGGCCATGGTGGTGCCGACGATCACGCGGACGGAGGTTCTGGTGCGGGCGCGGCCGGTTTGCACGCGCAGTCGCATGGCGGCTTGCTCTCGCGCCGCCCCGGCCAGCGAGCCGAGCAGGTCGGCCAGTTGGCGGGTCTGGTGCTGGGCAGCCAGGAGTAGCGCGGCAACAACGAGATCGGCTGCCGGGTCCGCGAGGTCGTCAGCCAATCGACGGAGTGCGTTGGGTAGCTGGGTGCCTGCCTGGATGCGGGTCGCGAGCGCGGTCACCTCGGGGTGGATCGCCCTGGGTGCGAGTGGGGCGGTTGCGAGGACCGCTTGTTCCAGGCCGGCCGCGGCGGACAGCGTGTCGCGCAGCATCTCCGTCCAGGTGGCGATGGCTTCCACCTTGGACATCTGCCGCTCATGGCGGCGGTCTGGCCCAACGATCTGGGGCAGGGTCCACATCGCGGCGGCCGCCAGGAATCCGGCGACAACCCACCCGGTGATCAGCCAGGTCATCACGCAGACGCACGCGGTCACGACGGATCGGACTCGCGTGTTGCGACTGGATTGTGGGAGCCGGATCTGGGTCTTGCCCTTCCAGCCTGAGGCGATCAGCAGAACGCCGATCCCAGCCCCGCCGCCGAGCAGCGCGGACAGCGCGGCCGGGTTCACGGTGTCCACCAGCTTCCGGGCGTCAACGCGACCGCGGGGTCGAGTCCCGCTGCGGCGAGGTCGTTGACGGTGTCGGCGCAGAGCGCGCCGCGTACCGGGCGCGCTCGGCGATCGGGACCTGGGCGGTACACCTCGTTGGAGACGACGTGCGGACCGTCGGCGCCCACGACCTCGCGGATCGAGGACACGACCCGGGTGCCGTCGGCGCGGTCGAGGTGGACGACGAAGTGCACCGCGCCCGCGATGAGGAGGTTGGTGGCCTCCAGCGGGAGTCGCTCGGTTGATTGGGCGGCGTAGGAGGCAAGGCGGGTGAACGCGATCTGGGAGCTGGAGGCGTGCAGGGTGGCCATGGAGCCGTCGTTGCCCTGGGACATGGCGTTGCACATGGGGATGACCTCGGGTCCGCGGATCTCGCCGACGATCACCCGGTCGGGGCTCATCCGCAGCGCCCAGCGCACCAGCTCGGCCTGCGACACCGCGCCCTCGCCCTCGATGTTGGGCTCGCGGGCCTGCAGGGCGGTGACGTCAAGGTGGGCCGGGTCGCGGTCGAGGGCGAGTTCGAAGGCGTCCTCGACGGTGACGATGCGTTCCATCGGGTCCATCTCGGCGGCCAACGCGCGCAACAAAGTGGTCTTGCCCACCCCGGTGCCGCCGGTGATCAGCACGTTCTTCCGGGCGCGGACTACCGCGGCGAGGAACGCGCGCAGCCCGGCGTCGATGGTGCCTCGGTCCTGCAGGTCGTCGAGGGTGACGGTGAGGTAGCCGTGGCGTCGGATCGACAGGGCGGTGACGGCCCCGGCGGTCAGGCCCATCACCGCGAACAGCCGCTCCCCACCCGGGAGTTGAAGGTTGACGGCGGGGTTGCCCTGGTCGAAGCGCCGTTCTTGGCTGGAGGCGCGGGCGGCCAGCGTGCGAACGAGATCGGTCAGGTCTTGATTCGACGCGGCGATCGGGGCGACGCGGGCGCGGTGGCCGTCGGTGTATTGCACGATCACTTGGTCCCACCTGTTGGCGTTGACCGTCTCGACCGTCGGGTCGTCGAGCAGGGGTTGGAGCCCGGACAGACCGCACAGCTCGTCGATGACTTGGGCGACAACCTGCCGTTCGGTGGCCTGGTCGAGCAGCGGGCGGTTGGCGATCAGCTCCCGTTCACTATGGGTTTGGGCGGCGTCGTGCAGGATCTTCTCGGCGAGACCACGACGTTCGTCAGCGGAAACTGGTGTTCCGGCGCGTTGGACTCGCTCCGGTAGTTCGGCCGCCAGCGCATCGAGCAGGTAGCGGCGCAGCCGTGCCATTGCCACGTGGTCGCGATGTTCGACCGACAGCGCGTGCGGGCGAACCGGAGTCGGGAACTGGTGGATGGTCATCAGAGCGCTCCCGCCGGCGCGGGGAGGGACGCGGCCGGCGCCGGTCGCGTTCCGTGGGTGGAGATGAGCCTGGGCGGCAGGCCGAGAACGGACTCGGCCAGCTCGACGCGGCTGGGGTGAAGCGGCCGCGCGGACCGAAGCACGAGGGCGACGTTGTGCGCGAAGCGACCCAGCGCAGTCCGAGTTGGGTGGCGGCGCGCACGCCACCTCGGAGTTGGTCGGCCGCACAGCACGGCGGCACCGACCTCGTCGTAGGGGATGAGGCCGAGCGGCGGCACTCCGAGGGTTCGCTCGACTTCATCGACCGAGTAGCCCTCACCAGCGAGTAGCAGGAGTGGCCGGGGTGACCAGCGAGCGATGAGGTTCAGCCGCGTGGCAAGGTGGGCCAGTTCGTCGCCGCGAGAGCCTGTGATCAGAACCATCGCGTCCGACGCACCCACAAGAGGCATGACCGGCGAGTCCGAATCGACCCGACCGCAGTCGAGCACAACGACAGCGCCTGGCTGGTCCGCGGCCATCCGCACCGAGCCCGGAGGCATCGCCGCCAGAGTGGCCCGCGCGGCGTCAGCCGCCGGTGGCGCGGTCACCACGCCGAGGTTGCCAGGGAGGGGCGCGGCGTGTGCCCAGGGCAGCGCCGGATCCGCGCCTGACCTGGCCGCGGCGGTCAGGCCGGCCAGGCCGCTCGGCCTGAGCCCGAAGCGGATCGCCAGGTCGCCGCCGGAGGGATCGGCCTCGATCACCAAGCGGCGCACCGCGTCCGGCCAACAGGCGGCCAGCCCGACTGCGAAGGTCGTGACGCCGGGTGCTCCCTTCACTGAAACCACGCTGACCAACATCACCGATCCCCCTTCGCCAACAGCACCAGTGCCAACCGGCCGGCCGGTACCGCCGCCACCTCAAGCGCCTGGGTCCGCGGCAGTTGGACGGAGACGACCGTGGTCGCTTCACCTGTCGACGAGCCGACGCCCGTTACCACCCCTGACCAGGCCGGACTGGGCATTCCCTGCGCGGTCGGCGTCGAGACCACCGAGACCGTTGCCCCGGGCACGACTTCCGGCGGGTACTGGCCAGCCTTCAAGCTCAAAGCAGCGATCGCTTGCCCGGCAGCGGGGATCAGCGGCGGCCCGAAAGCGTTCTGGGTGAGAAGGGCACCCGCTGGCAGACTCGTCGCCATCGCTGCGCCGACCAGGTCCGACGAACGGTTTGCCGGGACCACACGCACCCGGTCGTCGACCGCGATCTCGACCACCGCCAGATCTCCGGGAGCGAGCACCTGGCCGACCACCACGGGTCGGGCTAGCGCCAACACCTCGGTCCTGGCATCGGAGCTGGCGTACACGGTCAGAAATCCTGCCGCGCACCCTGCTACCAGCACCGCGCCCAACAGCAGGTGCGGAACCCTGCGTCCTCCGGAAAGCCGCGTGCGGATGTGGCTTGCTCGGGTGTTGCCGCTCAACCACGGTGGTTCCGGCTCGGTCGCGACGTCAGGCTGGATCGTCGTTGTACTCATGATCGCCTCCAGGCAAAGCTGTAGTACGCCGCGTCGCGCAAATCGCGAGTGCGGACAAGTGACTGAGGGGTTGTTCAGTGGCCTCGGACGAGGGCTTGTACTTCGTCGACCCGTACCTCGGTCGATGCCGAGGTGATCAGGTCGGGGAACGACCCGCTTTGGCCTGCCGCCGACCATCTGACCTTCCACCGCACAGTCGCGACGACCGGGAAGGTGAAGTCGGGTTCGAGTGCCGACGAAATGGTGTAGGTGTGGCCGCAATCAGGAGACGCCTCCTGCGGACCGGTCTCGGCACGGTAGGGCGTTCCCGGACCTGCGCAGGAGACTGTGTGGCCGTCGCCCATGGACCAGTCGACCGATCTGGGAGTGGCCGTCGCGGTCGCCGTGACTCCGGGAGCAGACGCCGACGCAGAGACTGGCGCCCATTCGCGCAGCCACAGCCAGGTGGGCAGGTGAACCAACTGCGTGCCTGCCGGGTTCGAGCCGATCACTGGCGCTGCGGGCCTGAGTCGATCCCGCGCCACCACCGCGACCGCGGCGGGATCTATGGTCACCTGCGGGCCGCTAATGGATCCAAACTCGGCCCGCCTACCGCACGCGAACTCGCGCCAGGCGGTCTGATCGGCTGGGTCCGTCAGCCCCGACGGAATTGACGGAACGCACGGCGGGGCGGCTTCGGAGGTGTGCGCGGCTGGCTTGCGACTTGGCGGTGTTCCTTCGGCGCCATCCGGCTTCGTCGCGGTGCCAGACCCGGCGCCGACGTCACAGCCGGACTCGTGGCAGGTCACCTTGCCCCACCCGTCGTCGGCGACCGCGGTCGCAGGCATCAGAAGCATCGCGCCGAGCGCGGTCGCGACCGGTCGCCTCAGCACGTCCCCACCTCCCGGACCGCGAACGCCCGAACCTTCCAGGCGCCTTCCGTCCGAACCAGTTCCGCGGTGATCGCGCGTCGGCCACCGGGGCGGTCGTCAGCGAGCGCCCCGGTGTCGGCTCGGTACTTCAGCCAGTTGGTGCTGTCGCCGCAGTCCTCGACCCACGCCATGTCCCGATCACCGGTCGGCTCCTGTGAGGACACACGTGGGTTGTGCGTCGGGCGGCCTTTCGTGACCACGCCGCGCTCCTTGTCCTCGCGAAGCGAGTTGGTGATGACCGTGAGCGCGTTGCCGGTCGCGTGATCGGTCAATCGAGGCGATTGCCAATTCGAGGTGGTCGCCGCGTCGGCGAAGTCGCTCCACATGGCCACGTACGACTCGATCGCTTGCTCTTCGACCGATGCGGTGCTCGTGGTCGGGGCAGGCGCGCTAGTCGACAGGTCCAGGGACGCGGTCTTCGTCGCGCATCCGCCGAGATGCACCGCGGCGATCATGAGGGTGAAGCGGGCAGTATGTCCGATGGTTCCCACATTTGCTCCTTGTCGACGCTCAACTCAACCAATGTTTGTTCTAGTCGTTGCACTCCAAACGTCCACTGGGGCCCGTCCGAAGGCGGGGAACCACCGGCACGTAGTACGCGTTGACCACGACGTAGGGACCGTCCCACCAAAACGGGTGGTTCTCCCACGGCTTGATGCAGTACACGGGACGCGCGCCGTTGCTCCACTCGGCCTGGATCGAGATAAAGTTGTTGCCGCAATGGAAATAGCGCGACCTCGTCTGCTCTGGGTCAGTTGGCGTGAGGTAGAAACCGCACTTCCAGTCGACTCCCATGTGCACACCGGGAGCTGCGGTCGCCTGGTCAGGCGTTCCGAGCACGCTGGCGGCGGCGGTAACGGCGACGAGGGCGGCACGGATACGATTGCTGTTCACAATTCCTCCATGAGCATCGGACTGAGTCGGTGAACCCCGAACCAGATCTGTCTCCTCAAACGAGTTCCCGGGGGCCTACCTGCCGTTTCACGGGAGTGAATGAGTCCAAAGGAGACACTTTTACACCAGTTGAGATTCCACTTGAGACTGTAGGCATGGCCGACTCGGAATTTCAACCACAGTGAAGCCGTTCACCCGATCGGGCGTTTTCGCTGGTGGAAGCTCGCCGCTTGGAGGCACAATGGCGTCGTAGGGGGCGTTCAACGCGGAAGGACTGGAACTTGCGACGCTCGGACGAGTCGGTGCCGTTCTCGGCCAAGCTCAACGACCTCTTCGCCAAGAAGCGCCACGCCAACGGCGCCGAGTTCAGCAACGAGCACGTCGCCGCCGAGATCGGCGAGCAGGGTGTGACCATCTCGCAGAGCTACATCTGGCAATTGCGGAAGTCCAAGAAGGACAATCCAACGCTCAAGCATCTGCAGGCGCTGGCGGACTTCTTCGAGGTTCCGGTGGCGTACTTCTTCGACGACGAGGTCGCCGACGTCGTCAACCAGCAGCTCGACGGGATCCGCTCGGACGAGGAGCGACTCAACGAGATGGTCGGCGGGGACGACATCCTGGTGATGGCGATGCGGGCAGGAGAACTCTCGGAGCAAGGCCGCAAGCAGGTCATCGACCTGGTGAACATGGTCCACCGGCTGGAGCGCGGCAAGTAGCCCAGTAGCTCCAACGGGTGAAGATGACTCCCGAGATCCTTGATGCGGACATGGTCTGCGTAGTCCTCTGCGATTCTGGAGGGGCAGGCTCACCGCGGGGAGGCGGGATTGTGGGTGAACGAGATCTCCGTCGACGCTGTCGACGCATGCTTCGCGACCTCGGGATCCGACCGCCGCTCGACGTCGAGGAGTTGTGCCGCCGCGTCGGCGATCAGCGTGGTCGCGAGATCAAGCTGCTGGCTTACCCGCTGACGGTTCCCGGACCGTTCGGGGTGTGGATCGCAAGCCAGAAGGCCGACTACGTCTTCTACCAAGAGGCAACGAGCAAGATCCACCAGCGGCACATCATCCTGCACGAACTCGGCCACATCATCGCCGGACACGAGAGCGACGGCGCCGGGGTCGACACCTTGGGCCAGGCGATCCCTCGGAATCAGGACGGCGGCCTGCGGCAATTCCCCGATCTCGGACCCGAGGCTGTACGGAAGGCCCAGCTCCGCACTTGCTACGACACGGCCAGCGAACGTGAGGCCGAGTCCGTCGCCACGATCATCCTGGAGTGGGCCTCCGTCATCGACCGGATGGCGCCGATGGCGTCGAGCACCACGGCGACCCGGCGGATGGAAAGCGCACTGGGCGATCACCTGGGGTGGCTGTGAACTACGCCGTCGTGCTGACCACCGTCCAGGGTGTGGCGCTCTACGGGGCGTTGGCGTGGAAGGTCTACCAGCTGGCGCGCGCGCCGTGGGATGTGGCCTTGCGGTTTGTGACCCTGTGCCTGGCATGTGCGGGGGCCGCGTACCCATTCGGCATCGCCGCTGGCCACGTAGCGATGACCCAGATGATGGCCGGCCCGATGGTGTTCATGTGGGCGCAGGAGGTCTTCCTGATCGGCCTCATCTACATGCTCATCTGCTTCTTCTTGTTCTCCGCACTCGATGCGCGCAGCGCCCGGCGCCGTGCCCGGCGCCAGGCCATCCCGCTCGTCGCCACTCTGCTTGCGTTGACCGGGGTCGCTCTGGCGGCACCGCGGGGGACGGCACCAGCCGACTATCCGATCTCGGTCGTCTCGATGTTCTTCCTGGTCGCCGACACCTACGTGGTCTACGGGTTCGTAGTCGCTTACCGGTGGACCCTGCGGTACGCCGGGAGGGCTGGACCGCGGCTCGCCCGCGGTCTGCGATTGACCTCGGCGGGAATCGCCGCGATGGCCCTCGCCACGGCGATACTGATGGTCGCGGTTGGCATCCGCTGGATCACGGGCGACCCGCCCAACGCTCTGACCGCCTCCTCGGCCCTCGTTCTCGTGGTCGGCATCCTGCTGTTCATCATCGGCGTCAGCTACCCCGGCGTCGCCATGCGCATCGCCGCCGTGCCGATCTGGTTCGACCACCTGCGCGCATACCGCCGGATGCGGGCCTTGTGGAGCGCGCTACACGCTGCATTCCCACAAGACGCACTGGTCCGCGTTCCTGTTGGTCCCTGGTGTCTGGCCCTGACCCCACAAGGCGTGCACCGCCGGTACTACCGCCGAGTCATCGAATGCCGGGACGGTCTCGTCCGACTCAGCCCATACCTCAACAACGTCACCGACGAGCCATCGGCGCTCGCCGGTGACGTTCTGCTCGCCCTCGACGCACACGCCAACCGCGTAGCGGTCCCGCCGGTCGCCAAGCCCATCGCGATGCCCGATCGTGATGGGCTCGACGCCGACGTCCGCGAACTCGTCCAACTGTCCAAAGCGCTACAAACAGCAACCTGACCTGGGGATTGACATGACCGACGTGCTGATCATCGGTGGCGGTATAGCCGGCGCGGTTACTGCCATGGCGCTCAAGAAGGCGGGCCTCAACCCGACGGTCTACGAGGCGTACTCCACCGGAGCCGACGACATCGGCGCCTTCCTCACCATCATGAACAACGGCCTCGACGCCCTCCGGGCCGTCAACGCACACCAGCCCGTCATTGACAATTCCTTCGCCGCCCACGAGGTCGAGTTCCTCGACGCCCACGGCACCCGACTCGGACTTCAACCAATCGGTGGCCACGGCGACATCAACGGCCCCCGCACCCTCACCCGGGCCACCCTCTACCGAGTCCTCCATGACGAAGCCGCCCGCCGGGGAATCCCGGTCCTTCACAACAAACGCCTGGCCCATGCCAACCGGGTGAACAACGAGATCATCGCGACCTTCACCGATGGCAGCACCACGACCGGCGACCTGCTTGTCGGCGCCGACGGTATCCACTCGGCCACCCGATCGATCATCGACCCAGCCGCCCCGGGACCGCGCTACGCCGGGCTCAACATCGCCTACGGCTACACCCGCGACACCAACCTCCCCGTGGCGGCCAACTCCTACCGGATGATCTTCGGCGGCCAGGCGTTCTTTGGCTACACAACCGCTCCCGACGGCCAGACCTGGTGGTTCGCCAGACTCTCCGCGCCCGAACTCACCAGGGCCGTTTCCCAGAGCGACATCAAACACCGCCTAGCCGATGCTCTCGCCGCGGACCGCTCCCCAGCATGTGACATCGTCGCCGCCACCACCGACGAGATCCACCTCAGCAACGCCTACGACGTCCCCAGCACCCCCACCTGGCACCGAGACTCAATGGTTCTCGTCGGCGACGCCGCCCACGCCGCTTCCCCAGCCGCCGGCCAAGGCGCGTCCATGGCCATTGAGGACAGCGTCGTCCTGGCTCAGTGCCTGCGCGATATCGCCGACTATGACGACGCCTTCCACGCGTACGAACACCGCCGCCGCCCCCGCGTCGAACGCCTCGTCGCGACCAGCGCGGAGGAGGGATCCCGAGCGGCACAAGGCACCGCGAAAGCCCGAGAGGTCACCGGCCGCCAAGAAACCCGTGCCTGGCTCTACGGCCACCACATCGATTGGGAAGCCCGTGTCTCGCTCTTCGAGTGACTCGCTCTGGCGGTTGGAGTGGCCCCGGTAGGGCGGCTTGAGGTGGCGTCACCCCCGGACCAGCGCTCGAAGCCTCCACGCACGGTGAGTCACCGCCGCCGTAGAACCCGGCCAGGCGAGAACATCCTCTTCTGCCGAGAAGAGTGCGCCAGCAGACCTAGGTTGACTGTGCGTCCACACCACAGGCACGACGTCCGCAGCTCCCAACGCGTACAGCGTCGCCGTCGGCGCCAGCAAGAGTCCGACCGGCCGGGCTGCGTGGGCATTGCGATAATCAGAGAATGGCTGAAGCATCGCTGAGCGAAGCATTGATCCGTGACGAGATTGCGGCGCGACCTGAGATGATCGAGCACGGCTTACGGACACTTGCTACTAACTATCACCTCCCGAACAGCGAGGGCACGCGCGGCTTCGTTGACGTTCTAGCTCAAGATCGAAGAGGCATGTATGTCGTGATCGAGGCGAAACGATCGGACAGCACAGCTCGCGAGGCGTTGCACGAAGTGCTCAAATACTGCGAACTCCTAAAAAGAGAGCGAGGACTTCGATCTGACCAAGTGCGGGCAGTAATCGCGAGCACGACATGGCGTGAACTCCTTGTTCCTTTTAGTGAACTTGTTCGAACATGTGCGTATCCAATCGAGGGTGTCGAACTCTCACTCGGTTCGTCACCTCCCGACTCGATAACGGCCAAGTCGGTAGATCCACTACCGGTGCCACCCGAGCGCGACCTCTCGACGCTGGCCATTCGCGCGGACCTGGAGAAGCCCGATAGCGCCGTGGAGGTGTGGCGAGCTATTATCCCGGTGCTCAATCATGTTGGAGTCGACGATGCAATTGGCATCGTTGCCGGAAACAGCGAGCGGACGATCCTGCACATAGCGATCGGGACGATCGTCGAGGGTGATCCGCGGATCCCGACTGGGGGCGATCTGGTCGAAATACCCGCGGGCGAAGGGGTCGAGTACCTCGCGGCGACTCGAGTGATCGATCAGTTCCCGGGGTTTGAGCTGGTAAGTCCAGACCGTTTGCGGCGCATCATCGACACTAACGGACTCGACGTGATGCAGATACTTCGTGCGGGAAGGTTTGAAGATCAACGCAGCCTGGTGGGCGATGACGAGGTTCTGCGCATCGCTGAAGGTGTGGCAACCTGGAGTCAGATCAGGTTCACCGGTATTGGAATGCCATCCCAGGGGCTGGCTTGGCGGCGGATACGACAACGTTTGGACTACACGCTCGCCGGCAATCCGCGCTGGGCACTGCTGGTAGGCCTCTGGCTCGATGAGATTGAACTAGCACACCCAAGTGCAGATGTCGTGCTCGACGTGTACAACCCGTGCGATCTCATGGCGGCGCTCGTTCACAGTGGCCTAGGCATGGAACTGTCCGAAATGCTCCCCAATGTACGCGGTGGCCTAGATCTTCCCGGAGATGACGGCCGTCTCCTTCACGGTGTCCTCGTCTGGAATGGAAGGGGCGCCAAGAACGCTGCTGATTTGATCCGCAGTGTCTACCCGACCCCGAATCACTGGGCACGCCTTCGAGGCTCGGGTGGATCCTGGGAATCCGACCTTGAGCTTCTAGAAGTGCTCGGGCTGAAGTATTCCCTTTTCGAGTTCCCGCCAGATCGCGTAGGTGGGCCGAATCTGCTTTCGGCTAGTGATGGGCGGCTTGTTCGCACGTCCGCAACGGGCGACCTCACGTGGCCGGGTATCCATCCGCTCGGCGACTGGATGGAGCTAACCAACATCGAGTACTTACTGGACGAGTTCCGGTCGGCCATGGTTGCCGTCAACGGCGGTGACCAGTGGTTGACAGTCCCACCACCGATTCCACCCAGCAAGAGGTAGTCCTAGATCCCGTACGAAAGCGCAACGCACACGTGGCGACGGGCGGGCTGAACGCACTCTCATGCCGCCGCCCGCGGCCGAACGCACGCTTCTATCGACGTACCGGCGCTACAAGACCAGTTCATGTGTCCGGCATGTTTTGCAGGTCGCGACCCATGGCTAATTCGCTGGCCCTGGACATCCTCGAACGGACCCGAGGCCAAGCCCGCGATGCGGCATCGACCAGGTCGAACTAGCGACCGCACAGTAGGTCGATTCACAGAAACGACCCTAACAACTTGGCGGCTTCACCCTGAGGTTGTCGTGGGCCTCCGCTACGCTCGCATGCATGGCCTGCGAGCAGCAGGCTGATTCTGAGCGGGAGACCCAGGGAATCGTCGGGGACTGAGCCGACGTGGGGGATCGTTGGCAACGCTGTCCACCACATCGACCAGACCTCCGTCGTCAAGGAGGTCGCGTGACAGGGCGCTCAGGCGGCGCGAAGATCCGCTTGCACGACATTCGTGCACACGAGGGCAGTCAAGCGCGCGCCTGGGAGGAGTTGGCATATCAACTTCGCCCGCCTGTTGGCGATGGCCACATCGAGACACGCAAGACTCGTGCTCCCGACGCTGGCGTCGAGTGGTACGAAGTCTACGCCGACGGACACCACGAGGGGTTCCAGGCGAAGTTCCACCCTAGCCTTGCAGATGCCCTCGGCGGTATGCGTGAATCCGTCGAGGCGGTGTGCGCCAAACGGCCAGAACTTACGAAGTTGACGTTCGTGGTGCCTTACGACTTCACCGACTCGGGAGCATCGGGCACCAAGACGGACCAAGACCGTTGGAACGATGCCGTCACGCGGTGGCGCACCGACTTTCCCGTCGCGAGAGGGATTGAGTTCACCACCATTCGTGCCGGAGACATAACGGCCACGCTGAGTCTTAAGGAACACGCTGGACGTCGCGAATACTGGTTCGGCGGCTTGGAGATCACTGACGACTGGTTGAAGTACAGGTTCGCCGAGTCGGTACAGGTGGCGGGTGGGCGCTACACGCCAGAGGCGGACTCCCCATCCGCTATCAACAGTATCCTCGATGCCGCGGTGGTCGGCCCGTCGTTCGTCGCTCGATTCCGCGCCCTCGCGACGCGGGCCATCGGCGCCGTTATGCAGGACACCGGGATGTGGGGCGTTAGCACAGCAGTAGCAGCGCCACTGATCGAGCAGCTGCATGGTGCCTGCGCGATGTTCCTCAAGGACGAGGACATCGATGATGACGTCTTGCCGCAACTTGTGCCCGATCTCGGCAACATTGCGGAGCTTACGAGGAAGCTGTCCGAGCGCGCGTATGCGGAGTGGGAGAACCTGCCGAGCTACGGCCGCCGAAACCTGGACTCGGCAATCTCTGCTCTTGAGGCTCTCTATTCCCTAGCAACGGGAACAGCTGCCATGGTCGTAGCGGGTCGATCATTCGCTCTTGTTGGCCCGGCTGGGCAGGGCAAGACGCACGCCTTGATGCGCGCCGTCGACGGCTGTCTGAGGCGTGGCGCACCCGCGATCGCCATTCTCGGTCAGCGGCTTAGTGACAAGAATTGGTGGCCAGCTGTTGCCGAGACTCTCGGCGGAATTACCGTGAGTAGCGACGAATTTCTGCAAGCGCTCGATTCCCTGGCTGAGGCGAGTCGGTGTCGTGCTCTCGTTGTAATCGATGCGATCAATGAGTCACAGTGGCCCAAGCGGTGGCGGGACGAACTGCCGGCGATGCTGGCGCAGGTCCAGAGATACCCCAACCTCGTACTTGTCGTCTCGTACCGGACGGACTACCGAGATGTCATCGGAGCGTCGAGCTCGCTCATCGAGATTCATCATCCCGGCCTTGCTGGCAAGGAAGCTGAGGCGCTGGCGGCTTATTGCAAACTGTTCTCCATCCCGGTTCCCTCGAAGGGGCTCTTCCAGCCAGCTCTGAGTAGCCCGCTGTTCCTCCGAATGTATTGCGAAGTGATCGCTGCAGACCCACACGGCGGAGTGGACGCTCCCACCCGATCCGACCTCTTCACACGCTACGCGGACGTGATTGGCAGAAAGGTGGCGAGCAAGCTCGACCTCGCACCGTCAACCACGACCGTATCGGATGCACTGACGCGGGTCGCCGAGCGCATCTTGGACAACGACGGGCGACCCGTCGCTCGCGCTCTGATCGAGGAAGATGTGGATTCTTTCCTCCCGGGCCGTACGTGGCCAGACACGCTCTTCCAACGGTTGGCGAGTGAGGGCCTGATTGAACTCCGGCCAACCTACGACGGGACTGAGTCGGTCGGGTTTCCGTTCCAGGCCTATTCTGAACACCTCCTCGCAGACCGGCTCCTGGCGTCCGTCGACCGGGCCTCCAAGAGTTGGACTCGCCGCATCATCCCTCTCTCGCAGAAAGTGAAGCGGCGACGGATACTCGCGAAGCGCATAGCAAGCGCACCCTGGTCATGGCGCTCGTTGGCAGTTGTCCTTCCTGGGCGCGAGGGCATCGAACTCATCGACCTCCTCCCAAGCGCGACACAAGACTTCCGGCTCCAAGAAGCCATGCGGGAGAGTCTGACGGACCGTTCCGCCGCCGACTTCGGCGCGCACGCACTGAACATGCTTAGAACAGGCCTCTCGGCCAACCCAGATGACGATTCACGTGGTCTTGAGGCAGTTCTCTCCCTGGCCCCGCGGGAGGCGCACCCAGGCAACGCTGACTGGCTACACGCGCAGTTGCTACAACAGGCCATGCCAGACCGCGACGCGACTTGGTCGATCGCAACCTTCAACGTCGACCAGAACTCCGACGCCTACCGGCGATTGACGCGATGGGCTGAACGCTTTACAAACACCGTCGGTGACGAGGAGGCTCGGCTCGCCTCAACTCTTCTCATGTGGCTCTTAACATCGCCCAACAGATTCCTCCGAGATGGCGCATCCAAGACGCTCGTTACGCTCCTGTCCAAGCACCTGGCAGTCGCTTCCTCGCTGGTTCGTTCGGCCATGGAGACCGACGACCCTTACATCCAGGAGCGCGCTCTCACCTGCTGCTACGGAGCGGTGCTTTCCGGAGGAGACCACGATCTCGAAAGTGTTCGCCTCCTCCTGAAGGTGCTTTCCGACTGGCAAGAAGCTGGGCTACCGATCGACGTCATCGCCCGAGATTCCGGCCGAGGTATTGCGGCATGGTGCGTCGACCGAGGTTTGGTTTCGCAGGGCGACGTGCACAGCTTCGCCCCTCCTTACGGCTCTGAGCCACCAATGGAACCGCCGACGCGTGAAGAGCTGAAAGCGGCCCACGGGCCGATTAAGGACGCCGACGGCAACTACACCGCGTGGCGTGCATCCTCGATCCTACGCTCGTGCCTTGACTGGTACGGCGACTTCAACAAGTACGTTGTGAAGAGCGACGTGGAATTCTTCAGCTGGCACCCGCTCTGTGATCCGGCGCCGACCGGGAAAGACCACAAGAACCCGCTAGACGAAATAGACGTCAGCTGGGCAGGTCGGTGGATCGCTGACCGCGCCATCTCACTGGGCTGGACCACGGATCGCTTTGAGTCATTCGAACGAAACTCCAACACCCGCGACGGGCGGGAGGGGCACAAGGTAGAGCGCTTTGGCAAAAAGTATCAGTGGATCGCGCATCGAGAGCTGCTCGCTCGGCTCGCCGACAACTTTCACCCGTCCTACGAAACATGGAGCACTACCCAGAATACCTACCATGGCCCGTGGGTCTGGTACGGACGAGACTTCGATCCGACGCTGCCGCCGAGCTTGGTCGACGGCGAATCCCAGGTCTGCCACGTCGCGCGCGACACAGAGGCGACGTGGGCAACGCTCCGCTCTCCGGAAATGGACAACAGCGCAACCCCAAGTGAGTGGGTCGCAAAGATTGACGACCTTCCAGAGGCCACTCCTATGTTTTCCTGCGCCGACCCCGACGGCCGCACCTGGGTGGCCATCCAGCGCTACTCGACCTGGGACCGCGACAACGCGCAACGCACAGGAATGTCGAAACGCGAGCGCGATGTCTTCTTCCTACAGTTCTCCTGGCTTGTTCCACGAGGACAAGGAGTAAAGCTCTATGAGTTCATCGAAGTCGAGGGGCTGTCCGGACGATGGATGCCCGAAACACGTCGCATGCACCACCAGTACCTCGGAGAGACAGCATCCGCCCCAATCGTTGCGACAGCCGAGTCCGTCCTCTATGTGCACGACATCCCCAAGAAGCTGCGTAGCGCTGGAATCCGGCCACGGCCCGCCGTCGAGCATTACCTATGGGAAGGCAACACTCTCGACTGCTCTATCGACGAATCTGTGGATTTCTACACACCAACCCCCGAGTTGCTAGGTACAGCCCGGTGGGTAGGACACCGAGCCGAGTGGGCAGTCGACGGCACCGTAATCGCACGTGCCATCGAAGTTCCCAGCGCCGAGAAAAGCCAAGACATGCTCGTCGTCGATGCGGAATGGCTGACAAACCGGCTCCGAGAACTGGACACCGACATGGTCATCGGAACACTCAGCGAACGCCACGCATTGCCCCTAGATGACGACGACTTCCGACGCATGGCCTTCTCCGATATTTGGTACGTGGCACTAGTCACCTCCGGCCAGAAGATCCGAGAATCCGGGCCACATCTCAAGATCCGGCGCCAAATTGACCACGACCAAGAGCTCCAGGAACCAACCGACGGGGTCCAAGACGAGCAATCCGACCCGTCGAGTTAGCGCCCCACCACTGCACCGACCTCCACAGCAGGCGGTCACAGATGGTTAGACGACACCACCCGTCCCAGGGACTAATCAACGCCACTCATCTGCCACTGATCGCGTGTTCACACCGAACGCGCGCACATGCCGATGAGCGCGTGGCCCGGGCAGGCTGTGCGACCACGGTTTGGTGGATACGGGATGTGACAGCCACTCGTTGGAAGGAAAACGCCGTTCTATGGAAGGAAAACTCTCAGTCCCAGGTGTGACGCGGTGTGAGCCCTGGGATTGTGGCGCGGTCACATTCGAACCTGCCAAAAGGACACCTCATGTCGCAATGCGCACGCAAGCCGACTCGCGCCCGGGTCGTGGCGGTGCTCGCCGCTTCACTGTTCTCTCTGGGCCTGCTGGCCCCTTCGGCATCTGCGAGCACCGTCGTAAGCCAGCCGAGCGAGGGGGGTTCCCTGCTCGGCAACATCTGCGAGATGGAGGATATCGGGTGGGGAGATGGGAAGGAGTCCTTCTCTTGCGAGCTCAATGACGTCGCTGGCTTGCTCTCCGGGCTCCTCGACCCCGTGTTCAATTTGACCTGCCTCAACCGCGAGACGAACGTCGTCATCTGCCGCGTCGACACGGACAAAGCGCCTGACAACACCCACGCTTCGGGAGAGGGCGCACGGGGGTGACGCGCACTCCGGTCACCGAGATGTAAGTGCTGCGCCAGTCCCTGCCCAGCGCGGTACCCCGCCGCAGTTCGTCCGCGGCGGGGTACCACCTGTCCGAACGTCCTGTCATGCCGCGGTGCGGACGCGCGTCCCAAGGCAACTGGTCACGATGCGTGCTGACTCCTGGGTGAAATCATCCGCCGTCGAAAGACGTCGAGCCGCCCTACCGGGGCCATCTAGACCGCCAGAGCCGGGGCGACCCAGCCGCGACGTTCCCGTTCATCCGAGGTCGTGCACGTGGCCCGCGAAGGTCCAGCCGGATGTCGCCGTTCGCAGACATTGCGCGTGAGTACTGGCCGTTGGAGGACACAGGTACCGATCTCGTCAGCAAGGGCGGGGACCCAGTTCATCGCGACCAGCCCAGCGGCCGACCACGTCGCGCGATGGGCCGAACGATTGATCAGTGGGCCTTGACCTGGCGAACCAGTGCGTCGACGTCGATCACAAGCCGCGGTCCGTCCGGGTTCTTGGAGTCTCGGATCCCGCCGAGGGTGCGCGCGATCTCGACACAGCCGTTACCGGTGTTCGAGAACGACGACTTCCGCCACCCATCGAGACGCTCAAGGGTGGGCATGGCGCTCCTCCATTGTCACGGCATTGCCGCAAGGCGCTGTTGAATCAGGTCCACCGTGTGGGCAGGAGACAACGCGACCTTGCCGAGCTGGTTCACCGTACGAGTATACCCGCTCGCCTGATCTTGATCCTGGACGTAGACGGCGCCGTTGACGAGTTCGACGCTTCACCTTGTCATCCGCATCCGCCAAGTGATGTTGGCAATGGCGAGCGGCTGGGGCATGATCGGGCTGGGCGCCTACGGCAGTGGTCCGGCTCACGCAGCGAGTGAGCCGGACCGTTCTGCTCGCTCAGGCTCTCGTCGTGATGGCGACAAAAGTCGCCCACGAGCCGGTAGGGAACCCGAGGATTGGACTCGCCAGAGCGAGCTTTGTGTCCCGAACACCGACTATCGCAGCCGCCGAGCCCACTTCAACGCAGCCGTTTTGCGCCTCGCTGAAGCTCGACTTGTGCCAGTTGCCTGCGGCAGCGAGGGCGGCAGCGGCGTCCTCGTACCTCATGTGATCACAACTCCTTTCTCATCCGTCGAATGAACGTTGGAGAGTCTGCCGGTTTGATGGCCTGCACACGCAGTCGGGCAAGTGCGTTGCGGTAGCGCATGATCTGCTCCGGCTCTTCGTAGTAGTAGCCCTTGACCTTCGTCTCCGCGAACACAGCGCCGGGATCGTTCTCCAACTCCGATGGGAACGTCAGCAGTGTGAACGTTCCTTCCACGCCAGTGTGCGCCCCAGCTGAGAAGGGCAACACCTGGATGTCGATGTTTGGCCGTTCGGCAAGCTCGATCAAACGGTTCGCCTGAGCACGCATCGACTCGGGTCCGCCGATGAGGCACCGCAGAGCGGCTTCGGACATGACTGCCCAGATTGCCGGTGCGTCACCATCGTCAAGGACTTCGTGCTGACGCCCCATACGTAGTTCAACTCGGCGATCGACGTCGGAGTCCTCACGGCCAGGCTCGCCTCCCCGGATGACCGCACGCGCGTAGTCCGGCGTTTGGAACAAGCCCGGCACCACGTGCGCGTCCCAGCTCTCGATCTGGACTGCACAGGACTCCAGGCCCAGGAAGAGGTTGAAGTAGTCGGGCACTGAGTCGCCGAGACCGATCCACCAGTCCGTGCCCTTCTTGGCCCGGGTCCGGAGTTCCAGCCAGAATTCGTAGCGCTCCGGCACGCCGTAGAGCTCCAGGAGCTTCTCCAACTCCAGCGGCCCGGGCAGCGAACGGCCGTTCTCGATGTGCCCGATGTTGGGCACGCTGCCACGGGTCACGCGGGCAGCGTCCTCGCGCGACAAGCCGTTGCGTTCACGCAGTTTGCGCAGCTCGAATGCGATCCAGCGCTTGAGCACCGTCGGACTGTTGGCTACCACTTCGATCCCTTCCACGCGCGGATGGGGACAGCTTGCCCGATACCCGATGATGTTGAGTTCACCCTATCGGACGACTGCCAAATGTAGCGTAATCCATTGTAGCGTCTGACTTGGGATCGGGACGGCTTGGATAGCGGAACGACCCTCCAGGGGACGCCTCGCTCGTGGGCGCCCATCCACCGCAGGGCGTCCCCTGGCCCAGCCTGAGCAGCACCTGGAGGCGTTATGTCAGCGGTGCGTTCGACTCCCGGCGGGCGGGTGGAGACCCCGTTCCGTCCGCCCGTCGGGGTTCCATCCCAGTTCTCGGCATCTCGTCCCCGCTTGTGCGGTCGCGTGGCACCCGCCTCCCGTGCCGCGCGCCCGAGCGGTGTGGATGCCGTCCCGGCCGGTCCGCGCGACCATCCCCCGACCGCCCTGACCATGCGGGCGCCGTCGTGCGGACCGGCCCCCTTCCTCTGGCGGCGGTCGTGATGCCCCACGCCCGCCGCCTGCCGTTGATCGCGCTGCTGAGCCGTCTGCGGTGGCAGCGCGACGCTGACCTCTGGACGGTCCGCTGCAGCGATGACCAGGGACGACATGCCCAAGTGCGAGTCGAGATCCGCGCCCTGGGTGTCGTGCTTGTCCCGTCGCGGCCGGGCGCTCTCACCTTCACTCCGTTGGCGGTGGGTCGACTGCGTGCCGCGCTCCGCGACGCCGTGGTCGCCCACGCCGTACTCGCTGGTTCCACCACCAAGGACATCGACCATGACCACGACCTTGACCACCCGACGATCGGCGTCGCGGATGCCCACGCGGCATGACCTCACCCAGGCGCTGCTGGATTACCGGCAGTACGGGTGGGGCGCGTTCAGCGACGAACACGGCAACATCATGATCGGCGTCGGTGAGCACTTCGACGTCCTCACTTTCCACAGGCCGTTGGCCGCAGCGGTCGCTGACGCTCTACCGGCCGCGCCGCTGTTCCTTGACGCGCGCATCGGTCGCTGCACCCTGCTTACCGCGATTGCACGTCGCCGCGCCGACTTGGCACCGGCTCTCGTCGAGGCGCAGGTTCGTGCCGTGCCGCGCGGCACGCCCCTGCTGCTGCCCTTGACCGGCGGGTTCGATGATCTGGTCTGGCTGACGCCACCCACCTTGCACGCGCTTCCACTGTGGGACGTCGCGATCGCCGTCGTGGGCCGGGCCGTGGGCGGGTGGTCGCGATGACCGCCGCGCTGCGTTCGGCGCCGCCGCTCTACGAACCTGGGCTGCTGCGGGCGCTACGCATGGTCGAGCACGGCCGGGTCGGCGCCTACGGCGTCACCGCCCCGCTCGGACTGCGCGGCGACGGCGACGAGGTGGCGCCCGCTTGGTTGATCAGCGCGCTGTTCGTGCTGCGCCGGGACGGACTCGTCACCCTCGACCCGCCCCAGGGCGCTGACCTCTGGCGCCCGGCCGCACTGACCACGCTGGGTACCGAGCTGCTGGCCGCGTGGACCCGCCTGACACCGGCGGGCGTCATCCAGGCCGTCGGGTCGGTCACCGCGACCCTGCACTACGTCGCGACCGAGGACAGCCGACCCCGCGCACTGGCCACCGACGACGGGCCGCGCTGGATGGCGCTGTGCCGGGCGTGGACCCACCCGACGCGGGCACCGCGCGGCAGCGGCCTGCCCCGGTGCGCCCGATGCTCCGCCCACCTTGTGGCCGGTGCGCCGTGACCGCCGCCGCCGTCCCGTTCAGGGAGCCCACCATGAACCACTACGCCGAGCCGGAATGGCGGCTGTCGTGGGCCAGCAGCCCGTACTACCGGGGCCGGGCCCATCTCCTCGCGCCACGATCGCGGCACGCGTTGTGCGGGACCATCGCCCAGGCGACCGCCACCAAACCTGTGCCACTGGTGTGCCCGGAGTGCGCGATCACGTTCGCCGACACCGCGATCGCCCGCATGCTCGCCGACCGCAGCGGATTCGACGCATGGTGACCGCGCCCGAGGGTGATCGACGTGTCCGCGTGCTGGGCAAGCTGCTGCACGCCGTGCGCGACGCCAGAGGCTGGTCCCGCCCGGAGCTGATCGCACGCATGCCCGACGAGATCAGTCACCAGACGTTGGCAAGCTACGAGCAAGGCACCCGCAACGTGAGGGTGAGCAGGCTGTTCGAGCTGTGTGACGCGCTCGGCGTGCGGGCCAGCGAGATCTTCGCCGCCACCGAGAACGACCCGGAGTACGCCACCGAAACGCGCCTCGACCCGGCGCCGCTCGACCCCGCGCCACTCGGTGGGGTGACCGTCGATGGGGCGACGGTCGACCTCGTGGCGATATCGCGGTCGCACACCTCGTCGCTGCGCCCGCTGCGGCTGTGGGCCCAGGCATGTCTGGTGCACCAACCCGAGCGTCGCCACGTCGAGCTGAGTCCACACGCGATCACAGTCCTCGCGGGATTGTGCGACATGGGCCCGCTGGCGACCCGCGCGCGATTACACCGCTGGCCCGACGCCGCCACCAGCTCGGTTTGACACCACCATCCATCTCGATTGGACCAAGGATGCTCGACGCGATCACGCTCGAACCACTGCCACCGCAGCCCTACAAGAGATCCGAGCTGCTGTCCGCGCGCATTGTGGGCGTCGCGTTGCGACAAGCGATCAAGGACCGCGGACTGACCTACGCCGAGATGTCCCAACAGGTCGGCGTGTCGATCAGCGGTATCTCCCGGATGGTCCGCGGCACGGTCAACGTGGGGTTGGAAGACATCATCGCCGTGCTCGCGGTATGCGGAGTTACCGGGGAGCCTCGCGGACGCATCCTCGCGATGGCCAAACGACGGGGACGCGACAACGACGCTCTGCTGCTCAGTTACGGCACAGAACACCGTGTCGAAACCACCCCGCTGGACGACCTGGCTGGCCTCGCCACCAGCGTCACCGTGGTCGCCACCGCCGCCCACGCCATCCCGGCGTCACGACCAGTGGGAAACACTCGCTACACCTATCTGATCGCGGCGTGCGCGTTGGCCGAGATGCCCCGGAACCAACGCACGGAGTTGGCCGCGCTCACGAGCATGCCCACCGTATGCGTCCGCGTTCTTGACCACGTAACCAGCGGCGAGTCCTTCGAGTTGCTGACCTTCACCGACCGCACAAGCGCCGTGGCGATCCGGCTGCGTACCTCGCACCTGCTCTTCGATCGCCGCGACACCGTGCTGAGCTACCGCCAACACGCCAAGGCCCTTGCGTCCCAGGCACTCCCTACGGAAAAGAGCCACCAATTCGTCATCAAACGCGCCAAAGCCGGACTGAAGTGACCACTGTCGACAAGACCGCCAGCGCGCGCCAGCACAGGCACCGGGGTGCCGCTGTCCTACCAAGCATCGCCGCCCTGTCGGTGCTCAGGTCGAACCTGTTCCCGACGAGTTCGACTGAACCGAACCCCGGCCAGTCCGGCTGAGACGTCCGTTCTATCCCACCCACTGCCACTACAAGAAAGAGTGCTCGTGACTGACATGGCTTCACCCCCGAAGGCAGATACGGCCGAATCATCGGGTTCCGCCGCGGGCGCGCGCGGTCCGGCCGAGTTCCGCGATGCGATGACCGACAAGCTGATCGCCGACGGAATGATTGTCTCGCCGTCGGTCGAGCGGGCGTTCCGCACGGTGCCCCGGCACCTGTTCGTCGCGGAGGGTACGTCGCTGGCCGACACCTACAACCCAGATGACCCGGTGCCGATCAAGCGTGACGCCGACGGGGTGATCATCTCCTCCACGAGCGCGCCGTTCATCCAGGCGCAGATGATCGAGCAGGCCGCGCTGATGCCTGGGGACACGGTGTTGGAGATCGGGTCGGGTGGCTGCAACGCGGCCCAGTTGGCCGAGGTCGTCGGCCCGCAGGGGCGGGTCGTGAGCGTGGACATCGACCCGGAGGTCACCGACCGCGCCCGGGTCCTGCTCGACGCCACTGGCTACGGCGACCGGGTCGAGGTCGTCCTGGCCGATGCCGAGAACCACGTCCCGGGTCTTGAGGGGCCGGTCGACGCGATCCTGGTGACGGTCGGGGCCTGGGACCTCGCACCGGCATGGCTCGCGCAGTTGTCGGACAATGGTGCGCTCGTGGTTGCGTTGCGGATGAACGGCATCACGCGCTCGATCGGCTTCCGCCACGAGGGCGATCACCTGGTGAGCACCTCGGCAGAGGTGTGCGGGTTCGTGCCGATGCAGGGCGCCGGGGCCCACGACGAACGTGTCTTCCTGCTGCCCGACGCGCGCGGAAAGCACGTCAAGTTGCGGTTCGACGATGTCGTCCCGCACGACATCAGCCAGTTGGACGGCGTGCTCGCCACTGCGCGCGGCGAAGTCTGGTCCGAAGTCACGATCGGGCACGGTGTCTCCTTCGCCGACCTGCACCTGTGGTTCGCCGGGTTCCTGCCGGGGTTCTGTCTGCTGGCCGTCGACGAGGGCACCGACCTCGCCGCCGAACGCGGGACCTGGTTCCCGTTCGGGGTCGTGCGACAGGACTCGTTCGCCTACCTGGCGATCCGCCCGGCCCTGGACGGGGTCGGTGTCGAGTTCGGGGCGCGCGCCTACGGACCACACGGTGCCGACGCGGCGATCGCGATGGTCGAGCAGATCCAGGCATGGGACCGCGACGCGCGCAGCGGCCCGGGACCGTCCTTCGCCTACTGGCCCACCGGCACGGCGCACCCCGCCCCGGATGAGCGCACGGCGGTGCTGCGCAAGACCCACGGCACCGTGACGATCTCCTGGCCCGCACCAATCCCTGGGTCGACGCAGGCCAGGTAGCACCACATCCCGACCCGAACAACCGAGGAGTACCAACTATGACGCTAGCGATCGCCGCCCCCGACACCCTGTCCGTCGAGTTCATCGATGACGCGGAGTTCGCGCTTGACATGCGGGTGGTGGAGTCCACCACCCGGCTCGCGGTGCTGATGTGTTCCACCAGCGACGGGTGCGGAAGCACCTGCAGCGGCAGCGCGTGCGCGACCAGCTCCAACGACCCGTACTGACCCACCCCCTGCGCTGTCGGCACCCGGCATCCCATCGCCGGGTGCCGCCGGCGCGGCTATTACACGCTGGCAAGGGAGTTGATCGTGTCCACCCGCTACCGACACCACGGTTTCGTGTTGGTTCGTGCCACCACCGCCCCCGCCGATCTCGATGTGCCGAGCGAGCTGGACCTGTCGGACCCCGGGGCCGTCAGCGGGGACGGCCGGGCGTGGTTGACGAAGGTGTGGTCCAGGCCCGAGGTGCGCGAGGCGATCCGTGTGGCCAGCCCGGTGCTCGCCGAGCACGTCGATCGGCTCGTCGATGACCGCGGCGTGCTCGCGGTGAAGGATCTCCGCCGCGCGGTGACGTCGGTGGCGTCCTATCTGCTGCGGTGGCAGCGGCGCGCGACACCGTTCGGGATGTTCGCCGGGGTCGGTGTCGCCGCCATCGGCCCAGCCGCCGCCGAGGTGGGCGAGGCGCACCGGGCGGTCCTGCGCGCGGACGCGGAGTGGGCTATGGCCGTGGCCGATCGACTGGAACAGCATCACGGGCTGCGGCAGCGGCTCACCGTCATGGTGGACACCGCGCGGACGATCCGTGGTGGGCGGGTGATCGTGCACCAGCGCGCCGCCCTCGGCGCTACCGCTCCGGGCGCCGTGCGGGAAACGTCGGTGCGGCTGACCCAGCCCGTCCGCGCCGCGCTCACCGAGGCCGCCTCGCCGATCCGATTCGACGAACTGGCCGCCACGATGGCGGCCCGGTTCCCGTCGGTCGCGGCCGACAAGATCCACGCGCTGTTGCACGGTCTGGTCGACGCCGGGGTGCTGATCACCAGCCTCCGGGCGCCGATGACCGCCGTCGACGCCCTGCCCGGACTCATCGGCGCGTTGCGCGCCGCTGGGGCCGCAGAAGTGGACGACCTCGCTGGGGTGCTCGGCGACCTCGACCGGATCGACAGCCTGCTTACATTGCACAACGCCGCCACCCACACGCAGGCCGCGCTGATCCGCAAGGTTCTCCATACGCGGATGACCGCCCTGGCACCCCGACCCAATCTGGTCGTGGTCGACGTGCGGCTCGACGCGCACATCACTGTCCCCGAACGGGTCGTGGCCGAGGCCGAGCGCGCCGCGAGCGTGCTGCTGCGGACGGGAACCCAACCGTTCGGGTCGACCGCCTGGATGGACTACCACGCCCGGTTCCTGGCCCACTACGGTCCCGGCGCGCTGGTGCCGGTGCGCGAGCTTGTCGCCGACTCCGGCCTCGGCTACCCCACGGGCTACCTCGGTGCACCGCGGGCTCGGCCCGCGTGGCGGGCCCTGACCGACCGCGACGCCGCACTGTTGTCGCTGATCCAGCGGGCCGCCCTCGACGGTGCCGCCGAGATCAGGCTGACCGACGCCGATGTCGCGGCCCTGACCGTCGGGGACCACCGCGACATCGTCGCGCCCGACCGCGTCGAGATCGGCGTGGCGGTCCACGCCGAGTCGGCCGAGGCGATGGACCGAGGCGCCTTCCAACTGCGACTCACCGCCGCACCACAGACACCCACCAGCATGGCCGGGCGCTTCGCCTACCTACTCGACGACGCCGACCGCGCCCGCCTCGCGGCCACCTACACCGGCACGTCGACCGGGCAGGATCCGCTTGTCGCGCAGCTGTCGTTCCCGCCTCGGCTGCCGCACAACGAGAACGTCGTGCGCGTCGCCCCGCTCTGTCCGATCGTTGTGTCGCTGTCGGAGCATCCCGACCCCACCCACCACGACAGCATCGGTGTGGACGATCTGGCGGTCACCGCCGACGCCGCACAGATGTACCTTGTGCAGCGATCCACCGGCCGCCGCGTGGCACCCCATATCCCGCACGCCCTGGACACCACCGTGCACAGCCCGCCGCTGGCGCGGTTCCTCGCCGAGATCGCCACCGCGCGCAGCGCCGTGTTCCGAGGGTTCGATCTCGGAGCGGCCCGCACCCTGCCCCACGTTCCCCGCATCACCTACCGGCGCACGATCCTGCACCCGGCCCGCTGGATCATCACAGCCGCCGACATCGCCCCGACCACCACGGGCAGCGACACGGCGGGGGAGGCCCTGGGGGAGTGGCAGCGGCGGTGGCGAGTTCCCGCCCGAGTCGTCCTGGTCCACGGCGAACTCCGCCTGCCCATCAACCTCGACCACGAGCTGGACCGCCACCTGCTGCGGACCCGGCTGCGGCGTGTCGACCGGCTCGAACTGCACGAAGACTCCCCACCGCAGGCCCAGGGGTGGATCGGGCGGCCCGCCGAACTGCTCATCCCACTGACCACTCCAGTCGAGCGGCCCTTGCCCACCATGTCCGCGCCGCACGCGATCCTGCGGCCGGGGACTTCGACCCTGCTGCGCGCTCACCTGGCGGGCAACCCGGCCAGATTCGACGAAATCCTCGTCGAGCACCTGCCCGACCTCATCGACAGGCTCCACGGCTCCATCGAGGCGTGGTGGATCCGGCGGCACCGAGACATGATCCACCTGGAAGCCGACCAACACCTGGCGGTGACGCTGCGGCTGAGCAACCCGATCCGCCACGGGCACGTCGCCGCCATCGTCGCCGCATTCGCCGCCGACCTGGAAACACGCGGCCTGCCCTGCCACCTGACCCTCGCCTCGACCTCCGAGCACACCCCCCGATACGGCGACGGACCCGCACTGAGCGCGGCGCAGCGGGTGTTCGCCACCGACACCGCCGCCGCCATCGCCCAACTCACCGCGGCACAGGCATCCGGGGTGCCCGCGCAAGCGTGGGCCGCGGCGTCGATGGCGCACCTCGCCGCCTCCTTCGCCCCGGACATCGCCACCGGACACCGGGCCCTGCTGCGATGTCTCCGGCAAGAGCACGGCGCCCAGGACCGGGCGCTGCGCGACCAGACGCTGCGGCTCGCCGTCCCGGACCCGCACTATCGGGCTGTGTCCGCTCTGCCCGGCGGCGGCCCCGTGGTCGCGGCGTGGCGGGAACGCGACGACGCCTGCGCCGCCTACCACCGCGCCCTCACCGAGCAACACCGCGAACCCGCCACCGTGCTGCGGACGCTGCTGCACGAACACCACGTCCGCGCGGTCGGCGTCGACCCCACCATCGAGAAGGAAACCGGCCGCCTCGCCCGCGCCGCCGCAACCCGCGCACTGGCACTCCTGGACGCCCGATGACCAGCCACCCCGCCACGACAACGCTTGCCGTCGACGACGCGACCCGGCAATCCCTGGCCACCGGACCGGTAGGAATGGCGCTGCTGTCGGTCGAACACGCCTGGACCAGTACCGGGACATGGGCCGCCGCCCAAGGCAACATCCGCCGCACCGTGACCGGCCCGGTCGACGCCGCCGACCACACCGGCCTCTACTACGGCGCCCCAGCCCTCGCGTTCCTCCTGCACGCCGCCGCCGATCGCCACCCCCACTACCGCGCGGCTGGCGACATACTCGACGACCACGTCTTGCGCATCGCACAGACCAAACTGGCCGCCGCGACGAACCGGATCGAACGCGGCGAGCCGACGGCATTCGCCGAGTACGACCTGTTCTACGGGCTGACCGGGATCGGCGCCCTGCTGCTTCACCAGGACCGACGGGACACGACCACCGAGGACGTCCTTGCGGCGATCCTGCGCTACGTGGTCGAGCTGACCCGACCGCGGCGCTACGACGGCGTCGAGGTCCCAGGCTGGTGGGTGGCCCACGACCCGGACAAGCTCATGCCCACCCCCGGCGGGCACGCCAACCTCGGCATGGCCCACGGCGCGGCCGGACTCACCGCACTACTCGCCCTCGCGTCCCTGCGCGGTCACCACGTCCCCGGACACCACGACGCGCTCGGCGTCCTCACCGCATGGTTCGACCAGTGGCGGCAGGACAGCCCCACCGGGGCGTGGTGGCCGCAATGGATCACAGCGGACGAACTCCGCACCGGCACACCCACACAACCCGCCGCCGGGCGCCCGTCCTGGTGCTACGGCTCGGTCGGCATCGCCCGCGCCCTCCAACTGGCCGCCCTCGCCCTCGGCGGTCATCAACAACAGGACGCCGCCGAGATCGTCCTCGCCGCCGCTCTCACCGACCACGAACTGGACCGGATCACCGACCCCGGCCTGTGCCACGGCATCGCCGGGATCTACCAAACCGCCTACCGCGCCGCCCACGACGCGCGAACACCGGCCATCGCCCAACGACTCCCCGCCGTCGCCGCCCGACTCACCCGACACGCCCACACTCCAGCGGACAGCGTCGACAACGGGTTCCTCACCGGCAGCGCCGGCATCGGCCTTGCCTTGCACACCCTGCGCCGAGCCGCGCCACCACACACCGGATGGGACACATGCCTACTGATTACCTGACCGCGCCCGCGCCACACCACCTCGCCAACGCCGTGCTCCTGGTCCTGTCGGGCACCGACCCCGACACAGCCGCAGCCGCCCACAACCTGAACCTCGCCGAACTCGACGACGCGATCAAGCGCTATCAAGCCGCAGGACTGGCCGCGCTGCACCAACGCTGCGAGCACACCTGGTACGACGTGCGGGTCGAATTCCCGGACTGGACCTCCGCCGAGACCACCGCCGCGCAACACCTCGGCCCGGCCCTGGATCTCCTGCAAACTCACGGATCCATCGGCGGCTGGTGGTTCCTGCGCAAGCATCCCTGCTGGCGACTACGCCTTCACCACGCCAACGTCACCACTGTCGGCACGCTGCTCGACGAACTTGTCGCCGCTGGAACGATCGCCCGCTGGTGGTCCACAGTGTACGAACCCGAGACCACCGCCTTCGGCGGCCCGCGCGGGATGGACATCGTCCACGACCTGTTTCGCGCCGACAGCCACGCGGTCCTGAACCACCTGCGCCAACCCCAGACTGGACTCGGGCGGCGCGAACTGTCGATCCTCCTACTCAGCGGACTCCTGCACGCGGCCGGGCTCGACACGTTCGAGCGCGGAGACGTCTTCGCCAAAGTCGCCCACCTTCGCCCCGCGCCAGCAGCCGCTGACCCCCACCGCATCGAGCAACTCGCCAACGACCTACGAGCACCACTCGCGATCCCTGCCGCGCCGAGCGACCGGGTCACCACCGACAAACACATCGAACCCTGGTTCGCCGCGTTCCACACCGCAGGACGCGAACTCGGCGCCGCCGCCACCGGAGGCCACCTCGACCGTGGCCTGCGAGCGATCCTCGCCCACATGGTCATCTTTCACTGGAACCGAGCAGGCCTCTCAGCCACCAGCCAAAGCGTCCTCGCTCACGCTGCTCGCATCGCTCTCCTGCCCCGGAGCTGACACATGGACCACGAGATCCGGGCGACCGCCGCTCGCCGCTTCCCCCTGCTCGGCAGGCCGCGTCCCTCATGTCCATCCCTCACCGAGCGAATCCATGACCTCGCCGCGATCGTCAACGGCGACGACACCGACAGACTGGGGCAGGGAGCACATGCCCTGAACATGGCCGCGCTCATCGCCAGCGACTGCGGCCTGCCCGACCTCGCCCACCAACTCTGCTGGCAACACATCAACACCTACCGCGCCGTCCACCACGAGTCCGGCCAGCCACTCACCGTCCTGCAAACCCGCTACCTTCTCGAACCCGTGCTCAATCTCGCGCGTCTCCGGATCAGAGCCAACGACGGCAACAGCGCCCTGGACCTGCTCACTGCCATGTACCGCGCAGTCAGCACCAACACCGACCTCGCCGTCGACGGCGAGACCATCCCCCTGACGAACCTGCGCGGCACCCGACACGACCACCTCAAGTTGCGCGAATGGGTCTGGCTGCAATTGCTCGGCGACGGAACCCGCGCACTCACCCTTTCCGGGCGATGGAACGACGCCGTCGTCCACGCACAAGCTCACCGCGGTATCGGACTTCACCTCATGGAGGGCCGCCAAGCCGTGATCATCGCCCACTGCCTCAACGACGCGCTCGACGACGCCCGCGCAGCCCTGGCCGAGTGCACCCCGATCCACCCATGGGAAATTCAGGTCGTGTCATGCCTGAAGGTCATGTGCCACGGCCCCGACGCCGAACGCCTCGCGCGCCACATCGACACCATGATCGACGAGTTCCTCCACCGGACCGCGCAACCTGGATACGCCAGCTACCGCACCCAACTCGGCCTGACCATGGCCACCCTCGCCGCGGTCGCGAAACCACACGCCGCCCGCCGGGTTCTCATCGAACTGGTCGACGAAGTGATCCGCTCAGGCGATGGTTACGCCGCCCGAGACCTGCTCCGCCACCACGAACGACACGGCGCGATCATGACCAACGTCCAGCAGAACGCATTGTGGACCATGCTGACAGCCGCCGGGCTCGGATCTCGTCACCTGTCGCCAGCACTGCTGAGCAACGTGCTCGCGGCTGCCGACACCGCGGCCGAGTTCGTGCGGTCGGCACTTTGACGCGGTAGGTGCTCCAGGCCGGATATCTGGAGGACTGGGTTTGGAACGCGATGTGCAGCGGTGTCCCGCAACGCCGCGCGGCAAACCGAGCGCAGGTCCGAGCTGATCAACGGAACCGCACCATCATCAGCCCTACAGGGCTGAGTGCAAGGCTCCTTGCCCCGGATGTTGGACACGGGTTACGCGGCGTAGGTCTGGGTGGTCGGTGTCGCGATCAGGGTGTTCTGGTCGATCGGAGGCATCTGTCCGAGGTGGGAGTGGTGGCGTCAGCAAGGCGGTTTGGGTATCCCGTGGCCCACCCACGGATGATCAACGTTGTGGTCATGATCACTGGTCTACTTGTATGTAAGACTCGTTCTGGTGGCCTGCGATGCGTGGGTGACGACCGGTCGGTCGTGTCGCAGCGGTGAGTGCGATCGCCTACACCGTGCAGCCACCGCTCGCAAACCCCCTGCTGTAGACCCAGGACTCCCGGTAAACCGGGTTAATTCCGGCCGATAGTGGTGACGGAGTGAAGTTGGCAATCGCGGTCGGTAAACTCATAGTTTGTTACTGCCCTGGTCGGCGCCCCCATCTTCCTAGGTAGTGGACTGCGGCCGTTTGGTCTATGGCCGTTCCACAGTTCGGGATGTCGAATTTGACAGTCCGTCGAGGACGATGGGTAGTCTCCTGAAGCGGCCCAGCGTGGGGAACGCCATCCGGGGCGAAGGTCCTTTTCGAGGCACAGGGGTAATTCGTGGCATTGTCTAACGCTGGTGGCTTAACGCTGTCCGCAGCGCAGGTAGAGGTGTGGACGGCACACGAGCTCAACCCGGAGAACCCACAGTTCGTTTGTGGAGGATTTGTCGACATCGCCGGTTCAGTCGATGTCGCGGCCCTGCAACAGGCCATTGAGCAGGTGGTTCGTGAGTGTGAGGCGCTCCGGGTCCGCCCCCTGCGGCCGGGCGATGTCGATCACACCATGATCAGGTGTGAGATAGGCGAAGGTTCCGCCGCGCTACAGTTGGTCAATATGGCGGATCGGAGTGCGCCGTTTGACGATGCCGTGGCGTGGATGGAGTCCGATTTATCGCGATCGCCGGTTTTGGGCCGTGATCCGCTGATTCATCACGCCTTATTCACCCTGTCGGGTGATCGCAATCTGTTTTATTTCCGCTATCACCACATCGTGTTGGACGGCTTCGGTCAGGTCTTGTATTGGCGCCGCCTCGCGCGCGTCTATTCGGCGATTGTGAAGGGTGAGGTCGCGCCGCAGGTGGCCTTCGGCACGCTCGCCGAGCTGGCCCGAGAAGACGCCGACTACCAGGGTTCAGCAGAGGCGGCACAGGACCGCCAGTACTGGCTTTCCAGTGTCGCCGAGCCCGCCGAGCCATCGGAGATCCACGGAATCCCGGTGGGCTCGCGGCGGGCCGTTGTCCGCACGATGACGGGCTCCGCGCTGGACATGCGGGAGCTGCACGAAGCGGCGGGTGCTCGGCAGACCCATTGGTCGGTGCTGGCGCTGGCGGCGACCGCGGCCTACGTGCGCAGGCTCGGCAAGCACGACGACATCGTCATCGGCTTCCCAGTCCGTGCCCGCACGACCCGGACGTCGCTGATCACGCCCGCGATGATGTCCAACGAGCTGCCGCTGCGCCTGTGTGTCTCGATGGACACGACGATCGATGATCTGGTCGCTCACGTGAGCCGCCAGGTCAGCGATCTCCTGGCACACCAGCGTTTCCGCGGTGAGGAACTACACCGGGCGACGCGCGCGGCCACGGGTGCAGGTGATCTTCCGACTGTGGTCGCCAATGTCATCGCCTTCGACGGTGGGCTGGACTTCGGCGGCTGCCCCGGAGCCGTGCGCCAGCTGTCCTCAGGGCCGGTCCGCGGCCTGTCGATCGACTTCTACGGCGGCTCGCAGAACGGCGAGTTGGGCCTGGGTGTGAGCGGCCGCGCCGACGAGTCGAGGCTGAATGCTCACCGGGACCGTCTGGACGGGTTCTTGCGCGCCGTGCTCGCCCGGCCGGGCGACACGACGGTGGGCGACATTGATCTCCTGACACCGTCCGAAAGTGTGCGACTGGCGGAGTTCAACGCCACCGAGCGTCCGTATGACCTCGACTCCTCGCTTCCTGGCCTGATCGCGGCCCAGGCCGCACGCACCCCTGCCGCGGTCGCGGTGAGCGATGGCGCGCGGCACCTGGACTACCGGACCCTGCTCGACCGAGCGGACCGGTTGGCCGCGCACCTGGTCGAACTGGGTGTTCGCAAAGGCGATGTCGTCGGTGTGCACGATGCCCGCTCTGTCGAGATGGTGGTAAGCCTGCTCGCCGTCTTGCGCGCTGACGCCGCCTATCTGCCGCTCGACCCCGAACTTCCCGACGGACGCCTGCGTTTCCAGCTCGACGACGCCGGTGGACGGGTCGTGCTGGGCCGTTCGACCCTGGTCGGCGTGTGGGAGGGGCATCCCGTCGAGGCGGTCCCCGTCGACACCGTGCTGCCGACGCTGCCCGCGGCCGCGGCACCGGTGTCGACCTTGACTCCGGGCGATGCCGCGTACGTCATCTACACCTCAGGGTCGACCGGACAGCCCAAGGGCGTCGTGGTGCCCCACCGCGGTGTGGTCAACCGGCTGAGCTGGATGCGGGACGACTACGACATCGGCCCGGACGACTGCGTCCTGCAGAAGACGAGTTTCGCCTTCGACGTCTCGGTGTGGGAGTTCTTCCTCCCGCTGATCACCGGCGCCCGCCTGCAGCTGCTGGAACCCGGCGGCCAGCGCGACCCGGAACGGGTGGCGAGGACCGTCGCCGAGCACGGTGTCTCGGTTCTGCACTTCGTGCCGTCGATGCTCGACCTCTTCCTCGACGAACACGGCACGCACGACCTCAGCGGACTGCGGCATGTGTTCTGCAGCGGGGAGGCGCTGCGTCCGCAGACTGTGGCCGGATTCTTCGAGCGATTCCCGTCGACCGTTCGGTTGCACAATCTCTACGGCCCGACCGAGGCGTCGGTGGACGTCACCGCGTGGCGTTGTGAGCCAGGTGCGGACCGGCACAGCGTCCCGATCGGCAGGCCGGTCGCCAATACGCAGATCCACGTGCTTGACCCTGAGGGCCGCCCGCTGCCGGTCGGAATCGTGGGGGAGCTTTACATCGGTGGCGTTCAGGTCGCCTCGGGCTATCTCAACCGTGCCGAGCTCACCAATGAGCGTTTCGTGCCGAACCCGTTCGGCCATGGCGTGCTTTACCGCACCGGTGACCTGGCGTGCTGGCGGGAAGACGGGGCGGTGGAGTTCCTCGGCCGCCTCGACCACCAGGTGAAGGTTCGTGGCTACCGGATCGAACCCGGCGAGATCGAGGCGGCGCTGCTCGCTCATCCCGCCGTGAAGCAGGCCGTGGTGCTCGCTCTCGGACCGGAGGGCAGCCGCAAGCTGGTCGGCTACGTGGTGTCCGGGGGAGCGGTGGAGGAGGCGGGTCTTCGTGACCACCTCGCCGCGCGGGTTCCCGCCTACATGGTGCCCGGGGCGATCATGGTCCTCGATGAGCTCCCGTTGCTGCCCAACGGAAAGCTCGACCGGTCGGCCCTCCCGGCGCCCGGCGCGACGCGCTCGACCGCGATCGCCGAACCGTCCACTCCGGACGAGGTCGTGCTGCACCAGTTGTGGCGGGACACGCTCGGCCGGGACGACTTCGGCGTGGACGAGTCCTTCTTCGCCCTGGGCGGCGACTCGATGCTCGCCATCAGGACGCGCACCGAGCTCGAACGCGCGCACAGGCGCACGTTCACTGTCGCGGAGCTGTTCGACGGGCCAACGATCCGCGAGCTGGCGACCTCCCTGCGGCCGCACGACTCCGCCACGACGATCCGCACCGAACCGTTCGGGCTGATCAGCGCCGAGGACCGGGCACTGCTGCCCGCGGGCCTCGATGACGCCTACCCGCTGAGTTCCATGCAGGCAGGCATGCTCTACCACGTCGCCTATCAGGAGGAATCCTCCGTCTACCGGGTGGTGACGAGTGTTCGGGTGTCGGCTCGGTTCGATGTGGACGCGCTGCGCCGGGCCTGTGCCGCCACCGCCGCGCGGCATCCGGCGCTGCGCAGCTCGTTCGACCTGGCGCACTTCTCGGAGCCCTTGCAGCTCGTGCACGCCGAGGTGGTCGTGCCGGTCGAGGTCGTGACCGACTTCGACGAGCTTGATGACGACACCCGGATCAAGGCCATCGGCGAGTATGTCGAACAGGCCAAGTTCACCCGGTTCGATCCCGCCGCGCCGCCGCTGTTCAAGTTCGTCGTGCACCCGCGCGGTGCGGAGATGTTCCAGTTGACCGTCATCGAGCACCACGTCGTGCTGGACGGCTGGAGTGACCTCTTGCTACTGGAAGAGGTGGTCGACCGCTACCGCGCGGAGCTCGCGGGCGAGAGTCTGACGCTGCCCGCCATCGCGTCCACCTACCGCGACTACATCGCCGCGGAGTTGGCCGCCATCGAGGACGGTGCCGCGCGGGAGTTCTGGACGAAGACCGTCGGTGGCGCGCTGCCCACTCGACTTTTCGGCCGTTCCGACACCCAGGCGCGCACGGGTCCGAGTGTCAGCAGGACCCAGCGGTTCGACGTTCCTCTGGCAGATGATTTCGCCACCCGGTTGCGTGAGCTGGCCAGGCAGGAGGGGCTGCCGCTCAAGGCGTTGCTGGTCGCGGCCCATGTCCTCGTGCTGCGCACGGCGAGCGGGCAGGACGAGGTGCTCACCGGCATGGTCGCCAACGCGCGCTTGGAGGAGGCGGGCGGCGAGGAGGTGATCGGCGTCTTCCTCAACACCCTCCCCCTGCGGGTCGACGTGGCGGACCTGTCTTTGATCGGTCTCGCGCGCGCGGTGTTCGAGTACGAGCGGCGTGCCGCGGCCTACCGCCGGTACCCGTTCGGCCAGATCCAGCGTGACCTCGGTGAGGCCAACCCGTTGGACGGGTTGGAAAGCTACGTGAACTTCATGGACTTCCACCGCGGCCGCTACCGGTCCGGTGAGTCCGATCTCGGCGACAGCATCGGGATCGCCGACACCAACTATCCGCTGGCGGTCGACTTCCTCGTCGAACCAGAGCGAGGCGCGCTTCAGGCGTGGCTCGACTGCGACCTGACCGTCCTGCCCGAACGACTGTGCCGAAAGCTGGTGGGCTACTACGAACGCGCGCTGCGGGCCTTCGCCGACGACGCCACCCGGCCCGCGGTCGGGATCGACCTGCTCGGCGCCGACGAGCACGCCGAACTGGATGCTTGGACCGCCACGCGAACCGTCTACGACACCGCGGTCGCACTGCATGAGCTGATCGAACGCCAGGCGTCCGCGACGCCGAATGCCACCGCCTTGGCCCACAAGTGGGACGAGCTGAGCTACGCCGACCTGAGCGCCAGGTCCAACCAGCTGGCCCATCACCTGATCCTGTCCGGTGTTCGGCCGGGCGACCTGGTCGGGGTGAGCGTCCGCCGCGGCATCGACCTTGTGGTGTCGCTGGTGGCAGTGCTCAAAGCGGGTGCGGGCTACGTGCCGATGGATCCGTCGTTCCCCGGTACGCGGCTGTCGATGATCGCCGAGGACGCTCGGATCTCCTGCCTGCTGGTCGCGAGCGGGGCTCCCAAGGGACTCACCGCGCCGCGACTGGTCGATCTGGAGGCCGATCGTTCCGCCATCGCGGCCGCGCCGGACACCCCGGTGGGGGTGTCGGTGTCCGGGGCCGATGTGGCGTACGTGATGTACACCTCCGGCTCCACCGGGAAGCCCAAGGGTGCTGTCGTCACCCACCGGAACGTCGCGAACTTCTTCGTCGGCATGGACGGTCGGGTGGGCTGTGACGAGCAGGACGTGATGCTGGCCGTCACCAGCGTCTCCTTCGACATCTCGGTGTTGGAGCTGCTCTGGCCCTTGACCAAGGGCGCCAAGGTCGTCGTCGCGGGTGAGCGGGTCATCCAGAACCTGGTGCCCGCCGCCGACGCCGCCGAGCGCGGTGTCGGGTTCAGCCTGTTCTTCTTCGCCGCGACGGCACAGCAAGCCGGGGCGGACCGCTACCGACTGGTGATCGAGGCGGCGAAGTTCGCCGACCGCAACGGTTTCGAGGCGGTCTGGACGCCTGAGCGGCACTTCCACGAATTCGGCGGCCTGTATCCGAACCCGTCGGTGATGTCGGCCGCGCTGGCCACGATCACCGACCGGGTCGCGTTGCGCTGCGGAAGCGTGGTCGCCCCGCTGCACGATCCGGTCCGCATGGCAGAGGAGTGGTCGCTCGTCGACAACCTCTCCAACGGCCGGGTCGGCCTGGCGTTCGCCTCGGGATGGAACTCCAACGACTTCGTGTTCTTCCCGGAGCGCTACGCCGACCGCAAGACCGTGATGGCCGACCACCTCGACAAGTTCCTCAGCCTGTGGCGCGGGGAGCCCACGAGCCGGGTTGGCGGCAGCGGAGAAGAGGTCACCGTCCGGGTCTTCCCGCCGCCGGTGCAGGCCGAGCCACCGATCTGGCTCACCTCGGTCGGCGCGGTGGAGACCTTCCGCAGGGCAGGCGCCACCGGTGCCAACTTGCTGACACACCTGCTGGGACAGGCCCCGGACGCCCTGGCCGAGAAGCTCGCCGCCTACCGTTCCGCGCGCGCGGAAGCCGGACACGACGGGCCTGGCCACGTGACGGTCATGGTCCACACCTACCTGTCCGGCGACCCCGAGCAGGCCCGCCGGGACGCCCGGGGACCATTCCGCGACTATCTCCGCAGCTCCACCGAGTTGTGGCGCACGCTTTTCGCCACGACGGGGCAGGAATTCCCGGAACAGGACGCCGAGTCGTATCTGGACGCGGTGATCGAGCAGGCCATCGACCGGTATTTCGAGACATCCGGCCTTTTCGGTTCGCCCGAGTCGTGTATCGGCCTGGTCCGCACCCTGGGTGAGGCGGGCGTGGACGAGATCGCCTGCCTGGTCGACTTCGGTCCCGGTGACGACGCCGTTCTGGAGAGCCTGACCTGGGTGGACCGGCTGCGCGCCGACTATGCCGACGAGGTGGCCCAGCGGCCGCATTCCCTGGTCGATCTCTGCGGGCGGCACGGGGTGACCATGATGCAGGGCACGCCGTCGCTGCTGTCGGCGGTCGTGGCCGAGCCGGACGCGTTGAGTGTCCTGAAGGGCGTTCGCAGGCTGCTTGTCGGTGGCGAGGCGTTCCCGTCGGGACTGGCCCAGCGGCTGCTGGAGGCGCTGCCGGAGGTGCGGGTCCTCAACATGTACGGCCCGACCGAGACCACCATCTGGTCCACCGTCCACGAGCTGGATGGCGCACGTGACGTGGCCGCGGGCATGATCCCCATCGGCGCCCCGATCGCCAACACCGTCATCCGAGTCGTCGATGGGCGAGGCAAGGAGCTCCCGGTCGGTGTGGCCGGTGAACTGTGGATCGGCGGCGACGGCGTCGCGGTCCACTACCTGGACCGTCCCGATCTCACCGCCGAGCGGTTCGTCACCCGGTCCGGGGAGCGCTTCTACCGCACCGGTGACCGAGTTCGCTGGCGCGAGGACGGGTTGCTGGAGTTCCTCGGCCGGGTCGACCGGCAGGTGAAGATCCACGGGCATCGGGTCGAGCCGGACGAGATCGAGAGTGTCCTGTCCCGACACCCGGACGCCGAGGCCGTCGCGGTCGTGGCCGCGCCGGGACCCAGTGGGATCGAGCTGGTCGCCTACGTCTCGCCGACGGCCGCCCACGGCGACAGCGACTCCGCCGACGCGCACCTGCGCCGGTGGGCCGAGGTCTGGCAGGAGACCTACCAGCCCGCCGAGGACGAGGCGCGGTCCGAGTTCGCCGGGTGGGCCAGCAGCTACACCGGTGAACCCATCGCGGCTGAGCAGATGCGGGCCTGGCTCGATCACACGGTGGCCCGGGTCAGGGGACTGGGGCCCACCAAGATCGCCGACATCGGGGTCGGTGTCGGCCTGGTGATGCGCGCGTTCGCCGAGGAAGCCCTGGAGTACCACGGCATCGACTTCTCCGCGGCGGCGCTCGACGCGGCGAGCCGCTGCCTCGGCGACGGTCGCCCGCTGCCCGAGACCGTCCGGCTCGTCCAGTCCGGCCCGGAGTACCTGGCGACGCTGCCGGACGACAGCCTCGACACGGTGGTGCTGAACTCGGTGGCGCAGTACTTCCCGAGCACCGATTACCTGCGCGACGTGCTCGCCGATGCGGTTCGGGTCGTCGCCCCGGGCGGCGCGATCTTCGTCGGTGACGTCCGCGGCGTGGAGATGCTGCCCGAGTTCCACACCTCGGTCACGCTGCACCGCGCTCCTGTGCTGCATCCGCTTGAGGAAGTGCGGTCGACGGTGGCGAGGCAGGTGCGGGACGAGCCGGAACTCTGCCTGTCACCCGCCTTCTTCCACAAGCTCGTGGCGGGCGTGCCGGGCGCGGGCGAGGTCCGGGTCGAGCTGAAGCCCGGCCGGGACGACAACGAGCTCACCGCCTTCCGCTATGACGTGACGATCCTGGTCGGCGACCGACCGGTGGAACCGCCCGCGACGAGAGCGGAGTGGTCGGATCTGGCCGACCTGGCCGAGGTTCTGGCCGCGACCACCGAGCCGGTGCGGGTACACGGTGTGCCCAACCGTCGCCTGGTGCGCCCGGTCGCCGCGGTGCGGGCGCTGGCGTCGATGCCCGTGGAGGCGACGGTCTGGGACCTGGACCGGCTGCTGTGGGAGACCGACGAAGCCGCGGCGCCGCACCCGGAGGACATCGTCGCGCTCGCGGAGCGGGCGGGCCGGGCGGTGCGTCTGCTGGTCCCGTCCGACGGTCGGCTCGACAAATTCGATGTGCTGTTCGCGCGGTACGAGGAAGGTCAGTGATGAGCACCGACGCCATGGGCGGACCGGGTTCGGCGGTACTGGGCAACGACCCGTTGACCGCGGCGTGGACCTCCGGGTTCCGCTCGGCCCTGCGCAGCTACGCGCGGGCAAATCTTCCTGAGGCCATGGTGCCAAGCCACTTCGTGGTCATGGCCGAGTTGCCCAAGCTCCCCAACGGCAAGGTCGACCGGGGGAACCTGCCGCCGCTGGTGGCCGACACGAGCCCCGACGACGCCTACGTGGCACCACGCACGCAGGTCGAGTCGCAGCTGGCCGCGATGTGGCAGGACGTGCTTGGCGTGTCCAGGGTCGGGGTCGAGTCGGACTTCTTCGACCTCGGTGGCAACTCGCTCACTGTCATGCGCATGGCCGCCCGAGTCCGGGAGACCTACGACGTCCGGCTCGACCTGCGCCGGGTGTTGGAGGAGCCGACTGTCGCCCGCCTGGCGCGGATGGTCGGAGCGACCGCGGACCCCTCGATCACCGGGGCGGGCAATCCGCGTGGCCTGAGCCCGGAGCGGATGCGGCTGGAGGCGGTGCTGCCAGACGACGTCCGCCCCGATCCGGCGGCGCTGCCCGCGGTCACCGCGCCGTATCGCTCGATCCTGATCACTGGCGGCACCGGCTACACCGGCGCCTACCTCGTGCGTGAGCTGCTGGATCGCTCGGACGCGGAGATCCACGTCCTGGTGCGCGCGTCCGGGCAGGCTGAGGCGCTCGACCGGGTGCGGCGCAACCTCGAGTCGTACGGGATTTGGCGCGAGGGCGACGAGCGGCGCCTGCACGGGGTCGCGGGTGACACGGGACGGCCGTATCTGGGACTCGACCGGAAGCTCTATCGGGCACTCTCCGCCGACATCGAGATGATCGTGCACAACGCGGCAGACTCGCGGTGGACCGTGCCCTACTCGACCGCGAAGCCGGTCAACGTGTTGGGCACCGTCGAGGTGCTGCGGTTCGCGTGCCGCGATCGGATCAAGCCGATGCACTACGTGTGCTCCACCGGCGCCTACCCCGGCGCGGTGGGGGAGCACACTTGGACCGAGAGTCCGCTGCCGGACCCGGAGGGTGTGGTCGGTGGCTACCGGCAGAGCAAATGGGTGGCCGACACCCTCGTCAACACGGCACGCGAACGGGGGGTGCCCGCGTCGGTCTACCGGCCGGGCGCGCTCACCGGCGCTCAGGACACCGGTGCCTGTGCGACCGAGACGTTCATCAACCACCTGATCCGCGGCTGGATCCAGCTCGGCTCCGCCATGCGCTACGACTTCCTGCTGGAACTCGTCCCCGTGGACTACTGCGCCGCGGCGGTCGCGCACATCGCCCTCGCGGGCCGAGAGCCGTCGATCTACAACCTGCCCGGCGCCCGGTCGGTCACCATGGACGAGGTCGTCGACCACATCATCGACTGCGGCTACCCGCTTCGGCTGCTCCCGTACTCCCAGTGGCGTGAGGAACTTCTCGCCGCGGTGGAACGCGGTGAGGACAACGAGTTGGCGCCGTACCTGCCGCTGCTGGACCCGGACCGGCCCGCCGAGGAGATCGGTATCGCGGGCAGCAAACCGGTGTTCGACTCGACGAACACGACCGAGGCGCTGCGCGGTTCCGGCATCACCTGCGGCGCGGTCGACCGCGAACTCATGGACCGCTACCTGCGGTACTTCGTTGAAATCGGCTACCTGCCGCCCGCCGGCGCCAGCGTGGCACCCCTCCCGACTCCTGGAGCGTGATCACCGTGACCTCCGTCGTTCCGGACTTCCCCATGAGCAGGACCGATCCGCTGGACCCACCCCCGCAGTACCGGGAGCTGGGCACCGAGCGGCCGGTCTTCCAGGTGCGTACCCCGCGTGGGCTCGCGTGGCTGGTCACCCGGCATGAGGACTGCGCGGCTGTGCTGACCGACCTGAGCTTCAGCTCCGACCCCCGCACGCCGGGCTTCCCCAGCTACATGACCGGCGACGTGCCGCCTCCCCCCGGCTTCTTCCTCCAGCTCGACCCGCCGGACCAGCCCCGGCTGCGCAGGCTGGTGACCCGCGAGTTCCTCATCACGCAGATGGAGGCGCTGCGGCCGAGCATGCAGCGCATCCTCGATGAGCTGATCGACAAGATGATCAGCGGCGGGAACAGTGCGGACCTGGTCACCGATCTGGCGTTCCCGATGGCCGCGACCGTGATCTGTGAGCTGCTCAGCGTCCCTCTCTCCGACTACGACGTGTTCGTCGGACTGACCGACACCGTCCTCGACCGGAGCAGCACGCCCGAGCAGACCATGGCCGCCGCCGAGGAGCTCATGGCGTACTTCGACCGGCTGGTCACCGCGAAGCAGCAGGCCGAGGTGCCCTCGGACGACATGTTCGGCAGGCTCATCGCCCACCAGACGGCGGGCAAGCTCGACCACGACGAGCTGGTCGGTCTCGCCGCGCTCCTGCTGCTGTCCGGGTACGACACGATGGCCCAGATGATCGGCCTCGGCGTGCTGACCCTGCTGAGCCACCCCGACCAGCTCGCCGAGGTGCGCGCCGACCCGTCGCTGATGCCCGCCGCGGTCGAGGAGATGCTGCGATTCCTCTCGATCAATCACTCTGGTCTGCCGCGGGCGGCGACGAAGGACGTGGTGATCGGCGGACAGCAGATCAAGGCGGGTGACGGCGTGCTGGTCATGCTGAACGCCGCGAACCGCGACGAATCGGTCTTCGACTCGCCGGACACGTTCGACATCCATCGCACGTCGGTGAACAAGCACATCGCGTTCGGGCACGGCTTCCACAAGTGCCTTGGGCTCACCCTGGCCAGGGTGGAGCTGACGACGGTGTTCACCGGTCTGTTCGAGCGCCTGCCGGCGCTGCGGCTGGGCGCGTCGATCGAGGATCTGCCGTTCCGGCACAACATGGTGCTCTACGGCGTGCGTGAGCTGCCCGTTCGATGGTGACGGGACCGGCGGCCGACCGGCCCGTCCGGCTGGTGCTGCTGCACCACGCGGGCGGGTCTCGGTTGGTGTTCCGCGGCTGGGACCGCGCTCTGCCCGCGGACTGGGAAGTCCTCGCGGTCGACGCTCCCGGTCGCGGCTTCCATCACGACCTGCCCGCACTGGACAACTTCGACGCCATGGTGGAGTTCGTGTGCGGCCTGGCGCTCGCCGAGCTGGACCGGCCTCTGGCCATTTTCGGTCACAGCATGGGTGGTGCGGTGGCCACCGGAGTGGCGAACCGATTGATCGCCCGCGGCGGGCCGGTGCCCGTGTGGCTCGGTGTGTCCGGGTGGGGCGCCGAGCGGCGGACCACCGCGGGCGCGGTCGAACGACTTCGCGCGGAGACCAGCGACGACCTTCGGGCGCGGCTGACCAAGATGGGCGGCACGCCCGCCTCGCTCTTCGCCGATCCGGTGCTGTGGCGGATGGTCGAACCGCTGCTGCGCGAGGACCTCACCGTGGTCGCCGATCACGATCCGACCGCAGACCGCTCGTGGCTGCGTGTACCGCTGTCATTGTTCGGCGGGCGGTCCGACGCGGTTGTCAGCGAGCGCCGACTGACCGAGCTCGCTGCCGCCGCGAAGACGCTGATCGGCCTGCACCTCTACGCGGGCAACCACTTCTATCTCACTGACCACGTAATCCATGTGACACGGCAGATCATCGCCGATGTGCGGGCGGCCCTATGGGCACGTCCCGATCCCGTGCACTTGACAAAGGGGGCTTGACTTGACGCAGACGGTGTTTCTCCTCGGCGGGCAGGGGGCCTACCTCCCGGGCATGTTCGCTGGTGACGCGACGCTTGACGAGCCGCTCGTTGTCATCGACTCCGTCGCGGCGGAGTTCGGGCACCCGGGTGTGCGGCCGCTGCTGACCGACCCGGCGGCGCCCGCCGCGGCGGTGCTGGCCCAGTCCGACCCGCTCGCACTGCAACTCGCTGTCTTCGCCGCGGCGGTGGGGGACTACCGCAAGGCAGCGGTCGTCGCGGTGCCGGATGTGCTTGTCGGACACAGCCTTGGCGAGTTGGCGGCACTGACCGCCGCGGGCGGCTTCGACCTGGCCGACGCCGCGCGGCTGGTGTGCCTGCGCACGAACGCGTTGCTGGAGAACGTAACTGTGCCCGGTGGCCTGATCGCAGTCGAGCTCTCCGAGCGCCGAGCGAGGCATGTGGTCGGGACGGTCGACGACCGGCGTCTCGCGGTCGGGGTGATCAACGCGCCGACCTGGACCGTGCTCTCCGGCCCCACGACCGCGTTGGACGTCGCCCGCACCGTCGCGGAGGGGCTCGGCGCCCGGGTGGTCACACTGCCCGCTCCGTTCGCCTTCCACAGTCCCGGGCTGGCGTTGGCCGCGTCATCGTTCGCCTTGGCCGCGGCCAACACCGAACAGCGGCCACTCCGCACGCCCGTCTACTCGCCGCTGCTCGGCGAGTACGTCACTGATTCCATGGACTTCGTGTCCCTCCTGGTCGGCCATCTCACCTCCCCGGTGGACTTCCTCGCCGCTGTTCGCGCACTGCACGTCGACGGAATGCGAAGGGTCGTGGAATGCGGGCGCGGCGGCTTGAGCGCGTTGGTGCGTGCGACGGTCCCGGGTGTGGAGACCGAGGGCGGCCGGAGCGCCAGTCCCGCCACTCCCGAACCGGTGACCGAGCGCGCGGCGGCTGTGCCCGCCGACATCGGGACCGTGGTGGAGCGGTTGCGTGAGTTGTATGCCTCGACGTTGGGGTATCCGGTGGAGGCGGTGGACGCCGAGGCTGATCTTGAGGCGGATCTGGGGATCGATTCGCTGAAGCGGGCGGAGATGTTGGGGAAGGTGGGTGCCGAGTTCGGGTTGTCGGACTCGGTCAACAGCGGCAGGTTCCTGGCGCATTCGTCGCTGTCGGAACTGGCCAAGATGATCGGCGACACGCTGGCGGGCAGCGGGGCTGGGCGATGACGGAGCGTCGTACGATCGCCGTCGTCGGTGTCCACCCGCTGGCCGACGCCGTGGCGAGTGGACTCGGCACCGCCCGCGTGCTGCGTGTCCGTGAGTCTGAAATGGACATTTGGTCCGAACGCGGGGACGTCGACGTCCTGGTGCTGATCCTCACCGACGACCCGCAGGCGCTCGGACACGCGTGCCGTACCACGGCTGCTATCGCCCAGCAGCCCAACCGTCCGGGCTCGATCGTCTTGGTGAGTTCGACATCGACTGGACAGGCGGACGGCTGGCAGGACGCGGCAGCGGTCGCGGCCGTGCGTGCGGCCACCGAGCGGTTGGCCGCGGACAGCATGCCGGTCCGCGTCAACGCGGTCGCGGCGGTCGCGGCAGGCGAGGCCGAGGCCGAGATCGTCCACGCCGTGGCCTACCTCGCAGGCGTGAACGCCGCTTTGCTGACTGGGCAGTGTGTCACTGTCGATGGCTCGCTCGCCCCGCATCGGCCCCGTGCGGCGGTCGTCGCCGAAGCCGAGTATCCCGAAGCCGCCGACGATTCGGTGGTCGTGGTCGGCATGGGCGTGGCGCTGCCAGGAGCGAGTTCACCGGACGAACTGTGGGGTCTGCTGCGTGGTGACAAGCCGGTCTTCGGCGAGCCAGGCGACCGCATCGACCTGACGAGCGTCTGGTCGGCCGACCCGTCCGCGCCCGACCGCAGCTACTCCCGCGTCTCCGGCTTCATGACCGACTTCCGGCCACACCCGTCGCTTCCGCCCGCCACGGACGGGCGACCCGACGAGTACACCGCGACCTGGTTGCGGCACAGCATCGCGCAGGCGACCGAACACGTCCACACCAGAGCAGGTGACCGGCACCTGTTCGCCGTCGGCCTGACCGCGGACGGCAGCCACCACCTGGAGCAGAGCATCGTCGTTGGCGAAGTGCGACGTCTGCTCGGCGACTTCGACGCGGCCACCGACGCCCGGCTGCGCGACTTCTATCCGCTGGCCGTCGACGACCCGGAACAGGTGCTGCCGTACCGGATCGCCCGACAGGCCGCGGTCGACCTGCCGGGCGACACCGAGATCGTCGTTCTCGACACGGCGTGTTCGTCCTCGCTCTACAGCGTCGACCTCGGCGTGCGGGCCTTGCGCTCGGGATCAGCCGACCTCGCGCTGTGCGGTGGGGCGTTCGCCCTGAGCGTGCAGAACCTCGTCCTGTTCGGCAAGCTGCGCGGGCTGTCGCGTTCAGGGTCGGTGCGCCCGCTGGACCGCACCACCGACGGCGTCCTCTTCAGCGACGGTGCCGCGGTCCTGGCACTCAAGACGTTCGCCCGCGCCCGCGCCGACGGCGACCAGGTGCTGGGCTTCATCGCGGGATTCGGTGCCTCGTCGGACGGTCGCGGCAAAGCCATCTACGCACCCAACGCCGCAGGCCAGAGCATCGCGCTGAGCCGGGCGTGGTCGCAGGCGGGTGTGGCACCCGCCGATATCGACTGGGTGATCGCGCACGCCACCGGGACCCCGACCGGCGACCGCACCGAACTGTCGGTGTTGGCCGACGCGGCCGAGCCCGGCAAGACATGGACGGTGTCGTCCAACAAGGGACTGATCGGCCACACCGGCTGGGCGGCGGGCGCGGTCTCCGCCGTCCACGCGCTCCTGGCGCTGCGGCACCAGATCATCCCCGCCCAGCCAGGATTCACCGAACTGCCCGCCGGAATCGACCCGACCGCGGTCAGCGTCCCGACCGACGACGTCGCCTGGCCGTCGGGTCGGGACCGAGCCCGCACCGTCGCGGTGTCGGCGATGGGCTTCGGTGGCACGAACGCGCACTTGCTGCTCACCGACACCCCGCCGGACGCAGGCGATGCGCCGACGTCCGCCGCCGACCCGGTCGTCATCACCGACTGGGCCGCGCACTTCCCCAGCGATCCGGAACCGAGCGAGATCCTCCGCTGGCTGGACGGGACGGCGCCAGCCTGGCCCGCCAGTTTCGGCGAGCACTATCCCTTGCCGTCGCCGGTGGATCTGAGGCTCGCGCCGTCGGCCATCGCGGCCATGGATCGCAGTCAGCTCATGGCGATCCGGTGCGCCGACCAGCTCGCCGGAGACTGGGTCACCGACCGTGACCTGGCCGACAGGACCGGCGTCTTCGTCGGGCACACAGGCCCGACAAGGGCGGCCGTGCGCCACGACACCCGGTGCTACCTGGCGGACCTGACCGCGAAGATCGGCCCAGCGGTGGCCGGGTTCGAGCAGCGGGTCGCCGAACCCGTGCGCGCGGCCATCGCACCTGCCACAGAGGATTCCTACCCAGGCCTGATGCCCAACATCATCCCGGCGAGGATCGCGCAACGCCTCGATCTGCACGGGCCGAACATGGCCTTCGACGCCGGGCTCGACTCCTTCAACTCCGCCTTGGCGTGCGCGACGCGCTATCTGCGCGACGGCGAGATCGACGTCGCCGTCGTGATCGGCGTCGCCGCGGCCGCTGAGCACGTGGTGAGGCGCGATGGCCGAGAGCCCGCCGAGGCCGCGATCGGCGTCGTCGTCACCAGGAACTCGATCGCCGAGGCCAAGGCCCTGCCTGTGCTCGCCCACCTGGACACGGCCCCGGGCGCCGCAGCGGCGGTCGCTCCGGGTGACCGCGTCCACCATGGCGCGGAAGGCGCGGTGGCGTTGCTGCGAGCTCTGCACCAGCCGGGGCGGACAGTGGTGGCCGCGCAAGAGGACAGCCACACGCCAGGCATCGTGGTCACCGTGCCCGGGTCGGACTCGGCTCTGCGGAAGGTCATGCGGCGGCACGCCCTCGTGCTGCGCCCTCGCCCGGCGCACCGCGTCGGCGACGCGGCCCCGGCCATACCTCCGGGCAGCGTCATCGTCACCGACGTCCCGGTCGCGCGGACCGGCTCGATGACGGCGGGACCGTCGCGATGCTCGTGCTGGACGGCTACAGCGGCGCGCTGCCCCGACCGGTGGTCGGCATGTTCACCGGCTTGGTGCGCAGCGTGGAGCAGGAACTGCCCAACTGTTCTAGCTTCGTACTCGTCACCGACACCACGGAAGTGGCGGCGGGGCTCACCGAACTCGCCTCGGAGGCGTCGAACCACCGGTTCCTTCCCGCGGCCTACCTACGCGCGGGATCGCGGTCTGAGCTGCTGCTCCAGCCGGTCGATCCGGTTGACTCCGATGGCGCGCTCGGCGTGCCCGCCGACCCGGTGATCGTGGCGACGGGTGGCGCCCGCGGCTTGACGGCCCGCCTGGTGAACGAGCTGCTGACCGACGGCGCGCCCCGCCGGGTCTGGCTTCTGGGCACCGGCCCCGCGCCGGATCTCACCACGCCGGTGCGGCTCCCGCCGAAGCCCGAGGCGATCCGGGACCTGATGTCGCGGCACCCCGGGGAGAAGCCCGCCGCGCTCAACCGCCGGTATGAGGCTGCGGTGCGCGAGGCCGACCGAGTCCGCACGATCCTGGACCTGGAGCGGGTGTGCGGGCCTGACCGCGTGCGCTACCGACAGTGCGATGTCCGGGACGCCGACGCGGTGGCGTCGGTCATCGGCGAGGTTCTCGGCACCGATGGCCGAGTCGATGTCGTCGTGCACGGCGCGGGACTCGTCCGCAGTACGGCGCTCGTCCGCAAGGACCTCGATGACTACCGGCTCGTACGCGACGTCAAGGTGCGCGGCGACCACAACCTGCGGACCGCTCTTGCCGGGCACATTCCCGGACTCTGGTGCGGTATCAGTTCGGTCGGGGCGTTCATCGGGATGCGCGGCGAGGCCGACTACGAGGCAGGCAACGAATATCTGCTGCTCGCCGCCGCGGGCGCGCGAGCCGCGGGACGCGACGAGGTGGCCCTGGTATCCGGCCTGTGGGTCGAGTCCGGGATGGCCGCCGGATACACCGTCGGCACACCGTTCACGACCGGTCTCGCCGACTTCACCCAGCTCACCGACGAACAAGGCGTCGAGTTCTTCCGCGCGGAACTCGCGGGCCGTGGCGGGCCGGGGCTGGCGACGGCCTGGCTCGGTGAGGCGGAGTGGTCGACCCTGCACCGGGCGGCCCCTGGCCTGCGAGCGGCGTGCGAGGAACTGGCGGGCAGCGCGGATGCGCCGGTGTTCCTGGTGGCGCCCGAACGCGTGGGGGATGAGGCGTCATGGCGGTTCGACATCGGCCTCGATCAGCATCCGTGGCTGTTGGACCATCTCGTCGACGACCGGCCCACCGTGCCCGCGACCGTGATGCTGGAGATCGCCGCGGAAGCCGCGATGTGGCTGGCGCCGGGGCTGGTCCCGGTCCGGATGACCGACGTTGTCCTGTCCCGGTTCTTCCGGGCGCCACGTTCCCGCTGGCCGAGACCGATAGCGGTATCGGCCAGTCGAACGGGCGACAGCGTGCACGTTGTGATCAGCAGCCCGCCCGCGGGACCGGTTTCCGCCCAGGAGCACGCCCGGGTCACCGTCCGGCTCGCCGAGTCACCCCGCTCCGGCCAAGGTGAGCCCGTCTCGCGGCCACCAGGCATGGACGTGCCCGATGTGTACCAGTTGGGCGGCGTAGTCGCCCTCTCCGGCGTCTTCGCGAACCTGTGTGACGCGCGGCTGCACGACGACGGCGGATCAGCGCAGGTTCACTTTCCCCCTATCGGGGACCCACTCGGGCGATTCGCGATACCCAGCGTCCTGCTCGATTCCGCACTGCGGGCGGTGGTATTCGACGGGCGGCGGCCGGGGGAGTTGCCGTTGGTCATTCCCACCGCGTTGGCCGCGGTCGACCTGTTCACCGCGGGCAACGACGCGACGCTGGTCGCGCGTTGGGGTGAGGGGATCACGGTTCGGCATTGGTCCGACCCGAACGGGACCGACAGCCACTGCGCCGCGATCGCGGCCGACGGCACGGTGCTGCTCCGCATCACCGGCATCACCACGTCGACCCGCGATGTCTTCGACACGCGAACCCACCGCTGGAACGCATCGGCGCCACTTTCTGGCGCGACCACCAATATGAGGAGAATCTGATGACGGCTGAGGCGCCCTCGGTGCCCGAGTCAGCGACGGCGACGGCGACAAGTACCCGCTGGTGGACGCTCGCCGTGGCCTGCGTCGCGACGTTCATGCTGATGCTCGACGTGACCGTGGTTAACGTGGCCCTGCCGGACATCCGCCGGTCTCTGAACGCGGAGTTCTCTGGGCTGCAGTGGGTGATCGACGCCTACACCCTTGCCCTCGCCGCGTTCCTGATGACCGGGGGCTCGCTGGCTGACCGGCTCGGCCGCAAACGAGTATTCGGCGCCGGGCTGGTGGTCTTCACCCTGGCGTCGCTGTCGGCGGGTGCCGCTGCGGACATGCTCGCACTGAACATCTCCCGCGGGCTGCAAGGCGTCGGCGCGGCGGTGCTCTTCGCCGTCGCACCGGCCTTGATCGCGCAAGAATTCAGCGGCAAGGAGCGCGGGGCCGCGTTCGGGATCTTCGGCGCGGTCGCGGGACTCGCCCTCGCGTTCGGACCCGCTCTCGGCGGCCTGCTGGCGGTCGGTGACTGGCGGTGGATCTTCTTCGTCAACGTGCCGATCGGCATCGTCCTGCTGGTGCTGAGCGCGCTGCGGCTGCGCGAGACCCGTGCGCCCGGCGGCCACGGCGTCGATTGGCTGGGTGTGGTGCTGTTCGGCGTCGCGCTGGCGTTGATCGTTCTCGGGTTCCTGCGTGGCGAGACCCTTGGCTGGGGCAGCGCGGCTGTTGTCTCAATGTTCGTGGCCGGACTGGTTTCGCTGATCGCCTTCGTCGTGGTCGAGCGCGGGCGCGGGGACGCGGCGATGCTGGACCTGTCGCTATTCCGCAACGTCACGTTCGTCGGCATCTCGGCGGCGACGTTCCTGTCCAACGCGACCAGCCTCGCCGCGATCTTCATCGAGGTGTCGTATCTCCAGAACATCCTCGGCTATTCGCCGCTGGAGGCCGGGATTCGGCTGCTGCCGCTTACTCTTGTGCTGTTCGTGGTCGCCGCGATCACCGGCGGCATCGTCGGCAAGGTCGCACCGAACATCCTCATCGGCCTGTCGATCGCGTTGATCGCGGCGGGAATGGGCCTGATCGTCCTGGTGGAACCCAGTAGCTCATGGACCGCACTGCTGCCGAGCATGGTCGTCATGGGTGTCGGCATGGGGATGTTCAACCCGCCGCGCTCGATCGTCTCGGTCGGTGTCGCCGAGCCTGCGAAGGCAGGCATGGCCACGGGCATCGGGGAGACGTTCCAGCAGGTCGGCGTCGCGATCGGGGTGGCGGGGTTCGGTGCGCTGTTCCAGGGACAGGTGATCGCGCGGTTCCAAGAGTCCGAACTCGGTGCCAGTCTCGGCGATGAGGCGACCGACCTGGGCCGGGCCATCGCCGCAGGTAACCAACTGCCCGCAGTGGCACGGCCTGGTGTGAGCGAGAAGATCGCCGCGACGGCACGGGAAGCGTTCGTCCACAGCTTCACCAGTGTGATGGTGGTGTGCGCGATTGTCTGTGCGATCGGCGCGGCGATCGCGTTCCTCTTCATTCGCACGCGGGATCTGCACGTCTCGGCCGCCGCGGAGTGACCCGGATCCCCGCCCTGAGATCGTTTGGCTTCAGGGCGGGGATCGTCTGGTCTCAGATGTAGACCTGGACAGTCGATTCGATGTGGGCAGAGTGTCCGACGAGCGTCGCCAGCGATCGAGCTACTTCGTGCCGGACATCGTCGTCGGCGACCAGTCCGTGTTCATCGATCATGGATGACAGGACAGGGACATGCGCGCAGGCGTCCTCGATGATCCGCGCTCCGGTGTAGGTCAGTACCAAGCGCAGGGAAGCGTGCGCGTTGGCCGCCATCGTCGACGACGGCGACACGTTGATCCATGCTGTCGGCTTCTCAATCTCGACGCCGCCAACTGTCCAGTCAAGCAGGTTCTTGAAGCTGCCGGGCAGAGCTCCCGCGTACTCCGGCGTGCAGATAAGGATCGCCGCCGACTTGGCGATACGCGCGCGCAGCGCGGTCACAGCGGCGGGAAGCGGGTCATGGTCGTTGTCGGGATTGAAGTGCGGAAGTTTGTCCATGTCGTCGTAGTAGTGCGCGGAGAACCCAGCCGGAATCAAGGTCATCGCGGTGCGCATCAGCGCCGAATTGCTGGAGCCCGAACGGAGACTCCCGCACAGCATGAGGATTTCTTTGGTGGACGTCACACGCAGATACTAGTATCCCACGTTTCGTCGATGCCATCCGAAGGTCGTTATCGCGCATCAGAAGTCCGTAGTGTCAAAGAAATGTCAGTTGCCTCGGTATAAGTCGAGCTTGCAGTGGAGGATCAAGTGACTCGGCAGGACAATGCAGAGGTGTCCGGCTTGAAGATCGGCGTTCTCGGCGGGACGGGCCCACAGGGTCGAGGACTGGCGATGCGTTGGGCGCGAGCCGGTTTCACCGTCGTGCTTGGTTCACGGGTCGCCGACCGAGCCGCCGCGACCGCGGCCGAGCTTTGCGATCTGGCGGGGGTCCAAACCGTCACCGGGCTCGACAACGCCGCGTGTGCCGCCGCGGTGGACGTGGTCGTGGTGGCGGTTCCCTGGCACGGCCACCGGGAGCTGTTGGAATTCCTCCGCCACGAGCTCGTCGGAAAGATCGTGGTCGACTGTGTGAATCCACTGGGATTCGACGAGAGCGGTCCGTTCGCGCTGCGGGTCGAGGACGGAAGTGCCGCGCAGCAGGCTGCGGCGCTCCTTCCGGAGTCCCGGGTCACCTCGGCGTTCCACCATGTGTCCGCGCACCGTCTCGCGGACCTGTCCGTGTCCGATATGGACGTCGATGTGCTTGTGCTCGGCGAGGATCGTGCGGCCATAGATACGGTGCGCGCACTGGTGGACGCGATCGCCGGGATGCGCGGAGTGTATGGCGGAAGACTGCGCGACGCGCACCAGGTGGAAGCTTTCACGGCCAACCTGATCACCGTCAACCGGCATCACCGGGCCCTCCCCGGAATCCGCGTGATCGACGCCTCGTAGCGGGTGCATTCCGCTGCACCTGCAGTCCGCCAGCTCACCGCGATCTGATGCCGAGTTTGATTGTCGATGAATCGCGGAGCCACGAAGGGCTACAGCCTGACCCAGTTTGACGCCCCCGGACATCCGAGCTGTTTGAGACCACGGTGTTGCTCTGGAGCGGTGTTGCCTCGTCGGAGACCGGATCTGGGGTCATCCGGACCTGGTCAGCCAACACCCGACTGGCGATCGACAACAGCCAGATCTTGGCCGACGACCGCGCCTCGTGGTTCCGGCGTCACGGCAATCTTGGTGGGAAGGTCGACCCAGGACGCTTGGGCCGGCGATGTGGTTGATGGGCCGTGGGCGCACGACGATCACGCACTCCTATGAGCGGGGATCGCGCGACACCTACGCTCGAGCGGGGCAGGCATTGAGCCTTACCCGCTACGTAACGATTCCCCGAACATCGAGGTGGTCAGCGGGACGCTGGTGGTGTTGACCGAGCGCGCTTGGCGCGTCGCCGCGGGTGGTGGAGACGGACTGGGTCAGGCATCGCTCGCCTCGCGCGGTCTGCACGTTCGGCGGTGCGCATCATGTGCTGGATCTCGTCCTGGTACATGACCAAGGTTTCGTACTGCGTGAGGTTCTCGCCGAGCGGTTCGATCGCGCCGGACAGGATTCGGGTGAGTTCGGTAGTGATCCGCTGCAGCTGGTGTGTGACGCTGTAGCAGATCTTGGCGGGATCCTGCGTTCGTACGTATCCGCCCTGGTAGGTCAGGAACGCCATACCCTCGTCGAGGGTGATGTGGTCGCGGATGTAGCCCTTGAGCCGGGAGAACTGGGACAGGGTGGCGCCAGTCTCCGCGAGAAGGACGTCACGGGGGATTACGGTGTCCTCGGCATAGGTGGTCACCACCTGCCAGGTGCGATTGGCCAGATGCTTGGTCGAGATCGGGGCCGCGCGTTGGCTGGGCTCGGTAGACGTTGTCACAGCGATTCGCCGCCTTCGATGATCCGCGCCAGTTCCTCCTCGGGGGAGGATGCGTCGCCGTTGGTGATCATGCTGTCGCACCAGTCGAGCGCGGCCCGGATGCGGTGGTGGTTGTCGAGCACGGCGCGGATCTCGCGGTCGGTGAATTCTGCCACGTGCAGAGTCGGGATGAGTCGTTGCATGTCGACGAGATAAGTGGTTCCGATCCCGATCAGTTCGAGCGCCTCGCGGGACGCGCGGGTGTAGTCGACCGGCGCGTCGCCGCGTCGCTTCGCGCCCGCTGCTCGGGTGTTCTCGCGGGCTGAGCCCAGCCGTGCCTGTGCGGCTTGAACCCGGTTGTCGTGGTGGGCCTGGTAAACGATGCGCTGGGTCCGTGGCTTGGCCATGACTCTGCTGGCCACCTCTGGGCGGGTGAGCATTTCCTCTACTGCTTCGGCGGCGTGTTCGTCGGCGCGTAGCAACGTGCGGACCCTGTGAAGAGTCTCGTCTTTGGTCATCGGGGTGTTGGGTGTGCGTCCTGCGGCGCGCAGCGCCAAGTCCAGAGTCCATTGACTGTGTCCATCAGGAGGTTTGCGGATCACCTCCCCGCGTTTGTCCACGGCGTCCAGCGCACGGTGGATGGACCAACCGACTGTGGGAACCCGGTCCTCCTCCGGCCAGGCGCAGCTGACATGCCGATACCCGCGCAGGGTGTCGACATTCGCTCCGATCTGGTCGGCATAGCGGTGCAGGATGAGGGTCACGCCTTGGTCACCCATATGCGGACTTGGGGGAACCATCTTCAAGGTCAGGTCGCCGAGCGCGAACTGGATCCGGGTTTCCTCGGCCACCAGCGCTCGGCCTTGCCGAACGTAGCGACGCCACTCGCGGTCGCTGTACTTGGTGGGGAACGGGTTATCGATTGATGGTGCTGGCATGGCGGACTCCGCGGGGCCGGAGCCACAGCCAGGGCTCGTGATGGCGGCAGCGCGATGACTGCGACCGGTCCTGATCATCGATGGTGGAGTGTCAACTCCGATTGCGCACGCAAGTGTGCACCCGAATGGGTGATCCTCTCAACGGTTTCGTCGGCTGTCACAGCCTGTCGGCGCAAGCGCACTGTCGGCTATGCGGAAAGTGCTTCTTCGCGTCGGCAGTCGGCCCAACGATTCTGATCCCGTAGGTGCTGCGGTCGATCTGGAGCTTCGGTCGCCGCAGCGGATTCCCTGGGGCCCACTCGGCGAGCTCCACTTGAAGTCCGGGCTTGGTCTTGCAGCGTTACGAGGCACGATCACGTCCGACACTGCGCGAACCCGTGCCGGTCCGCCTCGTGGTGGGTGGTCATGGCTGTGGCGACAGGCCGCAAGGGCGAGCTTCCGTTGGATAGGCCGCACCTGCACCTGCACCATGCCTCAGCCATCCGCCGTCCCAGGTGCATAGACAATCTGAGGTTCACCCCGAATGGTGGACAGGGGCTTACGAGGGTTTCAGGCAGCAGCCGCTTGGAGTGACCGCTCGAAGTTGTCGGGACTGAGCATCCCGATCGCTGAGTGCCGCCGCTCACTGTTGTAGGAATGGATCCACTTG
>DATLIA010000016.1:0-7247 GCA_035540215.1 Actinokineospora sp. | reverse complement strand
GTGCTGGGTCGCTGTGCCGGGCGGGTCGGGCAGTCGGTAGGGCTGGGCCGCAGACCGGTGCTGTCCGCCTGGGGACTCACGGTGCCTGTTGGCTGACGGGTGTCGTGCCCGGCCTGCCAGACATGCTCAGCGCAGGCGGGGCGGGCGGATTCGGCGCGCCCGCGCCTGGGCTGGGGTGAGACTTGTCAGTCGGGGAGTACGACCGCCACGATCCCGGCCAGGTGTGCGAGCCGGGCGACCTCCGCCGCGCGGAACATTGGGCCGCCTGGGCGGCCGACGAGCAGTACTCGGTCTGGCTTGCCCAGGGGCGTCGCCGCGAGTTCTGTGCCGAGTTCACGCCAGGTCTCGGGGACCCACGATTCCTCGCCGTCCAGGATGGTGGCTCGGGCGAGGGGCATCCACGGGAGGTCGAGGGTCTGGACCGTGGGGGCCGCGCCGCTTGCCGCGACTCGGTGGGCGCCCTCTGCGTCGGAGGAGACGACCAGGGCCCAGCCCGCGCGGATGATCTTCGGGACGCCCTTGGTGAAGATCTCCAGGCCGTCGTTGGGCTCGGCGGCGACCTCCTCGACCAGTTCCAGTTCGCGGTGGGTGTCGAGGACGCCCGCGTACGGGCGCACGGCGTCGACCTCGACGCCCTCGACCGACTCCGCGGCCGTTATCAGCACGTCGGGGAGGCGGCCGCTGGGCAGTTCGACCACCAGGTCGTCGATGGCCACACCACCGAGGCGTTCCACCACGTCCACGCTGAGGATGTCGGCCCCAATGGCGCCAAGGGCGGTGGCTACCGCGCCGAGGGTGCCTGGGCTGTCCGGGAGCTGGACCCGGATCAGGAAGGACAAGGCGAACGCCTCCCGAAATAACCGTTCTGGGCACGGACCTGCCGTCCGTGCGTTGAGCCGACCGCCGATTGTCGCAGACCAGCGATCCCACCCGGGCACCGGCGACCGCATCGCGGGACGGCACCGGTCTACACCTATGAACGCGTCCAGAACAACCCGTTCGGGGCTTCCATCCTGCGGGAAATAGACTCATCGAGTCCTGTCGCAGACACCCCCGGGGGTTCGTCGAGTGCCAAGCATCTCCCGTGACGAGGTAGCCCACCTCGCCAGACTGGCCAGGTTGGCCGTCACCGAAGAAGAGCTCGACCTGTTCGCGGGCCAGCTCGACCAGATCGTGCAGGCCGTCGCGAAGGTCGGCGACGTCGCTGACCAGGACATTCCGCCTACTTCGCACTCGGTGCCGTTGACCAACGTGTTCCGCCGCGACCTCGTCCGTCCCGGGCTCACCCAGCAGCAGGCACTCGCCGCGGCGCCCGCCGCCGAGGACGGGCGCTTCCGTGTGCCGCGCATCCTCGGGGAGGAAGCATGACCGACCTGACCCGCCTGACCGCCGCCGATCTGGCCGCGCGGATCCAGGCCAAGGACGTCTCCGCCGTCGAGGTCGCCCAGGCCCACCTCGACCGCATCGCCGCCGTCGACTCCGCTGTCCACGCGTTCCTGCACGTCGACGGCCCGCGCCGCGTTGAGCGCGCGCTCGCCGTCGACGAGGACGTCGCCGCGGGCAACCCGGCGGCCTCTCCGCTGGCCGGTGTGCCGCTGGCGCTCAAGGACGTGCTGACCATGCGTGGCGCGCCGACCACGTGCGGCTCGAAGATGCTCGAGGGTTGGCAGCCGCCGTACGACGCGACCGTCACGCTGAAGCTGCTCGAAGCCGGTGTGGTGATCCTGGGCAAGACCAACATGGACGAGTTCGCCATGGGGTCCTCCACCGAGAACTCCGCCTACGGCGTCACCCGCAACCCGTGGGACCTCGACCGCATCCCCGGCGGCTCCGGCGGCGGCTCGTCGGCCGCGCTGGCCTCCTTCGAGGCGCCGCTGGCGATCGGCACCGACACCGGCGGCTCGATCCGCCAGCCCGGCTCGGTGACCGGCACGGTCGGCGTCAAGCCGACCTACGGCACGGTCTCCCGCTACGGCCTGGTCGCGTTCTCCTCCTCGCTGGACCAGGCGGGCCCCTGTGCCCGCACGGTCCTCGACGCGGCGCTGCTGCACGAGGTCATCGGCGGGCACGACCCGCTCGACTCCACCTCGATCAACGCGCCGCTGCCGCCCGTCGTGGCCGCGGCCCGTGAGGGCGCCAACGGCGACCTGAGCGGTGTCCGGGTCGGCGTCGTCACCCAGTTCGCCGGTGACGGCTACCAGGCAGGCGTCCTGGCCTCGTTCGAGGCAGCGGTCGCCCAGCTCAAGGAACTCGGCGCCGAGATCGTCGAGGTGTCCTGCCCGAGCTTCGACCTGGCGCTGCCCGCCTACTACCTGATCGCGCCGAGCGAGTGCTCGTCGAACCTGGCCCGGTTCGACGCCATGCGCTACGGCCTGCGGGTGGGCGACGACGCCGCGCGCAGTGCCGAGGAGGTCATGTCGCTGACCCGCGAGGCCGGTTTCGGCCCTGAGGTGAAGCGCCGGATCATGCTCGGCACCTACGCGCTGTCGTCCGGCTACTACGACGCGTACTACGGCTCGGCACAGAAGGTCCGCACGCTCATCACGCGCGACTTCGACGCCGCGTTCGGCAAGGTCGACGTGCTGGTCTCGCCGACCACCCCGACCACGGCGTTCCGCATCGGCGAGCGCGCGAACGACCCGATGGCCATGTACAAGGCCGACCTGTGCACGATCCCGTCGAACCTGGCGGGCAACGCGGCCCTGAGTGTCCCGAGTGGACTGTCCGACGAGGACGGCCTGCCGGTCGGACTGCAGATCATGTCCCCGGCACTGCAGGACCACCGTGGTTACCGCGTCGCGGCCGCCTACGAGGCCGCCCGCAACGCCGCGCAGGGCGGTCCGCTGATCAACCGGGTTCCCGAGCTGGAGGTGGCGAACTGATGGCAGGCACGAAGAATCTCAAGGGCGCGTTCGGCATCGTCGGCGCCGCGACCGGTGCCATCGGCGCGGTGACCAGCCTGAAGAAGGCCCGCGCGAACAACGACAAGTTGCTGCTCGCCAACGCGATCGCGGGCATCCTGGTCGCGCTGACCAGCGTCCTCATCGGCGTGCGCGCGCTGCGGAAGGGCGATGCCAAGTGACCGCCACGACCGAGCTGATGGACTACGACGAGGTCCTGGAACGCTTCAACCCGGTGCTGGGCCTTGAGGTCCACGTCGAGCTGAACACCAACACGAAGATGTTCTGCGGCTGCGCGAACACCTTCGGCGGCGAGCCGAACACCCAGGTCTGCCCGGTGTGCCTCGGCCTGCCCGGCGCGCTGCCGGTGCTGAACGCGATCGGGGTGGAGTCGGCCATCCGCATCGGCCTCGCGCTCAACTGCGAGATCGCCGAGTGGTGCCGCTTCGCCAGGAAGAACTACTTCTACCCGGACATGCCGAAGAACTTCCAGACCTCCCAGTACGACGAGCCGATCGCCTTCAACGGCTACCTCGACGTCACGCTGGACGACGGCGAGGTCGTGCGCGTCGAGATCGAGCGCGCGCACATGGAGGAGGACACCGGCAAGTCGCTGCACGTCGGTGGCGCGACCGGTCGGATCCACGGCGCCGAGCACTCGCTGCTGGACTACAACCGCGCCGGGGTGCCGCTGATCGAGATCGTCACCAAGACGATCGAGGGCACCGGCCACCGCGCGCCCGAGGTGGCCCGCGCCTACGTCAACACGCTGCGCGACCTGCTCAAGGCGCTCGACGTGTCCGATGTGCGGATGGACCAGGGCTCGCTGCGCTGCGACGCGAACGTGTCGCTGATGGCCAAGGACGCCACCGAGTTCGGCACCCGCACCGAGACCAAGAACGTCAACTCGCTGCGCAGCGTCGAGCGGGCGGTCCGGCACGAGATGACCAGGCAGGCCGCGATCCTGGTGCAGGGCGGCTCGATCCTGCAGGAGACCCGGCACTTCGAGGAGGCGTCGGGCACCACCCGCGCCGGTCGCAAGAAGGAGACCTCGGAGGACTACCGGTACTTCCCGGAGCCCGACCTGGTCCCGATCGCGCCGTCGCGCGAGTGGGTCGAGGAACTGCGGCTGACCCTGCCGGAGCCGCCCGCCGAGCTGCGCAAGCGCGTGCAGGCCGAGTGGCAGCTGTCGGACCTGGAGATGCGTGACCTGGTCAACGCCGGTGCGATCGACCTGATCACGGCCACCGTCGCGGCGGGCGCCCCGTCCGGCGAGGCCCGGTCGTGGTGGATGTCGTACCTGGGCCAGCAGGCCAACAACCAGGGTGTCGAGCTGGCCGCGCTGGCGATCAGCCCGGCCCAGGTCGCCAAGGTGATCGCCCTGGTCGCCGACGGTTCGCTGACCAACAAGCTCGCGCGTGAGGTCGTCGACGGCGTCCTCGCGGGCGAGGGCGAGCCGGAGCAGGTCGTCGAGCAGCGCGGCCTCAAGGTCGTCTCGGACGACTCGGCCCTGTACGCCGCGATCGACGAGGCCCTGGCCGCGCAGCCAGACGTCGCCGACAAGATCCGCGACGGCAAGGTCGCCGCCGCGGGCGCCATCGTCGGCGCGGTCATGAAGACCACCAAGGGCCAGGCGGACGCCAAGCGCGTCCGCGAGCTGATCCTGGAGCGCTGCGGCGCCTGAGTGAGAAGCTCAGACGGCCCGTCCCCGCTTGGGGGCGGGCCGTTTCTAGTCGATCCCCGAGCCGCCGCCCGCCGCCTCGACGACGATCACCACGGCGCGATCGTCGGAGGAGACCGGCTTGCCGCCGTCCTTGTTGACGGTGCCGCCGATCGCCAGCTGCTCGGTCATCAGGTCAAGGCCGTCGACCCGGCCGAAGCCCTCGGCGTCAGCCATGACGATCTGGGGTTTGCCGGTGAACGTGCCGTCCGGGGCCTGGGCGAGGTTCTGCAGGTGGCCCGCCTTCGACATGGCGACCCACAGGGTCCTGGCGGGGGAGGCGCAGCCGGAGACGCCCGGCTTGTCCGGCCACGACCACGCCGGGGCGCCGAGTGGCTTTCCGAAGTCGACCTTGTAGAGCACGTCGGCCGCGGCGGTTCGGTCGGTCACCCAGGTCTTGGACCCGTCCAGTGAGCTGCACAGACCGCCGGGCGCGGTCAGGCCAGACGCGACCACGGCGGACGACGGTGTCGGGTTGCCCTCTGCCGGTTTGCCCGCCGAGTTGATCCGCAGGATCTTGCCCGCCTGCGACTTCGGGTCGGCCGCGGCGGCGGGGTCGCCCGCGTTGCCGGTGGCGATGAGCAGCGCGCCGCGGTGGTCGTTGGCCAGGGCGCCGCGGTTGCCGGTCGCGCCGCGCGGGATGCCCGTGAGTACCGGTTTCGGCGTGTCGTTGGGGGCGACGCGGACGAGGCGGTTGTCGGTGGCCGTGGTGACGTAGGCGAAGACGAGCTGGTCCTCGGCGTAGGTCGGGGACAGCGCGAGGCCGGTGAGGCCGCCGTCGGTGGTGGCGTCGACCGGCACCGTGGCGACCACGGTCGGCGGGGTGTCCTTGCGGACCCGCAGGATGCGGCCGGTCTTGCGCTCGCCGACCAGGGCAGTCGGGGTGGAGCCGTCACCGGGCAGGGCGGCCACCGCGACGATCGTGTCCAGGCAGGTGGCCAGTACCGCTGGGTGGAAGTCGGTGCAGCCGTCCGGCGGCGGGATGGGCTCGTTCGGGTCGCGGTCGGGGACGTCGACCTGGCCGCCGCCGCTGTCGCCGCCGCCCGTGTCGGGCTCGGGCGCGGACTGCGGGGTGAGGGGGGTCTGCGGTTGCCAGCTGTTCGCGGGCGGCTGCTCCTCGAACGTGGCGCACGAGGTCAGCAGTGCGGCGACCACGAATGTGGCGGCGAGCGCGCGTCGACCCGACATGAGTGCCAAGGCTAGAAGGACGTCCGTGAATCTCCGGTGAGCGAGCGCTCGACCGCGGCCACCCGGTCCAGCAGCAGGTTCAGCTCCTCGATGATCGTCAGCGGGTCCTCCAGCGGCAGGAAGTGGCTGGTCGGCACGACCCTGACCCTGGCGTGCGGCAGGACGGCGGCGGCGCGCGCGGCGAAGCGTGGGTCGGCCAGCAGGTCGTAGCGGCCGCCCAGAACGGTGACCGGGCAGGTGATGCCGGTCAGGTCCCGGAACGGCACGTCCGACAGGGCCAGCGCGAGCGTCAGGTACCAGCGCCAGTCGTGGCGCAGGAACCGGCGCAGCGCGCGCACGACGTCCCCGGTGTCGGCGCTGGGGAGTATGAAGCCGCTGTGGCGCAGCGCGGTCGCGGTGAGCCGGTTGACTGGCACGCGGTGGAGCACGGCGTCGATCAGCGGGCCCGCGGCGCGCAGCCCCTGGACCGTCGTGCGGGCGATCGGGCGGCGGATCGCCACGGGGAGTCCGGGCAGGCCGAGCATCGCGCCGAACAGGTCGCCTGGCACGCCCGCGGCCAGCATCATCCCGGACACGCGCTCCGGATACCGGGTGGCCAGCTCGGTGGCCACCATGACCCCCATCGACCAGCCCATGAGCACGCACCGCTCGACCCCGGCGGCGTCCATGACGGCGATGGCGTCGGCGATGTGGTCGTCCAGGGTGATCCGGCCGGGGTCGGTCGGCCGCTCGGAGCCCATGGTGCCGCGGTGGTACCAGCTGATGACCCGCACGCCGGACGACGGCAGCAGCAGCGCGGGCCAGGCCTCGGGGATGGTGCCGAGGCCGGGGCAGAGCAGCACCACCGGTCCGTCGGACTCGGTGTGCCAGCCGCGCAGACGTGTCCCGTCGGCGCTGGTGAGGTCGTGTTCACGCATCGGGACAAAGTGTGCCCGAATTTCGCGCCGACATAGTGTGTTCCCCGTGACGGTCACTGTGTTGGTTCCTGATGAGCACGGGGTCGCGGCGCTGGCCGGGATCGAGGGCATCCGCGTGTTGACGCACTCGCCTGAACTGCCTGCCGACGGTGTGGACGCGCAGGTCCTCGTCCCCGACTTCCTCGGCGGCTCGACGATCGCCCTGATCGAGCGGCTGCCGGACCTGCGGCTGGTGCAGCTGCTGACGACGGGCGCGGATTCGTGGGTGGGCAAGCTGCCGCCGCACGTCATGCTGTCGACCGGACGCGGCGCGCACGGCGGCAGCACCGCGGAATGGGTGGTCGGGGCGCTGCTGGCGATCTACCGCGAGCTGATCGACTTCGACATCGCGCGGCGGGCGGGCCAGTGGACCCAGCACATCACCGATTCCTTGCAGGACAAGCGGATCCTGGTGATCGGCGCGGGTGACCTCGGTCAGCAGCTGCACCGCAGGCTCGACGCGTTCGACGCGCACACCACGCT
>DATLIA010000015.1:0-22883 GCA_035540215.1 Actinokineospora sp. | reverse complement strand
CCCGGTCCCATCCCGAACCCGGAAGCTAAGCCTGCCAGCGCCGATGGTACTGCACTCGTGAGGGTGTGGGAGAGTAGGACGCCGCCGGACTAAAGTTGCGAATGCCCCCTCTGTCTTCTTCGGAAGACGGAGGGGGCATTTCGCATTTCCGGGTAGGGAACAATCGCCGGGTAGACTTTGTCGAGTGGAGAACGGGGGGCTGAACCCGATCGAGGTGCAGCGGTTCGCGGTCGAGCTTGGTCTGCATGAGTCGGACCGCTTGGCCATCGCGGGCATCGCGGTGCCGGACCACCTTGCCCCCTTGGACTCGGATGCTGGATCGTGGGTTCGCCGCCTTGTAGGCGCTTACATGCACTTGCCGAAGGCGAAGCGACGTGAAGTCCGCCGACTTGTGTCAGAACTCCCACAAGAGAAGCGCACTCGACCGGTTCGCACGCTGACGGCGCATCAGTATTACTCGACCAGTCCAGCCGCCGGCGCTGTCCTGATGCGCATGCTCGCGAACCGGAATCTGGGCTGGACCCAGATAGCTAAGATGCTCTTGGTCGTTACTGGCCGATACTGGGCCGCCTCAACGTATGGGCAGGTGGGTCGGGGCGTGAAGCAGGTGACCCCCGACCTGCTGATCGATTTCTCGACGCTGTTGAACATCCCCGCGGCGGACCTGGCCGCCCTGACCGGCGTCCCACTGGAACATGCGCCCTCGCCTGCAAGTCCGGCTGTCGAAGGCGTGGGCGGGTTGATCTGGGACGTGCGACGGCTGACTTCTGGTCAAGTCCAGCATGTCCACGAGTTCGCGGAATCCATGCGGAGGTAGTCGCCAGGCCGCACCGCGATAGGCAAATGAAACGGCCCGCTCGGATTTCCCGAGCGGGCCGTTCACGTTCCGGCTCGTCCCAGCCGGACCGTCTTATTCCCTGTGCGCCCCTACCCGCGCAGGGCCGTGATCAGCTCTCCGCCGGTCGTGTCGCCGGAGAGCTCCCAGAAGAACATGCCGCCTAGTCCCTGCTGCGACGCGTACGAACGCTTCCCTCCGATGGTCGCCGGGGTGTCGTAGCTCCACCACTGGTTTCCGCAGTAGGCGTATGCGGTGCCCGCGATGGTGCCGCTGGCCGGGCAGCGTCCCTTGAGGACCTTGTAGTCCTCGATGCCCTGCTCGTACGTGCCGGGAGCGGGGCCGGTGGCGGTGCCACCCGGTGCGGCCTGGGTGACGCCGGTCCAGCCTCGGCCGTAGAAGCCGATGCCGAGCAGCATCTTCGACGCGGGTACGCCCTTGGACTTGAGCTTCTGGATGGCGGCGTCGGAGTTGAAGCCTGCCTGGGGGATGCCGGTGTACGACGTCAGCGGGGAGTGCGGAGCCGTCGGGCCCTGCGCCGCCCACGCACCGAAGAAGTCGTAGGTCATCGGCATGTACCAGTCGACGTACTGGGCCGCGCCGCCGTAGTCGGCGGCGTCGATCTTGCCGCCGGACGAGCCATCGGCGGTGATGGCCGCGGTGACGAGGTTGCTGGAGCCGAACTTGGTCCGCAGCGCGCTCATCAGGTTCTTGAACGACGCGGCCCCGCTGGTGTCGCAGGTCAGGCCACAAGCGTTCGGGTACTCCCAGTCGATGTCGATGCCGTCGAACACGTCGGCCCAGCGCGGGTCCTCGACCAGTCGGTAGCAGGAGTCCGCGAACGCCGCCGGGTTGGCCGCGGCAGCGCCGAAGCCGCCGGACCAGGTCCAGCCGCCGAAGGACCAGATGACCTTGATGTGCGGGTACGCCTTCTTCAGCTTGCGCAGCTGGTTGAAGCTGCCACGCAGCGGCTGGTCCCACGTGTCGGCGACACCGTCGACGCTGTCGCCCGCGGTGTAGGCCTTGTCGTAGTCGGCGTAGCTGTCACCGATGGTGCACTGGCCGTTCTGCACGTTGCCGAACGCGTAGTTGATGTGGGTCAGCTTCGAGGCCGACCCGCTCGTGACGATGTTCTTCACGTGGTAGTTGCGCCCGTAGACGCCCCACTGTGCGAAGTACCCGATCACCTTGGAGCCCGGCGGCGGGGGAGTCGTCGTGGTGGTGGTCGTCGTCGACGTGGGGGGAGTCGTCGTGGTCGTCGACGTGGTCGTGGTCGGGCTGGTCGTCGTCGTTGTGGTCGACGTCGGCGGGGTCGTCGTGCTGGTCGGCGGGGTACCGCCGCCACAGGACGCGCCGTTCAGGGTGCAGTTGGTCGGGGAGCCCGACCCGCTGCCGATGAAGCCGAAGGACGCGGTGCCGCCCGGCGGGATGCTGCCATTCCACGACACGTTCGAGAAGGTGAAGCGGTTGCCCGACTGGGTGCGCGTGGCGTCCCAGTGCGAGGAGATCGAGGATCCGGCTGGCAGGTCGAACGCGACCGACCAGCTGCTGATCGCCGTCGTGCCGCCGTTGCGGATCGTGTACTTGCCTTCCCAGCCGGACCCCCAGTCGGAGGTCTTGAGGAATTCGGCGGTCGGCGACGCGGCGCCGCTGGCGGGCGCGGCGACGAGCGCCAAGGTCACCGCGGCCGCCGCGACGAACGCGGCACCCAGGTGCCATCGGATTTTGGGCATGGTTCACCTCAACTCGGAGCAGGGATGTTGTGAACGGACCCGACCGCGGAGTTCGCGGGACAGGATCGGGCCTGCGGCCTCGCCGCCGAACTTGGCGGAGAGGACGATTAGGGGACTATCTCCTCGGTCTCAGTCGACCGGCGGCGAGCAGCTCAGCGGCTGCGCGCAGGCTCGACCAGGAACCTCCTCGGGTGTCGATCCGGGCTGCCGCGCCGAGATCGGGGCCGGGACCCCGGTCTCGACGTGCACCACGGCCGCGGCTTGCTTGATCAGCCGCAGCACGAGGTCGCGGGCAGGTGGATGGCGATGGGCGTCGCGGGTGGCCACGATGACCACCCGGCCGGACAGGTCGGTGTCCTCGGTCCAGGACACGGCTTCTGGGAGCACCTCGGCGAGGTGCGGTGCGAGCCCCCAGGGGACGGGGCCCGCCGCGATCGTCGGCGTGGCCCCGATGTCGACCACGACGGGCTGGGCGCCCAGGTCGGGGATCGGGGTGGCCCGCAGTGCCGCGCGTGCCACCTCCAGCCCCAGGTCGACCTCACACCGCACCCCGGTCACCCCGACCGGCTCGGTGCCAAGCGCCCGGGTCCGGGCGGCGGCGTCGGCCAGGCGTTCCTCCCCGATGACACCGTCGCGCACGGCCGCGACGATCCGGTCGACCAGCGCGTCGATGAAGTCGGGGTCGGCGGGCGTTCCGCCGACGCACAGCGTGTCCGCACCCGCGGCCAGGGCGAGCACGGCCGCTTCACGTAGTCCGGCCGCGTTGCCGAGGGTGCCCGCGACCGCGCCCATCTCGACCGCGTCGGTTACCACCGTGCCGGTGAAGCCGAGCTCGTCGCGCAGCACCCGCATCGCCGTCGGATTGAGCGTGGCCGGAGCCGGTCCCCATGCGGGTACGACGAGGTGGCCGGTCATGACGGCCCGCACGCCCGCGGCGATCGCGGCGCGGAACGGGACCAGTTCGGTGGCGGCAAGTTCGGCAGGCGTGCGCGGCAGGATCGGCAGCGTCAAGTGCGAGTCCGCGGTGGCCGCCCCGTGACCGGGGAAATGCTTGACGCAGGCGGCGACGCCGGGCCGCTGCATTCCGCGCACGGTGGCGGCGACGTGCTCGGCGGCGCGTGCCGGGTCCGAACCGAAGGCCCGCACGCCGATGATTGGGTCGTCCTGGGTGAGGTTGAGGTCCGCGCAGGGCGCCAGGTTCAGCGTGACGCCGCACGTCGCCAGCCGGGCGCCGATGGCCAGGCCGACCTCGGCGGTGAGCCCGAGGTCGTCGGCCGCGGCCAGCGCCATCGGCCCCGGCAGCCTGCTGCCCCGCGCCGCGTCGAGGCGGGTGACGTCGCCGCCCTCCTCGTCGATGGCGATCACCACGTCGTCGCGTTCGCCCCGCAGCCGCCCGGTCAGCTTGGTGACCTGCTCGTCGTCGACGACGTTGTGGCTGAACAGGACCACGCCGCCCAGACCCGCGCCGACTCGGTCGAGCAGCCAGCCGGGTAACTCGGAGGTGCCCGAGAACCCGGGCAACAACACCGCTTCAGCCAGCCTGCGCAGACTCATCCCTTCACCGCCCCCGCGAACGAGCCCGCGACCAGCTTGCGCTGGACGAGCAGGAAGAACACCAGCGCGGGCACGGCGTAGACGACCGACGCGGCCATGACGCCGCCCCAGTCGGTGCCGAACGCGGTGCGGAACGACGACAGCCATACGGGCAGCGTCTGCTTCGACTGGTCGCGCATGAAGACCAGCGCGTACAGGAACTCGTTCCACGCGGTGACGAACGCGAAGACCGACGTGGCGACCAGGCCGGGGCCGAGTAGCGGGAGCGTGATCCGCCGGAACACGCCCCACCGCCCGCAGCCGTCGACCATGGCGGCCTCCTCCAGCTCGACCGGGATGCCTTTGACGAACCCGCGCAGCGTCCAGATGGTGAAGGGCAGCGTGAACGCGGTGTAGACGAGCAGCAGCGACGGCAGGGTGTCGAGCAGGTCCGCGTCGCGCATGATCAGGTACATCGGCACGAACAGCGCCTCCAGCGGCGCGAGTTGGGCGATGAGCACCAGCAGCACGAACCCGCGGCGGCCCGCGAACCTCATGCGCGCCAACGGGACCGCCGCGAGCAAGCCCGCCGCCAGCGCGCACCCGACGGCGCCGAGGGTGACGATGAGGCTGTTTGTCAGGAAGGTCGTGAACCCTGGCTTGGTGATCGCGGTGACGAAGTTGTCCAAGGTCGCCGACAGCGGGATCAGGTCGTAGGCGGGGGAGAGGATCTCGTTGGACTTCTTCAGCGCGGTAGTGAACATCCAGTACGTGGGGAAGAAGAACAGCAGCGCGACGACAAGTCCGGCGGTGTTCAGCGCGACGCGCTGGGATCGGGTCTTCATCGGATCACAGCTCCGTTTCCGGTGAGCGCGTCAACAGCCGCAGGTACCGCCAGGTCACCGCGACCAGGATCAGCAGCATCAGCACCGCGATCGCCGCGGCCACGCCGAAGTGGCTCCCGGAGATCCCTTTGAGGTAGAGCAGGACGGGCAGCGTGGTGCTGTCGCCGTCCGGGCCGCCTTGCTTGATGGCCCAGACTTGGGTGAAAACCTTGAAGTCCCACAGCACCGAAAGGAACGCGACCATCGTCAGCAGCGGCCGCACCGCGGGCCAGCTGACCGTGCGGAACGACTGCCACGGGCCCGCGCCGTCGATGCTCGCGGCCTCGTAGAGCTCCTTCGACGCGCTGAGCAGTCCCGCGTACAGGGTGAACGCGACGAACGGCACCGCCTGCCAGAGGATCAGCAGACCGATGACGGTCATCGTGCTCGCCCCGCTGCCGAACCACGAGTGGCCCGCGAAGCCGTCGAAACCCAGTGCCACCAACGTCTTGTTGAGAATCCCGTACCGCTGATCGAACATCCACTGGAACACCGTGGTCGTGGCGATGATCGGCGTGGCCCATGCCAGGACAAGCGCCAGCTGCAGCGCGACCCTGACGAAGCCGTCCAGGTGTCGCATGAGGACGGCGATACCGAGTCCGATAAGGACGGTCGCTACGACGCACGCCGCCGTGAACACCAAGGTGCGCAACCCGATCACCCAGAACTCGGGGTCGGACAGCACGGCCCGGTAGTTCTCGAGGCCGATCCACGCCACCTCGCCCCGGACCAGCTCGCCGAGGTCGAGCCTGCGGAAGCTGATTCCGAGCACCTGCAGCGCGGGCCAGCCGAGCAGGGCGATCAGGATCACCACGGCGGGCGCGAGCATCAGGTATGGCGCGACCCGACCGGCTGGCCGCCGGTGGGGCCGCGCCGCCCGCGGGGGTGCTGCCGCGGGCGACACGGTGTCCACGGTCGCGGTCATCAGCCCGCGAATGCCTTATTCAGCGCGGAGTTCGCGTCCGCGGTCGCGACGCCGATCGTCTTGGCCCCGGTGAGGTAGGCGGTCAGCATGTCCTTGAGCGGGTTCTGGCCCGCCTCGATCGCACCCCAGGTCGGGGTCGCCGGTACCGCGCGGCCGTTGCGGGACGCCTTGGCCATCGCCGCGTTGACCGGGTCGGCCTCCAGTGCCGCGACGTCGGTCGACGTGCCAGGGATCATGCCCGCCTTGGCGAACTGGCTCTGGTACTTCGCGCCGGACAGCAGCTTGAGGTAGTCCTTGGCCAGGTCCTGGTCTTTGCTGTAGGCAGGGACCGCGAGATTCGAGCCGCCCTGGAAGACCGGCGCGGTGGCACCGGAGTTCTTCGACGGGATCGGGAACGCCGAGGTCTGCGCGGTGAGGCCCGGGTTGTTCTTCGCCGCCGTCGCCAACTCCCATGGCAGCGCGATCATCATCGCGACCTTGCCCTGGCCGAAGATCCCGGCCTGTTCGGGGGTCTGCTCGTCGGTGTCCTTGGGGGCCTTGGTTCCCGAGGCCTCCTGCAACGTCTTGTAGAACTCCAGACCGGCCTTCGCCTGCGCGCTGTCGAGCGTGGCGGTGAACTTGGTGCCGTCGCGCTTGGCGATGTCACCGCCCTCGTCGTAGATGAACGACAGCAAGGTGTACCAGTTCTGCCCCGGCAGGTAGAGCGCCTGGAACTCCGGGTCGGCGCCGAACTTGGCCCGCAGCTTGGAGATCGCGTCTAGCCACTCCTGCCGCGACGTTGGCACCGCGGCGACGCCAGCCTGCTCGAACATGTCCTTTCGGTACAGGACAAGGCGGTTGGCCGCGTAGAACGGCACGGCGAACTGCTTGCCGTCCCACGAACCAGAGTCCTTCAGGCTCCCCAGCCATTGGTCCTTGTTGAACCCGGAGCTGGCCTCGGTCAGGTCGGTGAGCACCTTCGCCGCGGCGAACTTCGGCGCCTGGGTGTTGCCGATCTCGATCACGTCGGGCGCGTCGTTGCCCGCCAGCGCGGTGGTCAGCTTGTCCTGGATGCCGTTCCACTGCTGGACTTCGTACTTGACCGTGACGTCCTTGTGCGTCTCCTGGAACTCCTTGTGCAGCGCGTCGGTCAGCGGTTGCGGCGCCGATCCGTTCATCAACCACACCGTCAGGGTGCGCGGTCCGGTCTGATCCGATGAATTGCCGCTGTTTCCCGAGCCGGCGCAGCCAGTTAGGGCTAACGCTAGCGCGATACCTCCGACGACTGACTTCCTTGCGTCCAAACACTTGCGCACGACAAAACCGCCTTCCGAACGCCGCCCCGGGGCACAAGGCGACGATGGTCGAAGTGGTTTAGACCACTTGAGGACAGCGTGGCCCCCGTCACTCGCCCGTGTCAAGATCTGAGTGCGTCCCGGCTTCACCTTGCGTGCTCGGACGGCCACGCGCCAGATCGGACGTCATACCGACTTTCCATCACTCGGGAGGTCGGTCAGAAGAATGTCCGGAGGAAGTCGGTCACGGTCTCGCCGTCGGCCGCGGTGACCGGCAGCAGGTTCCACTTGTCGAAGGTCGTGCACGGATGGGACAGGCCGAGTCCGACCCAGTCGCCGACGTCGAGGTCCGCGTCGCCGCGCAGGTAGGCGTGCTGGTCGTTGAGGGCGCTCACCACGCATCCGACCAGCGGGGTGATCCCGGTGGCGGTGCGGCGCAGCCTCGGTTCGGGCAGTCCGAGGTCGTAGGGGAGGTCCCGTTTCCCGGCGGCGAGCAGGGCGAGACCGGGTTCGGGGCGGGAGACCACCTGCGCCCACGCGCGCAGCGCCGACCGCAGTGGTGCCGCCGCGTGCAGGCGGGGGTGCTCGCCCAAGGGGGAGACGTCCCGGTAGAAGCCGTCGTCGTGGGTCACGTACGTGCCGCAGCGCAGGACCGGGCGGACCGGGACCGGCCATGGGCCGGTGAGCGCGTCGGCGACCTGGTCGAAGAACGCGCTGCCGCCCGCGGTGACGATGACCTCGTCGGTCTCGAACAGCCCGGCCAGTGCGAACACGGTGGCCCGCAGCCGGTCGAGATAGGCCGCGACGGCGGCCAGCCCGTCGGCTCCGGCGTCGGACGACGCGGGACCCTCGTAGCCGCCGACCCCGGCCAGGCGCAGCGCCGGACTCGCCGCGACGGCCGCCGCGACCGCGAGCGCGGTGGCCTCGTCCCGCACCCCGGTGCGCCCGCCCGGCACGCCGACCTCGACCAGCACGTCGAGCGGCCGGGCGCCCGACCACGCCTCGGTCATCAGCTCGACGCCGCGGACCGAGTCGACCCAGCAGACGACCTCGAAGTCCGGGTCGGCCAGCTCGCGGGCCAGCCAGCGCAGGCCCGCCGGGTCGAGGAACTCGTTGGCGACCAGCACCCGGCTCACCCCGAACGCCCGGTAGACCCGGAGCTGGCCCGCCGTCGCCGCGGTGATCGCCCACGCGCCGAGGTCGAGCTGGCGGGCGAACAGGGCGGGCGCCATCGTGGTCTTGCCGTGCGGTGCCAGCAGCAGGCCGCGCTCGGCGCACCAGGCGGCCATGGTCGTGAGGTTGTGCTCGATCGCCGGTCCGTCGAGGGCCACGATCGGCCCGACGAAGCCGTCGCGGAACAGCCCTGGTTGACGGGCCGCCGCCGCGGACGCGGTCAGCCCGAACAGGCTGTCCGGCACCGACCGGAACCGCCAGTCGAGGATCTCGTCGCCGAGCCGGGCGACGGCGGCGGTGTCGATGCGGGCGGGGGACTGGGGCACGGGTTCTCCACTCAGATCGCGGTTGGGTATCCCTGTGAACCGAACCAGGGGCCATGCGTCCAGGATGGCGAGACACTCGGGAACGCGCGCGCCGCGCGGTCCGTTGACCCGACGGGTCGGCGGCGGGTGCCGAACGGCCAGTTCGCGAACGGGAGAATCCAGACGATGGTGTTCAAGAAGATGCTGCGGGCGCTGGGCGTGGGTGGCCCGACAGTCGACACCGTGCTGACCGACAGCCGGGTGTACCCGGGCGGTCTGCTCACCGGCGAGGTCCGCATGACCGGCGGTGAGCACGACTGCGACATCGACTACATCGCCCTCTCCCTGGTCACCAGGGTCGAGCGGGGCGACGGCGGCGCCCAGGTCGTCGAATTCGACCGGGCCGTGGTCTCCGGCCGCTTCGTGCTGCCCGCGGGCCAGGCCAAGGCCGTCCCGTTCCAGATCCCGGTGCCGTGGGAGGCGCCAGTCACCGAGCTGTTCGGCCACCACATGCACGGCATGGGCCTCGGGCTGCGCACCGAGCTGGCCGTGGCCAAGGCCGTCGACAAGGGCGACCTCGACCAGGTGACGATCGTCCCGCTGCCCTCGCAGGCCGCGGTGCTCGACGCGTTCGCCCGGCTCGGCTTCCGGTTCAAGAGCGCCGACCTGGAGGCGGGCCGCATCCACGGCGTCCAGCAGCGGCTGCCGTTCTTCCAGGAGATCGAGTTCTACCCGCCGCGGGAGCTGGCGGGCGGCATCACCCAGGTCGAGCTGACCTTCGTCGCCGAACCCGGCGGGATGGCGGTGGTCCTGGAGGCCGACAAGCGCGCTGGTCTGTTCCAGGCGGGCGGCGACGTGTACGGCCGCTTCCACACCAGCCACGAGGAGGCCGCGCGCACCGACTGGGCCGCGCAGATCAGCCAGTGGCTCTCGCAGGTCGCCTCCCGGCGCCCGGCCCAGGGCTTCCACGGCGGCGGCCACCATGGCGGCCATGGCGGCCATGGCGGTCACGGTGGCGGCGGCATGGGCCTCGTCGGCGGCATCGCGGCCGGCGTCGTCGGCGGCATGGTCATGGGCGAGGTCTTCGATGAGATCGGCGACGCATTCTTCGGCGACGAGGACTAGAACCCGTACCGTTGGCGCGTGCTGACGGTCTCTGATGAGTTCGTGGCGTTCTGGCAGGAGCGCCACCTTTGTACGTTGACGACGGTCCGGCCGACCGGTACCCCACACGTGGTGCCGGTCGGCGCGACCCTCGACCTCGACGCGGGCGTGGCGCGGGTGATCACCTCCGGCGCGTCGGCGAAGGTGCGCCACATCCGTTCCGCTGGAACGGCTCCGGCCGCGCTGTGCCAGTTGGACGGTGCCCGCTGGTCCACAGTGGAGGGTGTGGCGCGGGTGCTCGACGACCCGGAGTCGATCGCCGACGCCGTGGCCCGCTACACCGCCCGCTACAAGCCGCCCCGGGAGAACCCGGAGCGGGTCGTGATCGAGATCGCGATCAAGCGCGTCCTGGGGACTGTTCGCTAGTGGTGTGACTCATGACGTTGGCCGGGTATCGGCGTGTCCACGGCGTCGCTGCCAAGGCGCAGGGACAGCGCGCGTACCGGGTGTACGTGGCTGTTCCTGCAACGCGGGCAGCGGCGTCGTGGGCATGTCGAGACCCGGTCAACGTCATGGGGTCACGCCGCTAGCTCCAGACGATCTCCGTCGTCGAGCCGAGCGGCTGACGCGGTCCGTCGGCCTCCGGCGCATGGCGGAACGAGTCGGCTGTCCGGACCGCGTCCGGGAAGCGCACGTTCGTCCGCTCCTCCAGCTCGGCCACGCCGAGCTGGAACACGCGGAACTCGTCGAGTTCCAGCGACTCCAGGTGGTCCAGGTTCTGGGTGAGCAGGAACGCGCTCACCTTGAGCTTGCCCGCCTCGACGAAGGCGATGACCTTCCAGAACTCGCGCGGGATCTTCACCCCGCGGAAGACCCGGTCGTCGGCGCCGAACACCGGGCCGCCGTAGATGCTGACCCGCAGGTCGTCCACCTCGACGTCCTCGAAGACCGCGTCCTCCAGCCGACCCCACAGCCCGCGCCGCATGCTCTGGTTGAAGTCGTCCATCTGCGGGGTGATGTTGGTGAAGAAGAAGGAGTCCCGGTTGGCCTGCTTCGCCTCGTCCAGCGACCCCCACAGCAGGTCCGCGCGCCGGGCGAGGTGGCCGCGGTCGAGCCGGTTGTCCTTGTAGAGCTCGTCGCCGGTCTGCGCGGTCGCGGGCAGGCGGGGGTCCTTGAGGAACGGGATGTTGGTCCGGCTGATCTTCTTCAGGCCGCCGCCGTCGATGTTCCACGCCACCCAGTAGGCGAACTTGCGGGACTGGCTCATGGTCAGCGAGAAGTGGGTGTAGTCGACCCTGGCAGAGCCGTCCACCGTCACCGCGTCGGCGGCGACCTCCGGGTCCAGGGTCGGCGCGGCCAATTCGACGCTGAGGAACTTCGCGTCGAATCCGCCGGTCGTGACGCCTGCCTCGGGCTGTACGAGGGTGATGCCGAGCTTCTCGAACACCGACCGCGGCAGGCAGGCCAGCGCGTGCTCGTCCGGGTCGCCGGTGCCCTCGCCCGCGAAGTGCAGGCCCGCGAGCACCTTGCCCGGCCTGCCGTTGCCCGCCTTGAACACCCAGGCCGCCCCGGAGTCGCCGCCCCGGCTGACCTCGCCGTCGACGGGCTTGCGGGCCGGGTCGACGCCGATCTCGAAGCAGCCGATCTCCACGACGCCCCGGTCGCCGCCATAGTTGATCTTCGCGATGGTGTCGATCCGGCGGACGATGCCGTGGGTGACCCCGGTGGTCCGGCCGCTCTTGACCACCTTGTCGCCCAGTTCGGGTTCGCCCAGTTCGTCCGGGACGACGTCGAGTTCGAGGATCGACGGGTCGACCGCGCGGCCATCGACCGCGGCGATGGCGCCGTCGCCCGCGATGCCGAGGTAGGACCGGACCAGCGGGCCGAGGTGGTTGCGGTCGTTGCGGTTGTCGTCGTGGGTGCCGGGCTGCACGACGGTGTCGCCGAGGGCGCCGTCGTGGCCGTGCAACACGTGCCAGTTGCTCAACACACATGGCTTACCGGTCTCGACGTCGTAGACGATGGCGCCGACGGTCCCGCAGGTGATCGACGGGTGGCCGACGCTGACACCGGGCCGGATCGGGTCGATCCGCACCTTGCGGTCGTTCGCCGCGGCCTCGGCCACGACCCGGAAGTCCGGGTGATAGGTCCGTTCGAGCACGTCGGTGGGCACCTCGACACCGCCGACGGTGATCGTCGCCGGTAGCTCCACGGTGCCAAGCGCCTCCAATGCCTCCGGCTCGGCCTTGGCCGCCACCGTGAACTGGATCGACACCTCTTTGGTCTGCCTGCCGCCGCGCACCTTGTAGCCGATCCCGATCGAGGACACGTTCGGGTCGGTGAGGTAGCCGGACCCCCGGGACCGGATGAACTCACGAAGGGCGGCGAAAAGGTCCTCGGTCGGCGCGAGTGGGTCGGTCTTCTTGGCTGCCATGGGGGAGTCCTTCGACAGGCCGTGATCGGCACACCGGTGGGTGAGGCGACGATCCCCCCGTCCGTGGCTCTCGGCAAGGGTCCGTAGTCACTCCGTAGCCGACCGACCCCAAGTGTTGCCCTTTCGGTCACCCCACGTCGGTGTCCGCAGGTCCGCACCATGCGGCGGTGCGGAGATGGTCATGGGGGTGTCACTTCCACTTTCGTGTGAACCGCTACGCTTCATCTTCGCGTACCGCGTGTGATCGCTTGCTCTGTGTACTGTCGATCTTGGAATGTGCGTCGATGGTTCCGGTTCGAGTGACACACCTTCGTGGGGCGTCGCCAGGGCGGGCGGAGGACCTTTGACCCCGGACTGTGGAGAGTCGTGAAGCGCAAGACCCGTACGCAGGCCAAGGCGACCTCGATCCGGTCCCGCCTGACCGGCGTCGTCGCCGTCCCCGCGGTGATCCTGCTGGTGATGTGGGCGGTCTTCTCGACCTTCACCGTCTTCGACGGCATCTACATCCGGGACACGGCCGCCGCGGTCAAGGGCGGCGCGATCCCCGCGGTCAACACGCTCTCCGCCCTGCAGCGCGAACGCCAGGCCACGATCACCGCGCTCACCGCCGAGCGGCCCGACCTGCCCGCGCTCGCGGGCCCGCAGCAGACCACGGACCTGTCGCTGCAGGACTTCACCGCCGCCCTCGACGCGATGCCGGGAAGTGCTACCCCCGCCGTCGAGGCCCGCCTCACCCCGTTCGTCACCGCCGTCACCGCCCTGCCAGACCAGCGTGTCCAGGTCGGCGGCGGCAAGGCCGACAAGACCGAGATCTACGCGTACTACAACGGCCTGCTCGACGCCGGGCTCGCGCTGTTCGACACCCAGGCCCGTGAGCTGCCCGACGCGGACATGGTCGAGTCGACCCTGACCATGATCGAGGTCATCCGGGCGAGTGACCGGATGTCGCGGGCGGCCTCACTGGCCGCGATCGCGCTCGACGCGGGCGGCTTCACCCCGGCCCAGCACATCGAGTTCGTCAGCCTGGTCGGCTCTTACCGCACGACCCTGGCCACCCAGGTCGACCTGGCCACCCAGCCGCTCAAGGGCGCCTACGAGCGCATGACGGCCACCCAGGCCTGGGGCAGGCTCGTCGCCGACGAGAACACGCTGATCGCGCTCGGTCCCAAGCCGGAGGAGAGCTCCGCCAAGCGGACCCCGGCCACGCCGCCGCCGGTCAGCGAGCAGGACTGGGAGACGGTCTCCGGGACCGCCGCCGAGGAACTGATCAAGCTGACCACCCAGCAGGTCTCCGGCGCGGTCGACGTGGTGATCGACCGGGCCGACAGCCGGTTCCAGACCGGCCTCATCGGCAGTCTCGTCGCGCTGTTCCTGGTCGTGCTCGGCATGGTCGCCGCCACCCTGTTCGCCCGCAGGCTGGTCAACAAGGCGGTCGTGAACCGGCTGAACGACCTGAAGAACGAGTCGCTGCGACTTGCCCACGAACGGCTGCCCGACATCGTCGAGAAACTGCGGCAGGGTGCCCGGGTCGACGTGAGCGCCGAGGTGCCGCCCCTGGACTACGGCACCGACGAGATCGGCCAGGTGGCCGACGCGTTCAACGCCGCCCAGTACACCGCGGTCGCCGCGGCGGTGAAGGAGAGCCAGGCCCGCGAGGGTGTCAACCGGGTCTTCCTCGGCATCGCCCACCGCCACCAGGGCCTGGTGCACCGCCAGCTCAAGATCCTGGACAAGATCGAGCGCGAGGAAGAGAACCCGGAACACCTCGACGCGCTGTTCCAGCTCGACCACCTCGCCACCCGCGCGCGGCGCAACGCCGAGAACCTGATCATCCTGGCGGGCGAGCAGCCCGGCAGGCAGTGGCGCAAGCCGGTGCGGCTGCTCGACATCCTGCGCGCCGCGGTCGCCGAGACCGAGCAGTACGTCCGGGTCCGGGTGCGCCAGGTGCCCGACGTCGCGCTGCAGGGCGTCGCCGTCGCCGACACCATCCACCTGGTCGCCGAACTGGTCGACAACGCGGCGTCGTTCTCGCCGCCGCGCTCGCAGGTCGAGGTGTACACGAGCCTGGTGTCGGGTGGCGTGGTCGTGGAGATCGAGGACCACGGCCTCGGCATGACCGCCGAGGACCGCGAAGCGGCGAACCAGATGCTGGCCTACCCGCCCGAGTTCGACGCGATGGCGCTGCGCGGTGAGTCGCGCCTCGGCCTGTTCGTCGTCGCCCGGCTCGCGGTGCGCCGGTCCATCCGCGTCGAGCTGCGGGAATCGCCGTACGGCGGCACGGTCGCGCTGGTCTTCCTCCCGTCCGACATCGTCGTCGAGGCGGTCGAGGCCGACCACGGCTCGCCCACCCCGCGCCCCCGGCAGCAGACCGCGCGCACGCCGCGCAAGCCTGAGCCGGAGGTGCGCTACGAGCCGCCGGTCGGACCGGCGTTCGACCGGATGTGGTCCGACGTCGGTGGGTCGGTCGAGGACACGCTGTGGCCGCAGGTCGACACCGAGGACGTCGCGCCACGGCCAAGACCGCCCGTCGCCCAACCCCGCCGCGACGGCGGTGGGGACCTGCCCAGACGGGAGCGAACCGACAACGGAGTTGGGGAACCGGCGAAGGTGGACGACCAACCCGGGGCCGCGCAGGCGGCCCCGCAACTGCCCAGACGCAAGCGACAGCAGCACCTCGCGCCGCAGCTGCGGGAGGAACCGCCATCCGAGGTGGAGCTGCCTGACAGGGAACACTCCCCGGAACGGGTCCGCTCCACCATGGCCGCGTTCCAGCGGGGCACTCTCGACGCACGCCGAGCCGACCCTCCGGTCGAGCCGTGATGACAGTTATTACGGGGAAGGACAGCTCCACGTGAACGACAAGTTCGGCCAGGACCACCAGCTCAACTGGCTATTGGACGACCTCGTGCGCAGGGTCGTCGGCATCCGGCACTCAGTCGTGCTCTCCGCGGACGGGCTGCTGCTCGGCCGGTCGGACGACCTGTCCAAGGACGACTCGGAGCACCTGTCGGCCATGGCCTCGGCGTTCCAGAGCCTGGCCAGGGGCACCGGCAGGCAGTTCGGCGGCGGGCAGGTCCGGCAGACGATCGTCGAGATGGACCACGCGTTCCTTTTCGTCACCGCGGCGGGCCGGGGCGCCTGCCTCGCGGTGCTCGGCGAGGAGGACGCGGACGTCGGCATGATCGCCTACGAGATGAACATGCTGGTCAAGCGGGTCGGCGCGCACCTGGCCTCCGCGCCGCGCGGTGGGCAGCAACAGGTGGCAGTGCCCGGCAGACGGCCCTCGTGATGACGGCCGACCAAGACTGGTGGTTCGACGACGCGGCGGGTCCGCTGGTCCGGCCGTACGCGATGACGCGGGGCCGGACCCGGCCGGGCGCGCCCAACCTGAACCTGGTGACCCAGATCCGGGCGTCCCAGTCGCGGTCGGACCCGTCGTCGCTGTCCCCGGAGCACCTGGACATCATCGACCTGTGCAAGGTCCCGCTCTCGGTCGCCGAGGTGGCCGCGTATCTCAACGTCCCCCTCGTGGTGGTCAAGGTGCTGATCAGCGATCTGATCGAGCGCGGCGACGTGGTGGCCGGGGCGCTGTTCCAGACCTCGGAGATCGCCGACACGAAACTTCTGCAGGCGGTGCTCGATGGCATTCGGAGGATCTGACCAGGTGAGTGACACGAGCGTGATCCCCACCTCGATCAAGATCGTGGTGGCGGGCGGCTTCGGGGTCGGGAAGACCACGATGGTCAACTCGGTCAGCGAGATCCCGCCGCTGCGGACCGAGGAGGTCCTGACCGAGGCCAGCGTCGGGATCGACGACATGGTGGGCATCGAGAGCAAGGAGACGACCACCGTCGCCTTGGACTTCGGCCGCATCACGATCAACTCCCGCGTGGTGCTCTACCTCTTCGGCACCCCGGGACAGAACCGGTTCTGGTTCATGTGGGACGAACTGGCGATGGGCGCGCTGGGCGCGATCGTGCTGGTCGACACCCGCAGGCTCGACTCGAGCTTCCCGTCGATCGACTTCTTCGAGCACCGCAACATCCCGTTCATCGTGGCGGTCAACGGCTTCGAGGGCACGTGGCCGCACACCGAGAACGAGGTGCGGCAGGCGCTCGACCTCGACGACACCGTGCCGATCATCCGCTGCGACGTGCGTGAGCGGGAGTCGAGCAAGGACGTGCTGGTCGAATTGGTCCAGTACACAATGAGTCAACTCTCGGCCGGGGTCTGAGACCCGCGTTCAGCGACCGATCGTCAAGGTCTGGGCGGCGGTGGCGAGCAGGTTCAGCAGCTCGACCAGCGGCGTCGACGTCAGCCGGTCCCGCCAGTGCCGCGCCTCGCCGCGCAGCTCGACGCCGTCGGCCGAGGTGGTCACCGACGTCAGGCGCATGCCCTGCGGCAGGTCCGGCAGTGGCACGTCGAACGGGCGTACCCGCGCGGGCACGCGCAGCCGCCTGCCCGCGATCCACAGCGCGGTCGGCCGCAGCCGCGCCACGCCGTCGTCGACCTCGGGGACGACCTCCAGCTCACCTGGCCACGGGTCGCGGGCCACATAGAGCGCCTCGCCGAAGCGGATACGCAGGTCAGGCCGCACCTTGGCCAGTTCGTCGCGCAGCGCCTCGGCGGACAGCGACACCGCGAGGGTGACCGACTCGGCCATCACCGCGGTCGAGAACGGGCCCGCCAGCCGCAGGTCGCGGGCGGTCACCAGGAGCCGGTCGAGGGTCAGCGACGGCCAGGCGACGTCGCGGGCCTCGAAGCTGACCGCGTCGATTCGGCCCTGGGCCAGGCGCAGCGTGTCGCCGGTGCAGTCGAGGTCGACCACGGTAAGCGGCACGTCCTGCCCGTCGGATTTCACCGTGACGCGCTTGCCGCGCAGCCGCTGCGCGGTCACCCGCACGGCGGTCTGGACCACGGCGGCGGGCGACATCGGCACCGACGGCAGCAGCGAGCGTCCCGCCGACAGCACCGCCTCCAGGCCGCGAATCGGCAGCCATCCGTCGAACGGGCCGCTCATCGGTCCACTATGAATGACACTTCGCCGCGACCGCGCGGTGGGTTCGCTCACCGTGGTCAGGCCTGCTGGACCGAGCAAGGTGTACAGATAGCATCAGACCCGACGCCATACGCCGACTCGGAGCCGACTTGATGGATGCGCACGAGGCGTTGCACGCACCGCTGCGGGTGCTGCTTGTCGAGGACGACCCCGGCGACGCGCTGCTCGTGGAGGAGCTGCTCGCCGACGTCGCCGCCCCCATCCGGCTGACCAGGGCCCAGTCGCTCACCGAGGCGAGGTCGCTGCTCGACGGCCAGGACTGCGTGCTGGTCGACCTCGGCCTGCCCGACGCCAGCGGCCTGGAGGCCCTGAGGGTGCTCGAGGAGGCCAACAGCCATGTCGCCATGGTCGTGCTGACCGGGCTCGACGACGAGCAGCAGGGCGTGGCGGCGGTGGCCGCGGGCGCCCAGGACTACCTGGTCAAAGGCCAGGTCGACGGGGACATGCTGGTCCGCGTTATCCGCTACGCCGTGCAGCGCGCCCGCACCGAGGAGATCCAGAGCCAGCTCCGCGAGGAACGCCTGCACGCGCTGGAGAAGGCCCGCCTGGAACGCGGTCTGCTGCCGTCGCCGGTCTACTCCGACGAGCGACTGAACGTGTCGTCCCGGTACCTCGCGGGCCGCGCCCGGATGCTGCTCGGCGGCGACTTCTACGACGTGGTGCAGGCCGCCGACGGCACTGTCCACGCCATCGTCGGCGACGTCTGCGGCCACAGCCCCGACGAAGCCGCGCTCGGCGTGTGCCTGCGGGTGGCGTGGCGGGCACTCGTGCTGGCCGGGCGCCCCGTGAACGAGGTCCTCGACACGATGCAGCAGGTGCTCGTGCACGAACGGCACATCGAGGGGCTGTTCGCCACCGCGTGCATGCTGTCGGTCAGCTCCGACCGGAGTACCGCGCAGCTGCACCTGGCGGGCCACCCGGCCCCGGTGCTCTGCGCGGACTCGAAGGCCACCCTGCTCAGTGCCCCCATCGGCGTCCCGCTGGGTGTGCTCACCGACGCCACCTGGATCCCCGCCACCGTCGATCTCGGGCCCGCGTGGTCGGTCCTGCTCTACACGGACGGCCTCATCGAGGGACGGGTGGACGACACCGCCGAGCGGCTCGGGTCCGACCGGCTGGTCCAGATCATCTGCACCAAGTCCAACTCCGGCGCGGGCTGGCAGGAGACCGTGCTCGACGAGGTGATCCAGGAGGCGCGCGCGCTCAACCGGGGCGACCTGGTCGACGACGTCGCCGCGCTGCTGCTCACCCGACGCCCCGACGATGACTGACGTCCTGGAGGTCGCCCCGCGCTGGTCGCGCGGTCGCTCCCGGTCGCTGCGCCAGTGGCTCGGCCTGGTCATCGTGCTGCTCGTGGCGGTCTCGGTCGGCGCGATCATCGCGGGCGCGGTGGTGATCCTGCGCCTCACCGACGCCAGGGAACGACTGGTCGACCAGCTCGACCCGGCGGTGCAGCAAGCGCTGCGCCTGGACTCGGCCGTGTTCGACCAGCGCTCCGGCGCGGGCGGCTACACCATCACCGGCGAGCGGGCCTTCTACGACGCCTACGCCCAGGGCCTGCTCAGCCAGAACGAGGCGACCGCGAAGCTGCGGCCGCTGCTCGCCGGGCTGCCCGAGATCAGCGGGGCGCTCGACACGGTCGACCGCGAGGTGGGCCGCTGGCGGGCCGAGTACGCCGAACCGAACATCCGGACCTACGAGTCCACCGGCACACCGGGTTCGGTGAACGCGGGCACCGAGAAGTTCTCCCCGGTCCGGCAGGCACTCGACCAGCTCAAGGCGCGACTCGACACGACACGAGCGGAGGCCCGCGACGCGCTCGCCGTGGCCGCCGACCGGGTGGTGATCGTGTGCGTGTCGATCGCCGGGGTCCTGCTGCTCGTCTTCGTCGGCGCCACCGTCGCGCTGCGGCGGGCGGTGGTGACCCCGCTGTCCCGACTGGCCGGGCAGGTCCGTCGCGTGGCCGACGGCGACTTCCAGCACGAGATCGAGCTGATCGGGCCCCGCGAGGTCATCGAGCTGTCCGGCGACGTCGACCAGATGCGCAAACGCATCGTCAGCGACCTGGCCGTGCAGCGCGCCGTCAACGCCGAACTCGACCTGCGCACCACCGACCTGGCCCGCTCCAACGCCGAGCTGGAGCAGTTCGCCTACGTCGCCTCCCACGACCTGCAGGAGCCGCTGCGCAAGGTCGCCAGCTTCTGCCAGCTGCTCGAACGCCGCTACAAGGGCCAACTCGATGACCGCGCCGACCAGTACATCGGGTTCGCCGTCGACGGCGCCAAGCGGATGCAGATCCTGATCAACGACCTGCTCGCGTTCAGCCGGGTCGGCAGGCAGGGCAAGGAATGGGCTATCGTCGCGGCCGCCGACCTCGTGGCCCAGGCCCAGGCCAACCTGGCCGACGCCATCGCCGACGCGGGCGCGGTGGTCGAGGTCGGCCCGCTGCCCACTGTCCACGGCGAACAGACGCTGCTGGCCGCGGTCTTCCAGAACCTCATCGGCAACGCGGTGAAGTTCCGCGGCGACGACCCGCCCAAGGTTCGCGTCGAGGCAGAGCGAGTCGGCGACGAGTGGGAATTCTCGGTCAGTGACAACGGAATCGGCGTCGAGCCCGAGTTCGCCGAGCGCGTCTTCGTGATCTTCCAGCGCCTGCACTCCAAGGAGGCCTACCCTGGCACCGGCATCGGGCTGGCGATGTGCCGCAAGATCGTCGAGTACCACGGCGGCCGCATCTGGCTGGACGACAAGGCGGAGACCGGTACCCGGTTCCGCTTCACCCTCCCGGCCGCCGTGGCCCCAACCGCCGAGGAAGCCGAGGACCCGACGTGAGTGATCCGATGCTGTTGAACGTTATCGACGTCCTGTTGGTCGAGGACGACGACGGCGACGTGCTGATGACCCGCGAGGCCTTCGAGCACTACAAGATCCGCAACAAGCTGCACGTCGTCCGCGATGGTGAGCAGGCACTGCGGTTCCTGCGCCGGGAGGGCGACTACGCCGACGCGCCCCGACCGGACCTGATCCTGCTCGACCTGAACCTGCCGCGCTTCGACGGTCTACAGGTCCTTGCCGAGATCAAGGCCGACCCTCGGCTTCGGCCCATTCCGGTGGTCGTGCTGACCACCTCGGAGGCCGAAGAGGACATCCTGCGCAGCTACGAGCTCTACGCCAACGCCTACGTCACCAAGCCGGTCGATTTCGACCGGTTCATCGAAGTGGTCCGCAAGATCGACGAGTTCTTCGTGACAGTGGTCAAACTGCCCAAACTCTAGACGTTGTTCGGCGCGCTGACACTGATGGTTTTGGAGATGGACTTGAAGCCCTTCGGCCACACCGTGTACTTGTGCGTCGTGCTGCCCACGGTGTTCCCGCAGGGGAAGTTGATCTCCAACTGGCCGGACGCGGGGTAGTCGCTGCCGTAGGCGCCATAGGTGCCCGAGTTGTCGACGCCGATCGCCGCGCCGTCGGCCCCGGTCACCTTCCACTTGATGATGACCGGCGTCCCAGGCTTGCTGAACGGGGCGTCAGGCGTGCCGTTGATCGGGCACGAAGGCTTCTGCACGACCTCCAGGCTGACGACCGACGCCCCGGCGTGCGTGGTGGTCGTGGTCGTCGGGTGGGTCGTGCGTGTCGTGGTCTTGGTCGGCGCCTTGGTGGTCGTCCCACCGGACCCACCCGAGCCGCTGTTGCCCGAGCCGCCCCCGGAGTTGGTCGCGGTGATTGTCTCGGTGATGGTGGTCGCCGTGACAGGCGCGATCGTCGCCCCCTGTGCGCCGCTGCTCTGCAGGCTGGTGCAGCCCACGGTCGCCATTCCGACAGCCAGGCCGAGCGCCACGCCGCCGAGTATCCGCGATGCTCTGCGGTTCATGTCGTTCATCGTCATCCCCACCGTTTCGCCCGAGTTGTCGTGAACAGACAGACGTGCGGAGTGACGGCAGGTTGCCGAGGGCTACCAGGGAGCGGGTGCGTAGTCCTTGAGGAAGCAGCCGTAGATGTCCTCGCCGAGTTCGCCGCGCACGATCGGATCGTAGACCCGCGCGGCCCCGTCCACGAGGTCCAGCGGCGCGTGGAAGCCCTCGTCGGCCAGCCGCATCTTCGTCGGGTGCGGCCGCTCGTCGGTGATCCAGCCCGTGTCGACGGCGGTCATCAGGATGCCGTCGGTCAGCATTTCCTCGGCGCTGGTGCGGGTCAGCATGTTCAGCGCGGCCTTGGCCATGTTCGTGTGCGGGTGCCCCGGGCCCTTGTAGGCGCGGCTGAACTGACCCTCCATCGCGGACACGTTCACCACGTACTTGCGGCGCGCCGCCGCGGCGGTCATGGCCGGACGCAGCCTGCTGATGAGGATGAACGGCGCCGTCTGGTTGCAGAGCTGCACCTCGAGCAGCTCCATCGCGTCGACCTCGTCGACCTTCTGCGTCCAGCTGTTGACCGGGTGCAGGTCGGGGACGAGCCCACCGGCGTCGATCGCGGTGTTGTCGGCGATGCGCTCGGGGGAGGCCGACCCGGCGGTCAGCGCGAGCGCGGTGACCGGGTGCAGGTCGGAGGTGTGCGCCACGGCGCCCGCCAGCGCGGCCGGGTGGGCGTCGCCGGTGCGGCCCAGCGTCAGCATCTCGGGCAGCGGGCCCGCGGGCAGGGGAGCGGACTCCGCCTCGACCAGCACCGCGTACGACCCGGCCGACCGGCGCACGGTCTGCGCGGCGTAGTTGATCAGGATGTCGAGTGGACCCTGCGCGGCCACGGTGTCGGCCAAGGCGACCACCTGCGCCGGGTCCCGCAGGTCGATGCCCACGATGCGCAGCCGGTGCAGCCACTCGGCGCTGTCGGGCATCGCGGCGAACCGGCGCGCGGCGTCGTTGGGGAAGCGGGTGGTGATGGTGGTGTGCGCGCCGTCGCGCAGCAGCCGCAGAGCGATGTACATGCCGATCTTCGCCCGGCCGCCGGTCAGCAGCGCCCGCCGCTCGCTCAGGTCGGTTCGCGCGTCCCGCCGGTCGCGGTTCTGCTGGGCGCAGGGCGGGCAGAGCTGGTGGTAGAAGGCGTCGACCACGTGGTAGCGCTGCTTGCAGGTGTAGCAGGCGCGTGAGCGCAGCAGGGTGCCCGCGCTGGCGCCGACGGTGTTGGACACCAGGGGGATGCCCTGGGTCTCGTCGTCGATGCGGTCGGGGGAGCCGGTTGCGGTGGCATGCGTGACGGCCCGGTCGGCCTCGGTCACCGCGGCCCGCTTGGCGGAGCGGCGGCGCTGGCGGACGGACTTGTAGACACCGGCGGTCGCGCGTCGGACGGCGACGGCGTCGGGGTGCTCGGGCGGGAGTTCGTTGACCTCGGCGAGGACGGCGAGACAGGCCTTGAGGCGGTCGGGATCGATGCCGGGACCGAAGTCCTCGTGTTCCTCGACGGGGAAGGCGTCACCCGGGTCGTCGTGGGCTGAGATCCCCTCGACCGGGTTGTCCTGAATCGCCGTCATCTGTTCGCTCCTGCCTCGCTGGTTCGTCACCCACTGTAGAAGCCCGCTCGTCCGCCGCGGCCCGCGGCCCAGCCGTTCTCGACGTTCATCCGACTCCATTCATGTTCACGCTATTTTCCTTCCGCATTTCACTATCAAGATATCGGATGGTCACCGGTTG
>DATLIA010000014.1:0-2401 GCA_035540215.1 Actinokineospora sp. | reverse complement strand
AGGTAGGGCTGCGGCGCCTCGCCGCCCCCTGCCGGATCCGGGGGCAGCTCGCCGAAGTCGAAGACCGCCGCGACGTTGGGGTGGTGCAGCGCCGCGGCGTTGCGGGCCTCGGTCTCGAACCGGCTCCGGAACGTCGCGTCGTCGGCGTACTCCCGCTTGAGCACCTTGACCGCGACCTCGCGGCCGAGCACGGCGTCGGTCGCCTGCCAGACTTCGCCCATGCCGCCAGTCGCGATCCGGCGGTCCAGGCGGTAGCGCGGTGTCCCCGTCGCGGAGTCGGTCACTTGTTGATCACGGCTTCCATCACCCGCTTGGCGATCGGCGCGGCCAGGCCGCTGCCGGAGATCGCGTTGCGCTCCACACCGGCGTCCTCGACGAGCACCGCCACCGCGACCTTGGGGTCGTCGGCCGGCGCGAACGACACGAACCAGGCGTACGGCGGCCGTTCGGGCGAGCTCTGGGCGGTGCCGGTCTTTCCGGCGACCTTGATGCCGGGGATCTGCGCGGTCGTGCCGGTGCCGTTGTCGACGACCTCGATCATCATCTGCGTCAGGTCGCGGGCCACGGACGAGGACACCGCGTTGCTGCGGAACGCCTCCGGCCGGGTCTTGTCGAGCAGGGAGAGGTTCGGCGCCTGCACCTCGTCGACCACGTAGGGCCGCATCACCGTGCCGTTGTTGGCGATGCCCGCGGCGACCATCGCCATCTGCAGGGGGGTCGCGGCCACGTCGAACTGGCCGATGGCCGACAGCGCGGTCTGCGGCTCGTCGGGGTTCTCGGGGAAGTGGCTCTTGACCTGACCGCCGATGTCGTTGAGGTAGGTCTGGTCGAAGCCGAACTTCTCCGCCTGCGCCCGCAGGGCGTCGTCGCCCAGCCGCAGCCCGATGTCGCCGAACGAGACGTTGCAGGACACCTCCAGCGCCTGCGTGAGGGTGATCGGGTCGCCGCCGCAGTTGCTGCCGTTCTCGTTGACCAGGTCGGTCGACGTCTGCGGCAGGTCGAGCGTGGTACCGCCCTTCACCTTCGTGTCCGGGGTGTACTGCCCGCTCGAGAGCGCGGCGGCCGCGGTCACCAGCTTGAACGTCGAGCCCGGCGGGTAGATCTCCTGGATCCCCCGGTTGAGCAGCGGCCGGTTCTTGGTGCTGTTGAGCTCGTCCCAGGCCTGCTGCACCTCGCTGAACTTGTGCGAGGCCAGCCGGTTGGGGTCGTAGGTCGGGTGGGTGGCCATCGCCAGCACCTTGCCGGTGGTCGGGTCGAGCGCGACGACAGCGCCCTCCGTGTTCTTGCCGAGAGCCCGTAGCCCGTCGTACGCCGCGGTCTGCGCCTTGGGGTCGATGGTCAGCGACACCGAGCCGCCCTTGGGCTGGCTGTTGCCGACCATGTCGACGACCCGGTTGACGAACAGCCGGGGGTCGCTGCCGGACAGGATCTCGTTCTGGCTCGACTCCACCGCGGAGCGGCCGTATATGTAGGAGTAGTAACCGGTGAGCGGGGCGTACTTGCGGGGCTGCTTGTAGACCCGCTGGTACTTGTACTGGTCGTCGGCCTTGACGCTCTCCGCGACCGAGGTGCCGCCGGCGACGATGGCGCCGCGCTTGCGGGAGAACTCCGCGTCGCGCACCCGCTTGTTGTCGCCGCGGGAGTTGAGGCTGCTCGCCTCGAAGTACTGCAGGTACGTGCTGTTCAGCAGCAGCGCCGCGAACAGCAGCATGCAGAAGATCGACATCGTGCGGATGGGCTTGTTCATCGCAGATGCACCACCTGGGTGGCGTCGTCCTCCTCGGGGGACGTCAGCTCGGGGAGCGGGCGGCGGGCCTGGTCGGAGATCCGCAGCAGAAGCGCGACCATCGCCCAGTTCGCGACCAGGGACGAGCCGCCGTAGGACAGGAACGGCGTGGTCAGGCCGGTGAGCGGGATCAGCTTGGTGACACCGCCGATGACCACGAAGACCTGGAGCGCGAACACCACGCCGAGGCCGACCGCCACGAGCTTGCCGAACGCGTCCCGGCAGACGAGCGCGGTGCGCAGCGCCCGTTCGACGATCAGGCCGTAGAGCAGCAGCACGGCCATCACACCGGTGAGCCCGAGCTCCTCACCGATCGAGGCGATGATGAAGTCGGAGTAGGAGAACGGGATCAGCGTCGGGTCGCCTTGGCCCAGGCCGCGGCCGATCAGCCCGCCCCACGCCATGCCATACATCCCCTGCACGATCTGGTAGGCGTTGTTGTTCGGGTCGAACGGGTGCAGCCAGGCGTCCACGCGCGCCTGGACGTGGCCGAGCAGGAGGTACGCCGAGTAGGCGCCGGCGACGAACAGGGTGGCCCCGACCACCAGCCACCCCGGCCGCTCGGTCGCCACGTAGAGCATCACCAGGAACAGTCCGAAGAACAGCAGCGAGGAC
>DATLIA010000013.1:0-22069 GCA_035540215.1 Actinokineospora sp. | reverse complement strand
GTGATCGCCGGTTCCGGTTCGGCGGCCCGCGGCTCGGGCTCCGGTTCGGGCTCCGGTTCGGGTTCGGGCTCGGGGCTCCGCGGTTCGTCCGCGGCGCTCCGGGGCTCGGGTTCGGCGTGGCCGACGACGGGTTCGTCGTCGGCGGGTGACCAGTCGACCGGTGCCGGGGTCACCGCGTCGGCGGGCACGGGCTCGGTCGGCGACACGTCGCCCGGCGGGATGGTGGCCGGTTCGGCTGTCCACCCGGCCGTGCGCTGTTCACCCGCGTCGGTGGGGGACAGGTCGCCCGCCGGGAGGCTCGGCTGAAGATCCGAGACCGGGGTGGACCAGTCGCTCACGCGCTGACTGACCTCACGGTGATCACCCTGCGCCCAGGTGGCCCGCTCGCTGGACACCTGCTCGGCCACGGGTTCGCTCGGCTCAGCCACCGGGGCGCTCTCGGCCTCGGGAACGGCTTGCTCGCCAGTCTCGTCCGCCGGAGACCACTTCGCGGTGGCCTGCTCGACGGGTACCGGGAGGTCGCTGGTCCAGTCGGTTGGCGACCAGTGGGCGGTCCGCTGCTCCGGAGCCGACTCCCACCGGGGGCCGTCGACGGGCCGCTCCTCGGCCTGCTCGAGCTCGGTCGCGACGGCGGGTTCCGGTCGGTCGGTAGCCGGGGCGTCAGCGGGCGCTACGACCTCGCTGTGTTCGACCGGCTCCGCGGCGGATTCGGCCTCGGTGCCGACAGGGTGCTCAGCCGGGGCGACTTCCCGAGTGATCGGCTCGGTCGCGTGCTCGCCGACAGAAACATCGGGCTGCTCGACGACGGGCGGCGCGGTCTCGGTCTCGGTGTCCGTGGCCTGCTCGACGTCCGGTGCCGAGGGCCCGGTGTCGTCGGTGGTGGGTTCGGGCAGAGCAGGTGCGACGGCCTGGTCCTCGACGTCTTGGGGAACGACGTCTTGGGGAACGACGTCTTGGGGAATGACGTCTTGGGGAATGACGTCTTGGGGGATGACGTCGAGGGGCTGGTCGGCGGTGGGTTCGGTCGCCGGTGTCTCGGCCGGAGTGTCGGCCGGAGTCTCGGACCTCGGCTCGATCAGTGGCTCGATCAGTGGCTCGATCAGTGGCTCGGCCGGTGGCGGCTGCTCGGTGCCCGCGGCCTGCCTCATGCGGTCCCGGTGGAGCATCGCGTAGCCCGCCTGGACCGGGATCGGTGGCACTGGCCCGTCCGGGCCCATGATCGGCTGCCGAGCGGTCTGGCTGCTCGCGTCGACCGGGGTGGTTGCCGCAGGGCTCGGCTGTGGTGAGAACCCTGTGGGGATCGACTGTGACTGGCTGCCCGGATGCCTGCCGACGTGCTCGCCCTCGGCCGGTCGGATCGGGGCGAACAGGTTGACCGGGCCCGCGGACGCGGCCAGGTCAGGGGCGCCGCTGGTACCCGCGGACTGAGCCATGGGTCGGGCCGCGTCGGGGCCTGGGGCGGATGGGTGGCCGGATTCGGCCGGGTGGCCCGTGTCGGGGCGGCCCGCATCGACTGGGCGGCCCGCATCAACAGCGTGGCCTGCATCGACTGGGTGGCCCGTGTCCAAGGGGCCTGCGACTGCCGGGCGCCCAGCATCCACTGGGCGGCCTGCATCGATCTGGTGACCCGCGTCAGCCGGTCGGCCCGGTTCCGCCTGCCTGCCGGAGTCCACGGGACGACCTGCCTCCGCAGGCCCTCCTGCCTCGGTCGACTGCCCCAATTCCGCTGGGCCCGTGCCCGCGAAGTGGCCGGGCTCCGCCGAACGACTCGGCGCTGCCTCTCCGCCCGGTCCGGCCGGACGCCCCGCGTCCACCGCGAAGCCCTGCTCTGCCGCGCGGCCCTGCTCTGTCGGATGTCCCGTGTCCGCTGGCCGACCCGCGTCCACCGGGCGACCCGGCTCTGCCGGACGGCCCGTGTCCGGGCGGCCTGGGTCAGCGGGGCGACCCGCGTCGACCGGCCTGCCCGGTTCCGCCGGGCGACCGGGGCCGTCGGCTCGGCCGACCTCCGCGGGCCCAGCCGGACCACCCGCCCGGCCCGCTTCCGGCCGTGCCGACCCGTTCGGACGCCGAGGTCCGCCCCGCGTCATGAACGCGGCGGCCGCCGCGCGGGTGGCCTCGTCGACGTCCGGTCCGCCCGCCGACCGGCGGATGTGGTCCTGCAGTTCCAGCTCCGGCGGGATGCCGTGCACGCGCAGGTAGTAGTTCACCGCCGCGGGCCAGATCCACGTGCCGTCGGTGTGGAAGGCCACCGGGACGGCTTGCTTGCCGTCGTCGTCCAGGTAGTCCTTGTCGAAGCCGCGCTGGGGCAGTGCCAGCGGGGCCGTGTCGAGGTAGCGCAGCAGGTCTTCCGCGTCGTCGATCGGGGGCCTGGTGACCATCGGCCTGCCGTTGGGGCCCGCGCCGTCGAAGATCCTTGCCACGCGGAACGGCGGCTTGAGGCTCGCCAGCCTGCGCAGGAGCCAGTCGGGGACGTTCTGCTCCTCGCGGGGGAAGGTGCGAAGATCATCCGCGTACGCCGGGGGCGGCGGCGGGTTGATCCACACCGGCTCCTCGCGGTCGTACTCGAGGTTGTACGCCGACGGCTGATCGAGCTGGTAGCGGGCGTTGTACCAGGTCCCGCGCCCCTCCCGGTACATCCCGGCGCGCAGCCTGGCGAAGAGCACGGCGATCTCCGGGGAGACCTTCAGCTCCGCTGTCGACTCGTCGGAGCGCGTCAGCTTGCCGGTGGCCTCGGCGTACCGGCCAAGCGCGCGGTACTCCACGGCGATCGACTGCCAGTCCGCGGGCGCTGCCCGCAGCAGGGCCAGCCCGATCTGCTTGACCAGGGCGTCCTGTTCCGTCGGGTTCAGCTGCGTCGGTTGTGCCACGTAGACATCTTCTCCTGTCCGCAAGCCCCCGGCATACGGTGGTTCGGTCGTTGACCCTTCCACATCGCCCGACGGTGGGACGGGCAACCTGTTTGTGTCACCGTCACACCTGTGCCAACCTTCGCGGCATGTCCGAGGGCGATCTCGCGCCGCACCTTTCTCGTCTCGGGCTGCCCGACGACGAGATCCGCACCTACACATACCTCCTGCGCACTGGTCCGTCCACGGCCGAGGAGATCGCGGTCGGCTCGGCCGAGCACCTGAACCTGGTCCGCCGGAGCCTGCGCGCGCTGATCGACCACGGTCTCGTCGGCGTCGGTGGCCCCGATGGGATGACGATCACCCCGGTCCCGCCCGCGTCCGGGCTGCAGATACTCAGCCGCCGCCGCGAGTCGGAGCTGGAGCAGGCGCGGGTGGCCACCCTCAACGCCTACGACACGTTCCGCCGCGCGATCGCCCCGCAGCGCACCGACGACCTGATCGAGGTCGTCACCGGCACCGCGATCGCCCAGCGCATCCAGCAGATGGAGCTGAGCGCGCGCAGCGAGATCCGCAGGCTGGACTCGCCGCCGTACTTCACCGAGGGCCACGTTAACAACGCCGAGCTGGAGCAGCTCGCCCGCGGCGAGGTCACCTACAAGGTCGTCTACTCGCGCGCCGCCGTCGAGGATCCTGGTCGCTACGCGGCCAACATCCAGCCCTGCGTCGCCGCCGGTGAGCACGCGAGGGTGCTGCCCGAGGTGCCGGTCAAGCTGACGATCATCGACCAGCAGTTCGCCACCGTGTCCCTGCCGGTCGCCGAGGCCGACGTCAACCGGTCGCTGCTGGTCGTGCGCCCGAGCAGCCTGCTATCGGCCTTGATCGGCCTGTTCGAGGCGTCCTGGCGGCTCGCCGTGCCACTGCACGGCGCCGCGCGCGCGGCTTCCCCGGTGCAGCCGATCGAGCAGCGCTTGCTCGGCCTGCTCGCCGCGGGCGCCAACGACGACGCGATCGCCCGCCAGCTCGGCGTGAGCAGGCGCACAGTCTTCCGGCACCTGCAGCGTCTGATGGACCACGCGGGCGCCACCACACGCTTCCAACTCGCCGTGCACGCCGTCCGGCACCGCTGGATCTGACCCCGTGTCGAAGTCGGTCGGCGCGGTGGTCGCCGTGCTCGGCGGTGTCGTGCTCGCCCTGCAGGCGCGGATCAACGGCAAGCTGGGCGGCGCGCTGGGCGACGGCCTGCTCGCGGCCGTCATCTCCTTCGTCATCGGCCTGGTGATCCTCGCCACCGCCGTGGCCGCGCTGCCGTCCGCGCGGGCCGCCGTCGGCAGGCTCACCGACCGGCTGCGGACCGGGCACCTGCGGCCGTGGCAGTGCCTTGGCGGCACCGCGGGCGCCTGGTACGTCACCTCGCAGGGCCTGACGGTCTCGCTGCTCGGGGTCGCGGTGTTCACCGTCGCCGTCGTCGCGGGCCAGGTGGTGAGCAGCCTGGTCGTCGACCGGGCCGGTCTCGCGCCCGGCGTTCCGCAGCCGATCACCGCGCCCCGCGCGGTCGGCGCCGCGCTCGCGGTGATCGCGGTCGGTGTCGCGGTGTCCGACGAGTTCGGCAGGCCGGGGCACCTGTGGCTGGCGCTGGTCCCGGCGCTGGCCGGGGTCGGTCTCGGCTGGCAGCAGGCGGTGAACGGGCAGGTCAGGGCAGCGGCGGACAGCGTCGTGGTCGCCTCGGCGCTCAACTTCGCCGTCGGGCTGGTCGCGCTGCTGCTGGCCTCGGGCGTCGACGTCGCGCTGCGCGGGCTGCCCGCCGCGCTGCCGTCGCAGTGGTGGCTGTACCTGGGTGGCGTGCTCGGCGTCTTCGCGCTGTCGACGGCGGTCTTCGCGGTGCGGCTCATCGGCGTGCTGATGGTCGGGCTGTGCGCGGTCGCGGGCCAGCTCGCGGGCGCGGTCCTGCTCGACGTCGCCGACGACGTGGTCCAACCGGCCACGGTCGCGGGTGTCGTGATCACCTTCGTCGCGGTGGGGGTCGCGGCCCTCCCACGCCGCGAGTGAGAGGATGGGGCACGTGACCGCGACGATTCTTGACGGCAACGCCACCCGTGACGTGATCCTCGCCGAGCTGCGCGGCCGGGTCGAGGCGCTCGCCGCGCGCGGCGTGGTCCCCGGGCTCGGCACGGTGCTGGTCGGCGACGACCCCGGCTCCCAGTCCTATGTGCGCAGCAAGCACCGGACCTGCAAGAAGATCGGGCTCAACTCGATCCGCCGCGACCTGCCCGCCGAGACCACCCAGGCCGAGCTGGAAGCCGTCATCGACGAGCTGAACGCCAACCCGGCGTGCACCGGCTACCTGATCCAGCTCCCGCTGCCCGGCCACCTCGACGCGGGCGCCGCGCTGCAGCGGGTCGACCCGGCCAAGGACTCCGACGGCCTGCACCCGGTCAACCTGGGCAAGCTCGTCCTTGGCGACGCGGGGCCGCTGCCCTGCACCCCGGTCGGCATCGTCGAGCTGCTGCGCCGCTACGACATCCCGCTCGCGGGCGCGCGCGTCACCGTCGTCGGCCGCGGCGTGACCGTCGGCCGCCCGCTCGGTCTGCTGCTGACCCGCCGCAGCGAGAACGCCACGGTCACCCTGTGCCACACCGGCACCAAGGACCTCGCCGCCGAGGTGCGCCGCGCCGACATCGTCGTCGCCGCCGCGGGCAACGCAGGCCTCATCACCGCGGACATGATCAAGCCGGGTGCCGCTGTGCTCGACGTCGGCGTGACCCGCACCGACGCCGGCCTGGTCGGCGACGTGCACCCCGACGTGCGCGAGGTCGCGGGCTTCCTGGCCCCGATGCCCGGCGGCGTCGGCCCGATGACCATCGCCATGCTCATGAGCAACACCGTCGACGCGGCCGAGCGGAACCTCTCGGCGTGAGTGGCCCCCCGCGCACCGGCAAGCACCCCGCGCTGATCCACCTGCCGTTCGGGCTGGTCATGGCGGTGGTGGCGGTCGGGTTGGTGCGGATCGCGCAGTACTACTGGCGTGAGGGCACCGTGTGGATCGGTCTGGCTCTGCTGCTGGCCGCAGGCCTGCGGGTGCTGCTGCGCGACGAGCAGGCGGGCCTGGTCGCGATCCGCAGCCGGGCCATCGACGTGCTCTGCTACACCGCGTTCGGCGTGATGGTCATCGCGGTCGCGATGACCATCGAGGGTGGCCCGCTGTCGCGCTGATCAGGCGCGCGCGGGTGTGCGGCTCATGCCCTCGATCATGGCGAGCGACTCGTCCTCGGCGAGGGCGACGCTGAGCAGCTCCACCACGATCCGGTCGTAGATCTTGACCTCGGCGGGCTCCTCGATGATCACCGCCGACGTCCGGTTCTCCAGCACGACCACCGCGCCGCGCGCGCGGAACTGCAGCCGCTGGAACGGGCCGCCCAGCCCGGGATGCCCATGCGGCAGGTCGGGGACCACCCGGATCGTCACGTTCGGCTTGCGGCCCGCCTCGCCCAGGTAGCGCAGCTGACCGCGCATGACGTCGGGGCCGCCGACCGCGGCGCGCAGGGCGGACTCGGCGACGATGGCGAAGAACCGCGGCGGCTGGGCCCGGCGCAGCACGGCCTGGCGGCGCAGCCGGTGGGTGTACTGCTCCTCGACGCAGCTCTCGTCGATCATGCTGACCTCGCGCAGCGCGGCCTGCGCGTAGGGGACGGTCTGCAGCAGCGCCGGGACGATGGCCTGCTCGTAGTCGACCAGCATCGTCGCCTTGGACTCCAGCACCCGCAGCGTCGCCGACCTGGCCCCGCCCATGCCGTCGACCAGGGCGAGCAGGTCGTCGCGCCGGGAGCCGTGCACGCCGTAGACCTTCAGCAGGATGTCGACGTCGGCCGCCTTCTGCGGCTTGCGGCCGTTCTCCATCCGGCTCAGCTTCGACGTGCTGATGCCGGTGCGCGCCGTGACCTCGGCCAGGCTCAGTCCCGCTCCCTCCCGGTGCCCGCGCAACTCCTCACCGAGCAGTTCGATAACCATGTTCCGGTGTGATTCCCTCCGCGTTGTCGGTCGATGCGCTCATGATCGACCGCGCGGCGGGGCGGACGGCGCAGTTCAGGGGCCTGTCGGCGCAGAACCACCCGATGGGGAACGCCGAGACCCTGCTCACCGCGCGCGGTCGGAGCCCAGGTGTGCTTGGTAGCCTCCCGGGTGCCGGGCGACGCTGCTGACAGGGCAGCCCTGCCGCGTGGACGCGCCCGTGAACCAGCGATCTCACCTTGAGACCGCCCATCGCTTATTCGGGAGGATCCGCCAAGTGGCACCCGTCAACGTCACCGTCACCGGCGCCGCCGGCCAGATCGGCTACGCCCTGCTCTTCCGCATCGCCTCCGGGCAGCTGCTCGGCGCCGACACCCAGGTCAACCTGCGGCTGCTGGAGATCCCGCAGGCGGTCAAGGCCGCCGAGGGCACCGCGATGGAGCTCGACGACTGCGCCTTCCCGCTGCTCAGCGGCATCGAGATCACCGACGACGCCAAGAAGGCGTTCGACGGTGTGAACGTGGCCTTGCTGGTCGGCGCCCGCCCGCGCGCCGCGGGCATGGAGCGCGGCGACCTGCTCTCGGCCAACGGTGGCATCTTCAAGCCCCAGGGCGAGGCCATCAACGCCGGTGCCGCCGACGACGTGCGCGTGCTGGTGGTCGGCAACCCGGCCAACACCAACGCGCTCATCGCCGCCTCGCACGCGCCGGACGTCCCGCGCGAGCGGTTCACCGCGATGACCCGGCTCGACCACAACCGCGCGATCTCGCAGCTCGCGGCCAAGCTGAACGTGCCGGTCACCGAGATCAAGAAGCTGACGATCTGGGGCAACCACTCGGCCACCCAGTACCCCGACCTCTTCAACGCCGAGGTCGGCGGCCGCAACGCCGCCGAGGCCGTCAACGACGAGGCCTGGCTCGCCGACACCTTCATCCCGACCGTGGCCAAGCGCGGCGCGGCGATCATCGAGGCCCGCGGCGCGTCATCGGCCGCGTCGGCCGCCAACGCCGCCATCGACCACATCTACGACTGGGTCAACGGCACCGCCGAGGGCGACTGGACCTCCATGGCCATCCCGTCGGACGGCTCGTACGGCGTTCCCGAGGGCCTGATCTCGTCGTTCCCGGTGGTCTGCAAGGACGGCCAGTACGAGATCGTCCAGGGCCTGGAGATCAACGAGTTCTCCCGCGCCCGCATCGACGCCTCGGTCAACGAGCTCGCCGAGGAGCGCGACGCGGTCAAGGGCTTGGGCTTGATCTGATCTCGCTGGATTCCGAACGCCCCGGCCGGGACTCCCGGCCGGGGCGTTCGGCGTCTCTGGGGATTCGGTGTCACTGGGGGTAGAGCAGGAACACCGCGCCCTGGCTGACGTCGGCATAGGCGTCGTCGGCCTCGCTGGGCTGGTAGTCGAGGAACTTGGTCTCGCCCCCGTCCCGGCTGACCACGACCGCGTGGCCGCTCCCGTCGGCGCGGACGAAGCACAGCGCGTACTTCTTGCCGTCGCCCGCGTCGGCGACGGCCTGTTCGACCTCGGCGAAGGTCGCGTACTCGGTGTAGGCGGTCGACAGGCCCGCCGCGGAGAACAGCTCGTTGATCTCGTCGACGTTGGCGCCGCCCGCGTACTGCATCAGCTCGGTCTCGGTGATCAGCTGGTCCACCGTCATGCCTCGCAGGGCGGCGGCGGTGCAGTAGTAGCAGTTGTCGTCTAGGCCGTAGGTGTTGGTCGGCTCGTCCCCGTCGACGTCCATGGGCTCGCCGGTGACGGCGTGGTAGTCCTGCAGCGTCACCTCCGTGTACCACCAGGTGTTGTCCTCGGGGCTCAGCCACATGAACACGGCGGGCTCGGTGGCGGTGACCTGGTGCGCGGCCACGTTTTGGGTGATCACGTCCGCCCACCCCGAGACGTCGTCGAGTGGGTCGCCGTAGAAGGTGTTGGACCTGGAGAAGCGCATACCAGGACGATCGCCGCCCGGTGGGGCTCGCGGACACGGGTGCGGAGGCCGCGCGAAGGGCAGTGTTCCTGTCCCTTTCGGTCCGATCCACGGTTACGAACTCCCTGCACAGGGGTATGTCCCGATCGTGGCCTCATCCCCCGATCGCGTGAATGTGCAGGTCTTGGCATCACAGACCGCCGAGGCGAACGTTTCTCAGCTGACGGGTTCGCGACACCGAGCGGAAACCGGGAACAGGAGGCGACGAGATGACCACCAACGCCCAGCACACTGAGCAGCTCATCTCGCTGTATGGCGGTAGCACCCCGGTGCGTTCCCGGTGGACCTACCGCGCCAGCGAGCCCTTCACCATCACGGCGGCGTTCCAGACTGACCGCGACCGCTGGGTGGAATGGATCTTCGCGCGGGACCTGCTGGTCGCGGGCATGATCGGCCCGTCAGGCGAAGGCGATGTGCGGCTGAGTCCGGAGTTCTCCAACGGCCGCTCGGTCATGGTCCTGCAGATCGAGTCGCCCGAGGGGCGGGCCACGCTGGAGATGGATCACGACGCGGTCGAGCACTTCCTGACCGCGACTACGAAGATCGTCCCGTTGGGTACGGAGAGCGACCACTTCGACATCGATGCCCTGATCGAGGAAATCACTAACGTGTGATTCCGCGGTGCTGGTGGCCGCCTGCCCTCGCGGCAGGCGGCCATCAGTGTTTCTGAAGAGAAGTGTTCAAAAGCAGTCTCAGAGGCAGGCCTGGGTCAGAGCGTTGACAGCGCCGACCTTCTCCTTGGCCCACGCGGCCACGTTCGACGGGTCGATCGAGCCGGGGCCGAGCGCGCCGATCTTGTCGGACACGCCGTTGATGGCGTCCTTGAGCGTGGTGTCGCCGGTCTTCTCGGCGAGCGCGGTGAGTTCCTGCGCGGTCTTCTCCGCGTCCTTCACCGCCTGCTCGGGGTTCGAGACGTCCGGGTAGAAGCCCGCGAGCCGGACCGCGTCGAGGCAGATGCTCGCCTTGTCCGTCGCCGCGTCAGCCGCGCTCGTGGCCTCGCGCACCTGCTCGCACGCGGTCAGACCGGCCGCGAGTACCGCCGCGGCCAGGATGGTCGCCAGCCGAGATCGCATGGTGCCCCCTTGTGGAGTCGAAGAGGGCAACAGGCTATCGAGTCGCCTCAGGGGGAGTCGTGCTCGACCTCGCAGTCGGGCCCGGGGAAGACCAGGCCCTGGTGCCCGTCATCGAATTTGACCAGATACGGCGGGGCGCCGTCGGCGCCGCGCACCTCGACGATCTCACCAAGAGCGTCCGCATTGCCGACCTTGCGACCGTGGACGTGTAGTCGGTCGCCTACCGCTGCTCGCATGGGGCCACCTCCGCGTCATCAGGGTAGGCGGCACCGCGCCCGTCAGCCACCGGTGAAGACGCTGCCCGAGTTGCCGCCCTCGGCCGGACCGGCGATGCAGTACAGGTAGGTGCGGCCCTGGCCGCCCGCGTCGGATGGGATGACGTCGATCTCCCACCCGGTGGTGTCGGCGCCGGACTCGGTCCGCTCGCGCATCACGTCGGCCGAGCACGCCGCCTTGACCTCGGGCACCTCGACGATCTCACTGACGTTGAGCGTGGCGTTCTCGTTCGACAGCCAGAGCCCGCTGAACGCCTCGTTGGGGTGCGGGTCGGTGCACGGGATCGCGCGGGCCTGCACGTCGCGGTCGCCGATGGTGACCAGGCCGCCGAAGCAGGCGTCGATCACGCAGAAGGAGTCCTTGCCGCAGTCGACCATCTTCGGTGGAACGGCGGGTTTGTCGGTGCCCGCCGGATTGCCACTGTTCTGCGCGGTCGCCGTTTCGGGGGTCAGCAGCCCACGCCCGACGAACCCGGCGGCGAGCAGCGCCACCCCCACGACCGCGGCCGCGGCGATCCGCCCCGCCCGCCGCTTCGGCGGGACCGGCACGACGATCCGCCGGGGCGGCAGCAGCCCCTTCAGCTCGTCCCGCAGCTGCTCGGCACTGAGGGTCCGACGACCCGCGTCGGCTTCGAGTGCGCCGAGCAGAGCGGAGTTCAGCAGCGGCGGCGCGTGCTCGATCGGCGCGACCGGCGCGCGCAGGGCGGAGACCAGCGAGTCCAGCGTGGCCGACGGCCACGGGATGTCACGCGGACGCCTGCCGCTGGCCAGCGTGTACAGCGTCGCCCCGAGCGAGTAGATGTCCCCACCCCGACTAGGCGCCGCATGCGCGAACACCTCCGGCGCCGCGTAGTTGGGACTCAGCGCGCCGACGGTCACGGTGTTCTCGGCATGCGCGTCGAGGATCGCGGCCAGCCCGAAGTCGGCCAGCTTCACCGCGCCGAACGCGTTGACCAGGATGTTCGCGGGCTTGATGTCCCGGTGCAGGATCCCCACCGCGTGCGCGTGCGCCAGCGCGTCGGCCAGCTGCCCACCGATCTCGATCACCCGATCGACGGCGAGGACGCCCTCACGCGCCTGCACGTCGGCGAGGGACCCGCCGGTGCACAACTCCATGACGATGTACGGGCAGCCTTCGCGGGTCACACCGGCGTCGTAGACGTTGACCACGTTGGGATGCCCCGAAAGGCGGGCGGCCGCCCGTGCCTCCCGGAGGAATCGGTCCCGGTCGCGCTCGGTGGCCAGCACCCGGTTGTCGACCTTGACCGCGACGTCGCGGTCAAGCCGGTCCTGGCGGGCGAGGAAGACGGTGCCGAAACCGCCTTGGCCGAGCGGACCCGCGAGCGTCAGGCCGGGGATGACGGGAGGCTGCACGCGGGCAATCTAGCGTCCCGAGCTACCCGTTCTTGGCGGCTGCCTTGGCGGCCTTCTTGAACGCGCGGACCTCGGCGAGGGATTCCGGGCTGGTGACGTCGGCGATCGAGCGGAACGAGCCTTCGTCGCCGTAGGCGCCGGCGGCCTCACGCCAGCCGGCGGGCTCGACACCGCGCTGCTTGCCAAGCAGGGCAAGGAAGATGCGGGCCTTTTGGTCGCCGAACCCGGGCAGCGCCTTGAGGCGCTTGAGCACCTCTTTGCCGTCCGGGTCGCCGTCGGTCCAGATCCGTGCGGTGTCGCCGTCGTAGTGCTCGACGATGTGCTCGGCGAGGGCGTGCACGCGCCTGCCCATGGAGCCCGCGTAGCGGTGGATCGCGGGCTTCTGCACGCACAGCTCGACGAACGCGTCCAGGTCGGCCGCCGCGATCTTGCCGACGTCGAAGCCGTCCATCCGGTCGGCGATCTTCCGTGGCCCGATGAACGCGGTCTCCATCGGCACCTGCTGATCGAGCAACATGCCCGTGAGCAGTGCGAATGAGTCGTCGGTCAGCAGCTTGTCCGCGTCGGGATCCCCAGTGAGCCGCAGCGTGTTCGCCATGCGGCTCATCTTCTCAGGTCAGGCGGGGTCCCGTCGCGTTCGGGCTGCCCGGGCCGGGGAGCTGCCGCCCCGGCCCGCGCGGTGTCAGCACTCCAGGGCGGTCTGCGCCGTGCGGGTGCCCGTCGGCATGTCGAGGCCACCCCAGGCGCGCGTGCACACAGAGGTCTACTACAGCTCGGGCAGCGGCGGCACCAACTGCGCCATCGTCCGCCACGCGGGCCCGTTGGTGGGGGTGGCGACTGGGACCTATGTGAGCCTCGAATTCTCCGCGGGCACGCAGGGAACCATCTACGACTTCGGCAACTACGAGTACTTCGCGGGTGCCATCCGCAAGTACAACACCAACGACCGGTGCGTCAACATCGGCTACACCCTCGCGGGCTACACCGGGAAGCTGTGGAACAAGCTCTGCGGCTGACCGTGTACCTCAGCGATTGAGTGCGAGTTGTGCGGTTGGGGAGCGAGAAACCGAACCGCACAACTGCGCGCGCCTCGGCGTTGTTCGGGTTGCCGCCACACCCCGGTGGGTTCAGGCTGGCAGCCGGTACGACGACCAGGGAGTGGGCGAATGGCGGTTTGTGATACCTGCGGCAACGACTACTGGATGGCCTTCGAGGTGCACACGGTCAGCGGCCAAGTGCATACCTTCGACAGCTTCGAGTGCGCGATCACCAAGCTCGCGCCCGTTTGTGAGCACTGCAAGTGCCGCATCCTGGGGCATGGTGTCGAGGTCGAGGGCCGCTTCTTCTGCTGCGCCCACTGTGCCCACAGCGCCGATGCCGAGTTGGGGTCGCAGATCCGGGACGCCGTGGGGGCGCATCCGGGCTGATCAGGTCCAGAACTTCCAGTCGGGCAGCTCGATCAGGTTCCACGGGGTCAGGTTGACCCCGTCGAACACGGGCAGCGCGCCCGCCCGGTGCAGTGCGATCACCGACGCCCAGGCGGCGGCGATGGTGAGCAGGGGGCCGACGATGGCCATCTCGACGCGGCCGCCGGTGCGCATCCGAAGGATCTTCGGTGGGGCGACGGGGTACCAGGTCTTCCACGCGATCGGGATGGGCCAGAGCATCGGGCAGCCCTGCTCGGTGATGGCGTCGCCGAGGTAGTGGGCGATGCAGCCGATGCCGACGGCGACTCCGCAGGCCGCGGCGTCGGGGCCGGTCTGGTCTGTCCACTTGAGACAGGCGTAGGTGAGCATCACCGCGGTGCCGGTGATCCACAGCGCGTCGTTGCGGGGGCACCACTTGTGCATGATGCCGCGCACGGCGAGGCCGCTGAAGAAGAACATGAGGACCGGGAGCGCCCACGAGCGGCTGGTCTGGATGGTGGCGGTGGTGATCACCGCGGCCAGCGCGGCGAAGACGAGGGTGTGGGTGAAGCCGCGGTGGCCGCCGTCGCGGTCGCTGTCGCGGCTTGTCTTGGTGACCTGGTAGATCCCGTGGCTGACCGCGTTGATCAGCTTCGATCCGGCCGCGGTGACCTGGCCGAACGTGCTCGACACTGTCGACTCCGGGTGGTCGAGGTCGGGCAGCAGCGCCGCACCCGTGGCCAGGACCGCGCCGACCAGCCAGCCCTTGATCGACAGCGTGCCCAGTGCCGTGTCGGCGGCCAGGGCGGTGACCGCCGCCCAGGCGGCCAGGCCGCTCATCGCGTGGGTTGGTCCGGTGGACATGGCGGTATTCGATCACGGACGGGTGACACGGCCCGCCGCAGGACACGCGGGGACGTCCGCGCCGCTTCGCCGGTCGGACTACCCTCGGCCAGGTGTCACGTCCTGAGCTCCCGATCAAGACCCGCCGCCTGGTCCTGCGCCCGTTCACCATGGACGACCTGGACGCGCTGCACGCGATCCAGTCCCGCGAGGACGTCGTCAAGTACCTCTATTGGGAACCGCGCACCCGCGATGAGACCGAGACGGCGCTGCGCGAGTGGCTGACGAGGACCGTCCTTGAGAAAGAGGGCGACTCACTGCGGCTGGCGGTGACCCTGGCCGACACCGGTGAGCTGATCGGCGACGTCATGCTGAACTGGATTAGCGAACAGCACCAGGGCGGCGAGATCGGCTACATCTTCCACCCCGACCACAAGGGCAAGGGCTACGCGGGCGAGGCCGCGGTCGAGATGCTCAAGGTCGGTTTCGATCAGGTTGGCCTGCACCGGATCATCGGCAGGCTCGACGCGGACAACCGCGCGTCCGGGCGTCTGCTGGAGCGGCTGGGGATGCGGTTCGAGGCCAGGTTCAAGGAGAACGAGTTCGTCAAGGGCAAGTGGGCCGACGAGGCCGTCTACGCGATGCTCGCCGACGAATGGCGCGAGCTGACCGAGTCCTAGGGTTCTGTGAGGTCGGGTTCGCCATCGGTCTGGTGCGAGCTGACTGAGTCCTAGGGTTCTGTGAGGTCGGGTTCGCCATCGGTCTGGTGCGAGCTGGCTGAGTCCTAGGGTGAGTGTGCACACAGCCGGAGGACGCGCGACCGGTTACCAGTACGCTTGTACCGTTAGAAGGCGTATGCGAGAGGAGCACCGCGGCTCATGAGCAAGATCAAGGTCCAGGGAAAGGTCGTCGAACTCGACGGCGACGAGATGACCCGGATCATCTGGCAGTTCATCAAGGACAAGCTGATCCACCCGTACCTGGACGTCGACCTGGCGTACTACGACCTTGGCATCGAGCACCGGGACGCCACTGACGACCAGGTCACCATCGACGCCGCCAACGCCATCAAGGAGCACGGGGTCGGCGTCAAGTGCGCCACCATCACCCCGGACGAGGCGCGGGTCGAGGAGTTCGGCCTGAAGAAGATGTGGGTCTCGCCCAACGGCACGATCCGCAACATCCTCGGCGGCGTGGTCTTCCGCGAGCCGATCATCATCTCCAACATCCCGCGGCTGGTGCCGGGCTGGACCAAGCCGATCATCATCGGCCGTCACGCCCACGGCGACCAGTACAAGGCGACCAACTTCAAGGTCCCCGGCGCCGGTGAGCTCACCATCACCTTCACCCCCGAGGACGGCTCCGAGCCGATCAAGCACGTCGTGGCCAACTTCGGCGCCGACGGCGGTGTGGCGATGGGCATGTACAACTTCAACAAGTCCATCGAGGACTTCGCGCGCGCGTCCTTCGCCTACGGCCTGAACCGGGACTACCCGGTCTACATGTCCACGAAGAACACGATCCTCAAGGCGTACGACGGTGCCTTCAAGGACATCTTCCAGCACGTCTTCGAGACCGAGTTCAAGGCCGACTTCGACGCCAAGGGCCTGACCTACGAGCACCGCCTGATCGACGACATGGTCGCCGCGGCGATGAAGTGGGAGGGCGGCTACGTCTGGGCCTGCAAGAACTACGACGGTGACGTGCAGTCCGACACCGTCGCGCAGGGCTTCGGCTCGCTCGGCCTGATGACCTCCGTGCTGATGACCCCGGACGGCAAGACCGTCGAGGCCGAGGCCGCGCACGGCACGGTCACCCGGCACTACCGCCAGCACCAGGCGGGCAAGCCGACCTCGACCAACCCGATCGCGTCGATCTTCGCGTGGACCGGTGGCCTCAAGCACCGCGGCAAGCTGGACAGCACCCCCGAGGTGACCGGCTTCGCCGAGACGCTGGAGAGCGTCATCATCGAGACCGTCGAGAGCGGCCGGATGACCAAGGACCTGGCCGCGCTGGTGGGCCCGGACCAGGAATGGCAGACCACCGAGGACTTCCTCGGCACGCTCGACGAGAACCTCCAGAAGAAGATGGCTGGCTGACACTCGTCCGGGAAGCCCCTCGCCGTCATGGCGGGGGGCTTTTCGCTGTCCGCGTCACGCAGCGTCGCCGCCGATGGCTCCGATGGGTGTTTCCCGGTTCATCACTGGCGCCGTGCCCATCCGGTGCGGGACCGTTGACACAGGAGTACCTCGACAAGGAGCGTGCGAAGTGCTGCTGGTGCCCAAGACCGTGCTCATCGGTGGTGCCCTCGTTGCCGTGGCGTACATGTACTCGGTCGGCAGTCCCGACGCCAACGGCAGTTCCCCGACCAGCGGCGCCGCGAAATGCCGGATGTCGGTGACCGCCGACGTGCTGAACGTGCGCTCCGCCCCCGACATCCACGCGGGCATCGTCGGCAAGTTCAAGCACGGCGCCGAGACCGACGCCGAGACCACGGTGCAGAACGGTTTCCGCAAGATCGGCGCCGACCGCTGGGTGTCGGCCGACTTCCTGCAGGCGCTGCCGGGCCGCACCTGCTGATCCCCGTAGGGTGTGCGGGTGCTGACGGTTTCCACGATCAACGTCAACGGCCTGCGCGCCGCGGCCAAGAAGGGCTTCGTCGAGTGGCTCGACGCCACCTCCGCGGACGTGGTCTGCCTCCAAGAGGTCCGCGCGACGCTCGACGATCTGCCCGCCGAACTCGCCGCGCCGCCCGGCTGGCACACGGTGCACGCCGACTCGACGATCCTCAAGGGCCGCAACGGCGTCGCTATCTACGCGCGTCAGGAGCCGACGAGTGTCCGCGTCGGCCACGGCACCCTGGAGTTCGAAGCCAGCGGCCGCTACGCCGAGGCGTGGTTCCCCGGCCTGGTGGTCGGCAGCCTGTACCTCCCCAGCGGCGACGTCGGGACGCTGCGGCAGGACCAGAAGGAACGCTTCATGGCCACCTTCCGGCCCTACCTCACCGAACTGCGCGAGAAGGCGGCGGCGAGCGGCTGCGAGGTCGTGGTGTGCGGCGACTGGAACATCGCGCACCAGGAGATCGACCTGAAGGCGTGGAAGACGAACCGGAAGAACTCGGGCTTCACGCCGAGTGAGCGGGCCTGGATGGGTGACGTGTTCACCGAGTACCGGGACGTGCAGCGGCAGCTGGAGCCGGAGGGGCCGGGGCCGTACAGCTGGTGGTCGTATCGGGGCAAGGCCTTCGACAACGACTCGGGCTGGCGGATCGACTACCAGGTCGCCACGCCCGGGCTGGCGTCGCGGGCGGTGTCGGCGGTGGTGGAGCGGGCGGCGACGTATGCCGAGCGGTGGTCGGACCACGCACCGGTGACGGTCACCTATGACTGGCCGTTGGCCTGACTTCGGGCCCAATGTCGGCTGGGAGGTGAAGTCGATGCACGAAGCCATCGTTGCCAAGTTGCCCGAGGTTGAGACATTGTGCAGGGCGCTTGGCGTTCGTCGACTTGACCTGTTCGGGTCCGCGGTCGGTGACTCGTTCAACCCTGCTTCCAGTGACGTCGATGTCCTCGTGGAGTTCGACGAACGACCAGGTTTCGATCACTTCGACAGTTACTTCGCGCTTAAGGAAGGGCTGGAGCGGATCTTCGATCGCCCAGTCGATCTCGTGAGCGGCACGAGCATCCACAACCCGTATTTTCGTCGTCGCGTGATGGACACCAGGGAACGGTTATATGCCGCCTGATGCGCGGTCGTAGCCGCAGAACATGTCATGCGCCGTTGAGCTGATTGAGCCGCGATGCCCCTTGCGCTGGCCGTGCGCGGCGTCGGAGTCGGATTGGCGGCGGCGAATACGTCGGTTTGGTCGGACCCCGCCGCCGCAAATTGGCTCGTTGCCACGGCTGAGATTTGGCCTGCCAACTTGCACAGTCCTGGTCGGATCGTGCGCCGATCGGCCCACCCCCGAATAGGCCATTCGGGGTACTTCGGTCCTACTGCGCGCGCCCCGCCAGGCGCAGTGTGGCTGGTGGCGGTGGGGACGGGTCCCGCCGTGCCTCGGCAGTCGGATGGCGCGCGCCCCGGCTGGTATCCGTTGGAGGCTTGCCATGGCAGAAGTGAAGATCAGCAATCTGGAACAGGATGGCGAAGTCCGGCCGTTCCACGCCCACGGTCGGCTGACGCTGGGCAGCGCGGGCGGGATGACGTTGGGCATGGGCTCCTTCGAGCCGGGCTGGCGGTGGTCGGAGGACGTCAAGCCGTTGGCGGGCACGGACTCCTGTCAGGTCCACCACCTCGGCTACGTGATGTCCGGGGCGATGGGCATCCGGCTCTCCGACGGCACCGAGACCGAGATCCACGCGGGCGAGATCGTCGACATCCCGGCCGGGCACGACGCGTGGGTGGTCGGCGACAAGACGTGCACCATCCTCGACACCTCGCCCGACGCGACGGCTTATGCCGTAGGGGCGGCGAAGCGGGTGGCGCCTTATGCCGACGCCAATGTGGCCGCGGTGCGCGCGGGGTACGCCGCGTTCAATGACCAGGACATTCCCGGGCTGATGGCGGTGCTCGCGCCGGACTGTGTGCAGCATGTTCCCGGCAAGAGCCAGATCGCGGGTGACTACCAGGGCGTCGAGGCCGTGCTCGGCTACTACGGCAAGATCGGCGAACTCACCGAGGGCAGCTTCCGCGCCGACCTGCTCGAGACCCACAGCGACGGCAAGGACCATGTCACCGCCGTCCACCAGATCACCGCGTCCCGCAACGGCGTCACCCGGGTCAGCCGCGGCTCGATCGTGTTCACCTTCGTCGACGGCCGCGCCACCGACCTGGTGGAGATGCACGCCGACCTCGCGGGCGACGACGCGTTCTTCGCCTGAGTCGTCCGCTTCCGAGCGGTCCCGGTCGCCTGCCGGGGCCGCTCGGCGTCGTTCCTGGTCAGATCAGTGATCGACTACCCACTGCCAGTGGTCGATCCGTTGAGGGCTACGCTCGCCTCCGACAACCGATAGTGCGGTTTTGGGGACGCAGGGTTGACACACTCGGTAGCTTTTTCATGGTCCACGCAGTGTGCTTAGTCCAATCGAGGGACGGTACAACGGTGTCAGGCGGTGTCAGTTCGTGAATGCGGAGACTCTGCGCAGTCACGCGCGGCGGGTCGCGGTGATCGGCGCGGTCGCGGGTGTGCAGGTGGTGTGGTCGGCCCAGTCGGCCGCCGCGGGGACGATGACAGAGGGCAGCGTCGGTCTGACCGACCCGGTCGGGATCGTCGCTGTAGTGCTGGGGATCGGCGGGCTGATCGTGGGCCTCATCCGCAGGCGCAAGGTCGCCAAGCCGGTCGCGAACGCCGTTCCTCTCCCCGGCCCGCGGCAGGCCGCGTCGCCGCTGTCGGCGCGCGCCACGGTCAGCCAGGACTAAAGACTCAGTACGGCAGCGGGCCCCGCGGGAGAATCTCCCGCGGGGCCCGCTCTCTTTCCCGATAGGTCTTACTTGACCGCGTCGAGAGCGTCGATCAGGCCCGCGCCGTAGAAGCCGCGACCGGTGTCGCCGCCTTCACAGACCGCGGTCCACGCGCCGGTGCCGTCCGGGTCGTAGGTGCCCGCGGGGCACGCCTGGCGGTCGGCTTCCTGCTTGAGGTTGCTGATGACGCGCTGGAACTTCCAGTCCGGGTGCGCCGAGCGGATCAGCGCGACGACGCCCGCGGCGTGCGGGGAGGCCATCGAGGTGCCCTGCTTGTAGCCCCACTTGCCGTTCACCACGGTCGACAGGATGCGGCCGTTGGCGTCCGGGGTGCCCGGGACCTGCATGCGGTCGCCACCCGGGGCGGCCACCTCGGTCTCGGTGAGGCCGTAGTTGGAGAAGTACGACTTCAGGCCCTTGACGCCGACCGACGACACGCCGACGACGCCGTGCACCTCGGCGGGCATCTTGGTGCAGGTCTCGCCGGTGTGCCGCTCGACCGGGGTCCCGTTGTTCGGGCTGCCCGAGTCGACGATGTCGTGCGAGAGGTCCCAGTTGCTGTTGCCGAGCGCGGCGACGTTGACCACGTCGTTGCGGTTGGCGTACTGGATGGCCCGGTTGACGGCCTCGGCGACGGCCTTCTGGTCGGCGTCGTCCTTGCACCACAGGTACCACGGGTCGATGAAGTACGAGCTGTTGGTGACCTGGACGCCGTGCTCGGCGGCCCAGATGAACCCGCAGATCGCGTACTCGGGGTAGATGTAGCCGTCGTCGTTGACGACCTTGATCGAGGCCAGCTTCACGTCGGGCGCGATGCCCGCGATGCCGACGCCGTTGCGCGCGGCGCCGATGGTGCCCGCGACGTGGGTGCCGTGGTCACTGGTGGTCGGGGCCCACGCGGCGGGCGAGGTGTCCGGCACGCCCGCGTTGGTGCAGCCGACCGACTTCGACGCGTCGACGTTGGCCGCGAGGTCCGGGTGGGAGGCCTCGATGCCGGAGTCGAGCACGCCGACGAGGACGTTCGAGCCCGTGTTGATCGCGTGGGCCTGGTCGGCCTTGATCATCCGCAGGTCCCACTGGTTGGCTTCCAGCGGCTCGGCGGCGGCGAGGGAACCCTGCGCGCTGTCGACGACCTGCTCGGTGTCCTCCAGCGCGCGCTGGGTGGACGTCGAGCGGGACTGGGCGGCGTCGGCCGACTGGGCCGACAGGCTCGCGGCGGCGGGCGGCGCGGCCAGCTCGGCCAGGTTCTGGGTGGCGCCCGCGCCGGTCACGCCGGGCTTGGCGCGCACGACCTTGGCGAACTCGGGGTTGGCCGACGACGCGACGACCACACCGATCTGCGGCCAGCTCTTGACGATGGTGCCGCCGGACGCGGTGACCGCGGCCTCGGCCTTCTCGAAGCCGTGGCCCTGCGGGCCGAGGACGACGAAGTGGGCGACGGGGCCGTCGGCCGCGATCGGGGCCGCGGTGGCGGGCTGAAGCGTCGCGGCCGCGAGTCCGGTGATGGCGGCGATCACCACCGCTCCGCCGAGGACGCGGAGCCGGGATCGACTGAACACGGATGAACCTCCAGAGGTGACTGTTGCGAGCGGGCGACGAGCCGATCAGGCTTTATGGCCGCCCGGTTCCGCAGAACCTGTCATCACCGCACCCTATGGGCAATCCACCGAACGGCGCAGAACGTCGACCGACCCCCAACTGCCCAGATAGGACTTGGACGATTGCGGCGTGCTGACTGAAATGTCACCCGACCCCCAACTGCCCGGATAGGACTGGGACAATTACGGCGTGTCGACTGAGCAGAGCACCGCCCCAGCGCCCAAGCCGCGTGTGCTGTCGGGCATCCAGCCGACGGCGGACTCGTTCCACCTCGGCAACTACCTCGGCGCGGTGCGCCAGTGGGTGGCGCTGCAGGAGACGCACGACGCGTTCTACTTCATCGCCGACCTGCACGCCATCACCGTCGAGCACGAGCCCAAGCTGCTGCGCAAGCGCACCCGGGTCTCCGTCGCCCAGCTGCTGGCCCTGGGGCTCGACCCGGATCGCACCACGGTGTTCGTGCAGAGCCAGGTGCCCGAGCACGCGGAGCTCAGCTGGGTGATGCAGTGCCTCACCGGGTTCGGCGAGGCGGGCCGGATGACCCAGTTCAAGGACAAGTCGGCCAAGCAGACCGCCGACCGGGTCAGCGTCGGCCTGTTCACCTACCCGATCCTGCAGGCCGCCGACATCCTGGTCTACCGGCCGCAGTACGTCCCGGTGGGCGAGGACCAGCGCCAGCACCTCGAGCTGACCCGCGACCTCGCGCAGCGGTTCAACTCGCGTTTCGGCAAGACGTTCACGCCGCCGGAGCCCTACATCCTCAAGGACACGGCCAAGATCTTCGACCTGCAGGAGCCCGGGGCGAAGATGAGCAAGTCGGCCTCCACCCCGGCGGGCATCATCGACCTGCTCGACGACCCGAAGGTGAGCGCGAAGAAGATCCGGTCCGCCGTCACCGACTCCGGCCGCGACGTCGTGTTCGACCCGGAGAACAAGGCCGGCATGGCCAACCTGCTGACCATCTACTCGGCCCTGACCGGCCGCAAGATCAGCGAGCTCGAGGACGAGTACGCCGGCCGCGGGTACGGCGACTTCAAGAAGGACCTGGCCGAGGTCGTGGTCGAGTTCGTCACCCCGTTCCGGGAGAAGACGCTGGGCTACCTCGACGACACGGCGCAGCTGGACGCGATCCTGGCCGCCGGTGCCGAGCGCGCCCGTGCGGTGACCGAGCCGACGCTGCAACGGGTCTACGAC
>DATLIA010000012.1:0-10288 GCA_035540215.1 Actinokineospora sp. | reverse complement strand
CCCGGTCCCATCCCGAACCCGGAAGCTAAGCCTGCCAGCGCCGATGGTACTGCACTCGTGAGGGTGTGGGAGAGTAGGACGCCGCCGGACTAAAGTTGCGAATGCCCCCTCTGTCTTCTTCGGAAGACGGAGGGGGCATTTTGCGTTGAACGATATTCGGTCGCATCGTCTGCCGAGTTGGGCGACCATGAGTCATGAACGTCACCACTTACGACGATCCTGCTGACTTCTGGCGGACCGCGGGGGACTGGCTGCAACTGGACCCGGTCGGCAACACCATCGCGATCACCGTGCTGCGTCAGCGCCTCGATCTTGGCCCGATGGAAGACGACGAGCCTCCGCTGCTGCTCACTGTCCACGACAACGATGTCCTTGTCGGCGCGGCGATCCAGACGCCGCCCAGGCCGCTGATCATCTCGGCGTTGCCGAAAGAGACTCACCCACACGTCATCGACGTGCTGGGGGACCTCGTCGGGGTGACCGGCCCACGAGATCTCGCAGACCATTTCACCGAGGCATTCCTCGCCAAGTCCGGACAGTCGATTTCGGGCACGGTTCCGACCCGGCTCTACGCGCTCAGTGAGTTGACTGTCCCAGCCGTCACCGGACAGTTTCGGCTCGCGACGGAGGCCGACATTCCGTTGGTCGCGCGTTGGTGGGATGAGTTCAACGCCGAACTCGACCATTTCGCAGTGTCCGGCACGGGCGATGAGAACGCGCGCCGGGCGCTGGACTTCGACCGTGCGATCGGATTGTGGTTCGACAACGGAGAGCCGGTCGCCTTCGCTATGGCCACACCCGCCATCGCGGGGATGTCGAGGATCGGACCGGTCTACACCGCGCCAGAGGCGCGCGGCCGTGGGTACGCGAAGGCCGTCACCGCGCAGGTCGCCCGGGTCGCCAGGGAACGGGGTGCCGAGCACGTCCTGTTGTTCGCCGACACCGACAACCCGGCGTCGAACGCGGCCTATCAGGGGATCGGGTTCCAGGTCGTGACCGATGCCGTGGAATACCTGTTCGTGGAACGGAATACTCTCGAACCGTGACGCGCATCCTGGTCCTGCAGCTCGCCGAGATGGATCCGCCCGCGCGGCTGGCCGAATGGCTGGCCGACGCGGGCGCCGACCTGCACATCGCCCGTCCGTACCGCGAGCCGTTGGAGAGCCTCGACGGCTACGCGGCGGTGGTGTGCCTCGGCGGGCCCATGGGCGCCAACGACGTCATCGAGCACCCGTGGCTGGTCGACGTCCGGCAGCTGCTCGCGTCGTGCGTGACCAAGCAGGTCCCGCTGCTGGCCATCTGCCTCGGCGCGCAGCTGCTCGCGGTCGCGCTCGGCGGCCAGGTCGAGGTCGGGCCGGATGGGCCGGAGGTCGGGCCCGGGCTCATCGCGAAGCGCGATGTCGGCTGGACCGACCCGCTGTTCGCCGACATGCCGCTCATGCCGGACGTCGTGCAGTTCCACCACGACGCTGTCGTCCGGCTCCCAGTCGGCGCGGACCTGCTGGCGTCGTCCACCCGCTACCCGAACCAGGCGTTCCGGGTCGGCCGTACCGGGTACGGCCTGCAGTTCCACATCGAGACCACCACCGACACAGTCCTCGGCTGGGCTGAGTCTGACGAGGACGCCGCCGGGTACGCGCGCCCCGGTGACCTGACCCGGGAACGGCTGGACGAGCTGCACGCCGACGTCGAGGAGATCTGGCGGCCGTTCACCGAGCGGTTCGTCAAGCTGGTGCGCGGCGAGGTCGCGCCGGTCGAGCCGGTCCGGCCGCAGCTCCCGATGATCTGACCATGGCCGATCCCGCCCGTTCCATCTCGTCCGCCGCCCGCTTCGGCCTGACCGAGAGCCGGGCGGAGGAGGACCTGCGTGCCGCCGGGCTGTGGACGGACGCGGGCCCGGTCACCGAGCACGAGGTCATCCTCACCGCGCTGTCCCGCAGCCCCGACCCGGATCTCGCGCTCCGCGGCCTGGACCGGATGCGCACGCACGATCCCCGTGGCTGGCCTGAGTTGCGGGCGGCGCTGGTCGAGGACCGCAGGCTCCGGGGGCGTCTGCTCGCGGTGCTCGGCTCGTCGACCGCGTTGGCCGACTTCCTGGCCGTGCGGCCGGGGGAGTGGGTGCGGTTGGGTGCCGAGAGCGTCGCCGCGGACGGATACACCGCGTCCCTGTTGGCCGCTGTCGACGCCGACGACCGCGGTGGCACGCAGGGGCCGGTCGCGCGGCTCACGGGCGCGGAGGCGGTGCGGGCGCTCAAATTCGCCTACCGGGGCCTGGTGCTCGACCTCGCCGCCGACGACCTCGGGCATCTTGTCGAGCCCGGCTTGGCGGAGCCGACGTATGAGGAGGTCGCGGGCAGGCTGAGCGACCTCGCCGAGGCGGCGCTGCGTGCGGCGCTCGCGGTCGGCTGGGCGCAGAACGGCGGGGCGGAGGCGCAGGCGGGCGCGCGGCTCGCGGTGATCGCCATGGGCAAGTGCGGCGGGCACGAGCTGAACTACGTCAGCGATGTGGACGTCGTGTTCGTCGGCGAGGACGACATCGGCCTGGCCACGCGGGTGGCCAGCGCCATGATGCGGGTCGCGACGGAGGCGTGTTTCGAGGTCGACGCGGCGCTGCGGCCGGAGGGCAAGGCTGGGGCGCTGGTCCGCACGCTCGACGGCCACGAGTCCTACTACAAGCGCTGGGCCCGGACCTGGGAGTTCCAGGCGCTGCTCAAGGCCAGGCCCATCGCGGGCGACGCCGACCTGGGCCGCGCGTATCTCGACGTGGTCCGGCCGATGGTGTGGACCGCCGCCGACCGCGACAACTTCGTCGCCGACGTGCAGGCGATGCGACGCCGGGTCGAGGACCACGTGCCGTCGCAGCTGGCCGAGCGGGAACTCAAACTCGGCCGCGGCGGGCTGCGCGACGTCGAGTTCGCGGTGCAGCTGCTGCAGCTCGTGCACGGGCGCACCGATGAGAAACTCCGACTCGGATCCACTGTGGACGCACTGGCGGCGCTCGGCGCCGGCGGCTTCGTCGGCCGGTCCGACGCGATGGAACTTGGTGACTCATATAGGTTTTTGCGGATCCTGGAGCACCGGCTCCAGCTGCAGAAGCTGCGTCGGACCCACCTGTTCCCGGCTGACACCGACACCGTCGAACTGCGCTGGCTGGCGCGGGCCGCCGGGATCGGGCCCGACCGTGGCCGCTCCGCCGCGCAGGTGCTCGTCGCCGAGTTTCGCGCGCAGGGCAACAAGATCCGACGCCTGCACGAGAAGCTGTTCTACCGTCCGCTGCTCGAAGCAGTGTCCCGGGTGCCCACGGATGCGTTGCGGCTCAACGAGAAACAGGCCCAAGCACGACTCGCGGCGCTCGGCTACACGTCGCCGGAAGGCGCGCTGCAACACATCAAGGCCCTGACCGCGGGCGTGTCCAGGCGCGCGGCGATCCAGACCGCTCTGCTGCCGGTCCTGCTCGACCTGCTCGGCGGCACCGCCGACCCCGACGGCGGACTGCTGGCCTACCGCAGGGTTTCCGAGGCGTTGGCCGCCACCCCGTGGTACCTGCGCGTTCTGCGTGACGAGGGCGCGGTCGCCGAGCGGCTGGCCCGGCTGCTCGGCACATCGAAGCTGGTCCCGGACCTGATCGTGCGCGCCCCCGAGGTCCTGCGGCTGCTGGCCGACCCCAAGGCGCTGAGTGACCGCGACCCGGCTGAGGTCGCCACGTCGCTGCGCAACGCCGTCAACCGGCACAGCTACCTGGGCAACGCGGTCGCGGCGGCCCGGTCGCTGCGCAGGCACGAGGTCCTGCGGGTCGCGTGCGCCGACCTCCTGGGTTTCGTCGACGTCATGGCGGTCTGCGAAGCCCTGTCGAGCGTGTGGAGCGCCGTCCTGCAGTCGACCTTGGCCGCCGTCGACCGAGCCGAGGCCGCCTCGGCGGGTGGTCACCTGGCCACCATCGCCGTCATCGGCATGGGCCGTCTCGGCGGCGCGGAACTCGGCTACGGCTCCGACGCGGACGTGATGTTCGTCTGCGAACCAGCGCCGGGCGTCCCCGACGGCGACGCGGTGAAGTACGCCAGCCGTGTCGCGCAGAGCGTCCGGAAGCTGCTCGGCTCGCCAAGCCAGGATCCGCCCCTCCAGGTCGACGTCGACCTGCGTCCGGAGGGTCGCCAGGGCCCGATCGTCCGCACCCTGGAGTCCTACCGCGCGTACTACGCGCAGTGGAGCGAGGTCTGGGAGTCCCAGGCTCTGCTGCGTGCCCGCCCGGTGGCGGGCGACGACGACCTGGGCGCCCGCTTCATCGAGATGATCGATCCCATCCGCTACCCGGTCGGCGGCCTCGACGCGGCCCAGGTCCGGGAGATCCGCCGCATCAAGGCGCGCGTCGACACCGAACGTCTCCCCCGAGGGGCCGACCCGACCACCCACACCAAACTCGGCAGGGGTGGCCTCGCGGATGTCGAGTGGACCCTGCAGCTGATCCAGCTGCGGCACGCGCACGAACTCCCAGCGCTGCGCACGCCATCCACCATGGACGGCCTGGCGGCGGCGGAGGGAGCGGGCCTCATCACCCAGGCCGACGCGGCGTCACTGCGCGAGGCGTGGCTATTGGCGACCCGGGTCCGCAACGCGGTCACGCTGGTCCGCGGGAAGCAGACCGACCAGGTCCCGACGATGGGCCGCGACCTGACGGCGGTCACCATGGCGCTCGGTCACACCAACGACCCCGACACCGGCGCCTTCGTCGACGCCTACCGCCGCACCACTCGCCGCGCCCGCGTCGTGATCGAACACCTCTTCTACGACGACTGAGGCATTGGTCACGACAAGTCCGGATTCTCCGGGTATGCGACTTAGGGTCGGGAACATGGCTTGGAGCATTCGCATCCCCGTGCGGTCCTACGAACTCGACACTCTCGGACATCTCAACCACGCCGTCTATCACCAGTACGGCGAGATAGCCCGGGTCGAGGGCTTCGCGGCGGCGGGGGCTCGGTGGGACGCGCTCATCACGGCTGGGACCGCGCCTGTGCTGCTGTCCTCAACGATCAACTTCCGGCGTGAGGTGCGGGCAGGGGAGCAGGTCGACGTCGGTTGCGTGGTCAAGTTCGGCACCGGGAAGACCTTCAGTGCCGACTCGCTGATCACCAAGCTCGACGGGACCGTCGCCGCCGAGATCACCTGCGTCGTCGGGGTCATGGACCTCAAAGCCCGCAAGCTGGTCGTCGACCCGAGGGCGGCGCTGGAGTCATTCGGGTTCGACGCGGCGGTGTTGGGTTCCGTATGACGGGCGACGAGAGGGGTGCGGACGTCCGCACCCCTCAACGTCACTACGCCATTACTTCGCCGACCTCGTGTTCCACGACCGCCTCGGCGGCGGCGCGGCGGAGCAGTTCGCCCGCCAGGGCGGGGGACTGCAGGTCGTCGGGGCCGTAGACCGGGACGTCGAGTCCGGCCTGGGCCTCACGGACCGCCAGCGGTGAGACGGTGAGCAGGCCGCTGACCGCGAGTACCGGGTGGTTGGCCGCGCGCAGTCGCTGGACGCCGTAGAGGGCTCCGGACGAGTCGGCGGCGGCGAAGAGGACGCCGTCGGTGATTCGGCGGATCTCGGGGCGGTCGAGCAGTTGCGCGGTCTCGGGCTGCAGCAGGCCGTCGGCGATCTCCAGGACGATCGCGTCGACGCCGCGGGCCATCAGGTGGCCGTGCAGCAGCAGCGAACTGGCCACGAGGCGTTCCATGGGGATGCGGAACGTGGTGGCCATGCCCGCGTCGGTGAAGTCGAGTGCGACCACGGCGCCCGAGTCGCGGAACAGCCACGGGTCGCCGCCCGCGGCGGTGCCGGTGACCTTGGCCGCGCCGACCCGCAGGCCGGAGCGGGACAGGCCGTGCACCAGCGAGGCCACGGTCGTCGTCTTGCCCGAGTTCATCGACGTGCCGACGACGATGAAGGTCGGCGGCTTGCGCAGCGCGGTCAGGGGCGGGGCGCCCAGACCGAGATCGGACACGTTGAGCACTCGGCCGTTCGCGTCGGCGACCAGGCCGAGCGGGCGGACCTTCGTCGGCGCGCTGACCGCGGCGTTGCGGCTGCGGACCTTGCCGAGTACGCCACCGGCCGCGACCAGGTCGCAGGCGCCCAGGTCGTCGGGGAGTTCGGCTTCGAAGTGGTCGGGCGCGTAGCGGGCCCCGTACGCGACGAGGATCTCGTCGCCGACGTAGAGGCGGGCTTTGCGGCCGTCGGTCAGCTCAAGCAGCTGGTGGTAACCCAGCTTGGTGACCTCGGCTATCACGAGATCACCATGATTCGGCTGGTGATCGCTGTGATGAACGAGGGTCAACGGCGCGTCGCGATCGAGATTTCGCACCGAGTAGGCCGCCTTCAGGCGGTCGACGCGGGCGGGATCAAGGGGAGCGAACATGGCGATTCCTCGTCGATAGCGATGGAGTGCGCCCGGTCGAGAGCCGAACGGACGTTATTGCGCGGGAGCGTACGGCCTAGGCCGAGCGCAAGGGAATCCCGCACGACATCTCGATTCGGGAAACACTCGTGTGACCGGGACGACATCCCAGGTCAACACCAATCTTCCACCCGTTCGGGTGGTGCCGACGACAAGAAAACGGGGCGGCGGCCGGGGTTTTCCCCACGACCACCGCCCCGTGCTCAGGGACGAATCAAAGATCAGACGTCGTAGTACATGCCGAACTCGTACGGGTGCGGGCGCAGCCGCAGCGGGTCGATCTCGTGCTCACGCTTGAACGCGATCCAGGTCTCGATCACGTCCGGGGTGAACACGCCACCCTCGAGCAGGTAGTCGTGGTCGGCCTCGAGGGCGTCGAGCACCTGGTCGAGCGACGCGGGCACCTGCTGGACCGACTTGGCCTCCTCGGGGGGAAGCTCGTAGAGGTCCTTGTCGATCGGGGCCGGGGGCTCGATCTTGTTCTTCACGCCGTCCAGGCCCGCCATGACCATGGCCGCGAAGGCCAGGTACGGGTTGCCGGAGGAGTCGGGGCAGCGGAACTCGACGCGCTTGGCCTTGGCGTTGTTGCCCGTGATCGGGATACGGACACACGCGGAGCGGTTGCGCTGCGAGTACACCAGGCTGACCGGCGCCTCGTAGCCCGGCACCAGGCGGTGGTAGGAGTTCACCGTCGGGTTGGTGAAGGCCAGCAGCGACGGGGCGTGCGCGAGCAGGCCGCCGATGTAGTGGCGGGCGGTGTCGGACAGGCCCGCGTAGCCGGACTCGTCGTGGAACAGCGGCTCGCCGTCCTTCCACAGCGACTGGTGGCAGTGCATGCCGGAGCCGTTGTCACCGAAGAGGGGCTTCGGCATGAAGGTGGCGGACTTGTCGGCGGCCCACGCGGTGTTCTTGATCAGGTACTTGAAGAGCTGCAGGTCGTCGGCGGCGTGCAGCAGCGTGTTGAACCGGTAGTTGATCTCGGTCTGGCCGCCGGTGCCGACCTCGTGGTGCGCGCGCTCCACGGTGAAGCCGGACGCCTGCATGTTGAGGACCATCTGGTCACGCAGGTCGGCGAAGTGGTCGACCGGGGGAACCGGGAAGTAGCCACCCTTGAAGCGGGTCTTGTAGCCCTTGTTGTTGCCGCCCTCTTCGGCGCCGGTGTTCCACCAGCCCTCGACCGAGTCGATCTCGTGGAACGAGCCGTTCTCGGTGTAGTCGAAGCGGATCGAGTCGAAGATGTAGAACTCGGCCTCGGGACCGAAGAAGCAGGTGTCGGCGATGCCCGACTCGGCGATGTACTGCTCCGCCTTGCGCGCGATGTTGCGCGGGTCGCGGGTGTACGCCTCCTTGGTGAACGGGTCGTGCACGAAGAAGTTGATGATCAGGGTCTTCTCGGTGCGGAACGGGTCCAGGCGGGCCGTGTAGGGGTCGGGCAGCAGGAGCATGTCCGACTCGTGGATCGACTGGAAGCCGCGCACGGAAGAGCCGTCGAAGGCAAGGCCCTCGGTGAAGGCATCCATGTCGAACGCCGCGGCCGGAAGCGTGAAGTGCTGCATGACGCCCGGGAGGTCGCAGAACCGGACATCGACGAACTTCACGTCTTCATCTGCGATGAACCGCAGGACCTCGTCGGGAGAGTTGAACACGCTGGTTGACTCCTTCGTCTACTCCGCCGGCTCCGGACCGGCTAACACCGCGCGAGCGGGCAGCCGTGTCTGCCGGCGATCACGGCCGCAGCGCCGTGCCCGCTCTGCGTGATGACGCTAAGAGGGTGGTGTTGCCCGACCGTCACCCGCGTGTTTCGCCAGTGTTAACGACGGCCTATTTCGCCTCGAAGGATGCCACCAGCGGGCACGGATGGCACTTCGTCCTACGCTGGAGGGGTGAGCAGATGGACTGGTTCGTGGTTGTCCGGCCCGGGTGCGGCGATCGAGGCGATGGACGGGCCCGCGCGCTACCGCGGTGAGCGGCTCGGCCTGCCGGAGAGCGGGCCGGGCTCGGTGGCATCGCCCGGTCTGCGGTTCGCCGGATTCCTGATCGACATCGTGCTGGCCTCGCTGGTCACGTCGGTTTTCCGGCGTCCCGACTTCGGCGACCCGGCGTCGATGAACACCTACAACCTGATCGCCTTCGGTGTGTGGATCGTGATCACCGCGGTCGGGGTCTCGCTGGCCGGGTTCACCGTCGGCAAGGCGCTGCTGGGCATGCGGGTGGTGCGGATGGACGGGGCGGCGCTGGTCGGCCCGCTGCGTGGGATCCCCCGGACCCTGATGACGGGTGTGATCCTGCCCGCAGCCATCAACGACAAGAACGGCCGCGGCCTGCACGACCGGCTCGTCGGCACGATCGTGCTTCGGACGCGTTAGGCGTCCGCCTCCGCGAAGTGGATGGCGTCGGCGACCTTGGTGAAGCCGACGTTCGCGTAGACCTGCTCGGCGCCGTCGTCGCCGGGAGTCAGCCAGGTGAGGGTCGCGCCCGCGTCCTGGGCCGCTTTGACGGCGTGCGCGGTGACGAGGGTGGCCAGGCCCTTGCGGCGGTGTTCGGCGGCCGTCGCGATGCCCACGATCTCGGTGACCCCGTCGGCGACCTGGGTCCAGGAGGCGACGGCCGCGACGGCACCGTCGACGCGGGCGACCACCGAGCCGCCGTCCACGGCCGGACCGGGCTCGTCGTCGTGCGGCTCCGGCTCACCGGACATCCCGAACGCGTGATGGGCGACAGCGTGCCCCGCGGCCGCTTCGGCCGCCGTGGTCGCGACGGAGACCTCGACCCCGGCGCGGGCGTCGGGGATCAGGGCGTTCTCGGGGGTCAGGGCCATGAGCGGCATCCGGGCGGTGACGGTCAGGCCTGCGGCGATGAGGAGCTCCGCGGCACCGGGACAGGCCTGCTCAACCAACTCGAACCGCAGCGCGCCGGGCGGGAAGGCCGCGCGGAGGACGTCGAGGCTGTGGCCGAGGTCGGTGACGAGCTCTCCAGGCTTCGTGGCGACGGCGTAGGACGCCATCGGGTGGCCGCCGTCGGTCAGGAGGCCGGTGAACGGGCCTGCTGGGACGACCTTCTTGGACCTGGACAGCCCGACAAGCTGCCCAAGCGCGATCCGCGCGGCGAGAGCCAAAGACACCCGCGGACCGTAGCCCGCGGGTGCCTTTGTCGGCGCGTGAATTAGATGACGAGGGTGTCGAGGTCGATCGTGAACGGGAACGGGACCTCGGTCTCGAACTTCCCTGTCACCTTGTCCCGATTGCGGTAGGACGTGCCCTTGGTCAGTTCGCACGACTGCAGCGACACGGGCTGGGCGAGATCGATGATCCAGTAGAACGGGATCCCTGAATCCGCGTACTCGGCATGCTTGATCACCCGATCGGTCCGGCCGGAGCCAGGCGAGATGATCTCGACGACGACCAGGATCTCGGAGGCACGGATCAGACCGCCTTCGCGTCTTTGCCGGTCGCGGGTCTCCCGCTGGTAGATGATCAGGTCCGGCCTGCGGACGTACCCGGGTTCGCCAGGCGCTCGAAGTTCGAGGTCGATATCGAGGTCTTGAGTGACCCAAAGATCATTGGGTAGTTGATTGCGAAGCTGGAAGTACAGCTCGCCCGAGCCGTCCATGTGCTCGCCGGTTGGGCTTGGGGACATCAGTATGCGGCCCTCTTGTAGCTCGGTGTACCCGTTCTCGGTCTCGCCGAGAGCCAGGTACTCCTCGATGGTCAACAAGTGCGTGGGCACGCTCATCGCTACTGGCTGTTGCTTCTTCGCCGCCATGGCGATCATGTTGCCTCCTCACGTCACTGCCGATCGTCGCAGAGGGGTACGACAAATGGCCTAACGCCTGCGGATGGTGCGCTGGACGC
>DATLIA010000011.1:0-32678 GCA_035540215.1 Actinokineospora sp. | reverse complement strand
GGTCAACCACTCACGCTCGTCAGCACCCAGCGCCACCGACGGCACACCCGACCTGTACACGACACCTCATGACTGGGAAGGAAAAGGCCAGTACCAACCCAACCACACCATGATCAACTATTGGCGGCGACACGCTACTAGACCTTGCGCAGGACGGCCTTGGTGATCGCGCCGCCGGACACGGTGTAGGTGCCGCGGTAGGTCTGCTGGGTGCCGTCGGTCTGCACGGCGGTCAGTTCCACTGTCACCGTGCCGCCCTGCACCGACTGGATGCGTAGAACGTCGTGGTCGGTCGTGGCGAATCCCGCCTCGAACGCTTCGTAGGGTTTGCCCAGGTTCTTGCCGCCCAGTTCCCAGGCCCGGCGGTAGTCCCGCGCGTTGATGGCGTTGATATACGCCTGGACGACAGCCTCTGGCCCGGTTCCGGGCGCGGGCGATGTCGTGGCAGGAGGGCTCTCGACAGGAGAACTCGTGGTCGGACTCTCGCTGGGACTCTCGGTCGGGGTCTCGGTCGTGGTGGACGACGACTCGCTTGCGGATGCGGAGGTCGAGGTCGGCGCACTGGTCGTCGTCGGAGCGGGCGCGGGCATGGGTGTGCCCGCCACCGGCCGGACCCCACACCCCACGACTCCGAGCACCACCGCGATCACGGCCACCGCGCGTCCGAACTGTCCAGTTAGGACTGACACTTCAGCACCGACCACTCTCCACGTGTCGACCCCGACGGACATCACCACGTTAGCGAGTCATCGAACCGGATGTGGCGGCATTCGGCTCAGTGGGCGGCCTCGTTCCAGGAGCGGCCGAAGCCGACTGAGACGTCTAGGGGGACGCGCAGTTGGTAGGCGCCGCCCATCTGGGTGCGGACCAGGGTCTCGACCGGTTCCCGCTCGCCCTTGGCGACGTCCAGGACGAGTTCGTCGTGGACCTGCAGCAGCATCTTGCTCTTCAAGCCCGACTCAGCCAGTTCTTTCTGCACGCCGAGCATCGCGACCTTGATGATGTCGGCGGCGCTGCCCTGGATGGGGGCGTTGAGGGCCATGCGTTCGGCCATCTCGCGGCGCTGGCGGTTGTCGCTGGTCAGGTCGGGCAGGTAGCGGCGGCGGCCGAAGATGGTCTCGGTGTAGCCGTCCTTGCGGGCCTGGGCGACGATCGCCTGCAGGTAGTCCCGGACGCCGCCGAAGCCCGCGAAGTACTCGTCCATCAGGCCGCGGGCCTCTTCGGTGGAAATCCTGAGCTGCTGCGACAGGCCGTACGCCGACAAGCCGTACGCCAGGCCGTAGTTCATCGCCTTGATCTTGGCGCGCTGCTCGCTGCTGACCTCGGCCGGTTCGACGCCGAAGACGCGGGCGGCGGTGGCGGCGTGGAAGTCGTGGCCGGACTGGAAAGCCTCGATCAGAGCCTCGTCGCCGGACAGGTGGGCCATGATCCGCATCTCGATCTGGCTGTAGTCGGCGGTGAGCAGTTCCGCTGCGTCCGGGCCGACGATGAAGGCGTCGCGGATGGTGCGGCCCGCCTCGGTGCGGATCGGGATGTTCTGCAGGTTCGGCTCGGTCGAGGAGAGCCTGCCGGTGGCCGCGATGGTCTGGTTGAACGTGGTGTGGATGCGGCCGTCGTCGGACACCGACTTGAGCAGGCCCTCGACAGTGATCTTGAGCCGCATCGCGTCGCGGTGTTCGAGCAGGTGTTCCAGGAACGGGTGCTGGGTCTGCTCGTAGAGCGTGGTCAGCGCCTCAGCGTCGGTCGTGTAGCCGGTCTTGGTCTTCTTGGTCTTCGGCATCGCCAGCTCTTCGAACAGCACGACCTGGAGCTGCTTGGGCGAACCGAGGTTGATCTCTTTTTCGATGACGCTGAAAGCGGCCTTCTCCGCGTCGCGGACGCGGGCGGCGAAGTGGGACTCCAGCGTGCTGAGCCTGTCGGTGTCGACAGCGATGCCGACGGCCTCCAACTCGGCGAGGACCTGCAGCAGCGGCAGTTCCATCTCGCCGAGCAGCGAGTACTGGCCCGCGTCGCGCAGGGCGGTGTCGAGGGCGTCGGCGAGTTCGGCGATGGCGCGGGCGCGCAGGATCTCGCCCGCGGCGAGCTTGCGCTCGTCGTCGCCCTCGTCGTCCAGCAGAGAGAGCTGCTGCTCGCCGTCGCCGTCCTCGACGCGGAGTTCGCGCTTGAGGTAGCGCAGGACGAGGTCGTCGAGGCTGAACGTGCGCTGACCTGGGCGGACCAGATAGGCCGCGAGCGCGGTGTCGGTCGCCAAGCCCTCAAGGGTCCAGCCGCGGTGGCGGATGGCGTGCAACGCGCGTTTGACGTCGTGGGCGAGCTTGGGGACGTCGGGGTCGGCGAGCCAGTCGCGGAAGGCGCGCTCGTCGTTCTCGTCCAGGGTCATGACGTCGACATAGACGCCCTGACCGGCGGCGTCGGACAACGCGACCGACCGCAGCTCGACGGCCTGGCCGGACACCCCGGTCGCCACGTCGCGGAACGACAGGCCGATCCGGGTGCCCTTCGGCGCGTGCTTGGCCAGCCACGCGGGCAGCGCACCGGTCTCCAGGGCGCCGCCGCTGACCTCGAAGCCCTCGTCGGCCTCGGGCTCCGCGCTGCTCAGCGTCGCGAACAGGCGGTCGCGCAGGACGCGGAACTCAAGCTCGTCGAACAGGCGGTGGACGGCATCGCGGTCCCAGGGGCGGACCGTCAGGTCGCCCGGGCCCAGCTCCAGCTCGACGTCGCGGACCAACTCGGTGAGCTGGCGGTTGAGCATGACGCTGGACAGGTTCGCCCGCAGCGAGTCGCCGATCTTGCCCTTGACCTCGTCGACCCGGTCGATCAGCTCGTTGAGCGAGCCGAACTGCTGGATCCACTTGGTGATCGTCTTCTCGCCGACGCCGGGGACCTTGGGCAGGTTGTCGCTCGGGTCGCCCCGCAGCGCGGCGAAGTCGGGGTACTGGGTCGGGGTGACGCCGTACTTGGCGAGGACCGCGTCCGGGGTGAACCGGGCCAGCTCGGAGACGCCCTTCACCGGGTAGAGCACGGTGACGTGGTCGTTGACCAGCTGCAACGCGTCGCGGTCGCCGGTACAGATCGCCACGGCGAACCCATCCTCGACGGCCTGCGTGGTGAGCGTGGCGATGAGGTCGTCGGCCTCGTAGTTGTCCTTGGACAGCGTCGGGATGTTCAGCGCGGACAGGACCTCTTCGATGAGGCTGACCTGGCCTTTGAACTCGTCCGGGCTGGCGCTGCGGTTGGCCTTGTACTCGGCGTAGGTCTCGCTGCGGAACGTCTTGCGCGAGACGTCGAAGCAGACCGCGAGGTGCGTCGGCGCTTCGTCGCGCAGCAGGTTGATCAGCATCGAGGTGAAGCCGTAGACGGCGTTGGTGTGCTGGCCGGTGCCGGTGGAGAAGTTCTCCTTCGGCAGCGCGAAGAACGCCCGGTAGGCCATCGAGTGACCGTCGATCAGAAGCAATCGAGGGCTGTCGGTGGTAGAGATGGGCTTGGTACGGGTTTCGGTCTGCGCGGGCACCCGGCGAGTCTAGGCTCAACCACCGACAGCCTTGGCCAGAGTGGGGGCCGTCGGCCCATGCGTCACCCATCGGAGGAAGCGTGAGCACCATCGATCCGTCGAAGATTCCCGGTCTGCGCCCCGAGGTGGCCGACCAGCTGCTGGCCGACAAGCTCGGCATCGACATCACCGAGTGGGACCCGAGCAGGCTCGTGGCGACCATGCCGGTGAAGGGCAACCTCCAGCCGTACGGCCTGCTCCACGGCGGTGCGAACGCGGTGCTCGCCGAGACGCTGGGTTCGGTGGCGGCCGCGCTGAACGCGCCGGAGGGGAAGGTTGTCGTCGGCCTAGAGCTGTCGTGCACCCACCACCGCGCCGCCCGCGATGGTCTCGTGACGGCGGTCTGCACGCCGCTGCACGTCGGGCGGTCGACGTCGACGTTCGAGATCGTGATCACCGAGGACAACTCGGGCAAGCGGACATGCACGGCCAGGCTGACCTGCGTCGCGCTGGACCGCGCCCCCGGCGACAAATGAGAAGGCTCGCCCTCGCCGCGCTGTTAGTTCTAACCGCGTGCGGCTCCCCCACTGTGGTGGCGGGTCCGACGACGACTACGGAGACTCCCCCGCCGGATCCGCTGACGGTGTGCGCGAACCAGTTGGACTACTGGGTCGGGCAGAAGCTCGCGGGCGTGACGGACACGTACGAGTACCAGGCGATGGGGTTGACGGGCGACCAATACGAGGTGTTCAAGGTGCTGACCGACGACGCGATCAAGCAGCGCGACGCCGGAACATTGCGGGACGGGTGGGTACGGGAGCAGGCGACGGAGAAGTGCCGGGGAATCCTGGCCAAGGCGAACCCGTCGGCGCCCGGCTGGCCATGATCAGCGCTCGACAATTTCCGTCACCGCTCCCGTACGCCGTTCAGCTCCACTCGTAGTCGGACGCCATCTTGGTCAAGAAGTTCACCGAATCGGCTGACCCCAGAGCGAACTCAGTCAGTCTGACGGCATGCTCCTGAAACATCGACGCGTCCTTCGGCGCGTCCAGGAAGCCTGATGCGCCTTCGTGTTCGACGTATACGACCGGCGGGGCATCGCGGAATCCCAGCAGCGCGAACGAGCCTGGGTTGCGGTACCCGCCGAGCCGGAACGGAATCACCCGGATGTGGATGTTCGGCTGCTGAGCCTGTCGATGAGCCAGTGGATCTGCTGGGCCATCACCTCAGTCCCACCGAACGGCCTGCGCAGCGCGGCCTCATCGAGGATGGCCGTGTAGGTGGGGGCGGCGAGCTTGCCGAGAATGCGCCGGCGGTCGAGACGGGCCTCGACCAACGAGTCCTGCATGTCCCCCGTGATCCCGGCCACCGCGTGAATGACCGATTGGCGCACCAATCTCGCCCTCCGAAACAAGCGAAGGCCGCACCCCGAGGGATGCGGCCTTCGCTCGAACTAGAACCTCAGTCTTCGCCGAGGTATGCAGCGCGGACGCGGGAGTCGGCCAGCAGGTCGTGACCCGGGCCTTCCAGCGTCGTGCGGCCCAGGTCGACCACATACCCACGGTCGGACAGGGCCAGCGCGGCCAGTGCGTTCTGCTCGACCAGCAGGATCGTCGTGCCCTGCGACTGGAGCTCGGTGATGGTCTCGAAGATGCGCTGGGTCATGATCGGCGACAGGCCCATGGAGGGCTCGTCGAGCATGAGCAGGCGCGGCTTGGACATCATCGCCCGGCCGATGGCGAGCATCTGCTGCTCGCCGCCGGAGAACAGACCGGCCTTCTGGTTGCGCCGCTCGCCGAGGACGGGGAACAGGGTGTAGACCCGCTCCATGTCCTGCGCGACCCCGTTGTCCTTGCGGACGTAGGCGCCGAGCTGCAGGTTCTCCTCGACCGTCATCCGGCCGAAGAGCCTGCGGCCCTCCGGACAGTGCGACACGCCCGATTCCAGGATCTCGTGCGCGGCGGCGTTGGCGATCGACTTGCCCTCGAAGAGGATGTCGCCCGCCTTCGGCCGGAGCAGCCCGGAGATGGTGCGCAGCGTGGTCGTCTTGCCCGCGCCGTTGCTGCCGATGAGGCTGACGATCTGGCCCTCTTCGACGGAGAACGAGACGTCGCGGACGGCTTCGATGGCGCCGTAGGCGACGCTGAGGTTGCGGACCTCGAGCAGTGCGGTCACTGCTGTCCTCCTTCTTCCCGGATCGGCTTCATGACCTGGGTGCGCTCGGACACGGTCTCGATCACCTGTGTCCGCTCCGCGGGGGATTCCTCCGCGTACTGGCGCACTTCGGCCTGAACCTCCTCCGGCGGCTTGCCCAGATAGGCCTCGATGACCCGCGGGTCGCCGCGGACCACCTCGGGCGGGCCCTCCACCAGCAGCTGACCCTGCACGAGGACCGAGACGTGGTCGCACAACGAGAAGATGAACTTCGTGTCGTGCTCGATGACCACCACGGCGATGCCCAGTTCGCGGATCGCGAAGATGAGCTGGCGCGCGGCCTCGGTCTCCTGCGGGTTCATACCGGCGGTGGGCTCGTCGAGCAGCAGCACCGACGGGTCGGTGGCCAGCGCGCGGGCGATCTCAAGCCGCCGCTGGTCACCGTATGGCAGGTTGCGGGCGAGTTCGTCGTCCAAACCGGACAGTCCGACGAAGTCGAGCAGCTCCAGCCCACGCGCCTTGGCCGCGGCCTCGCCCTTCTTGAAGGCGGGACCGTGGAACAGCGACGCGACCGGGCCCTGCTTCATCCGCGAGTGCCGTCCCACCAGGACGTTCTCCAGCGCGGTCATGCTGGGGAACAGCCGGATGTTCTGGAACGTGCGGGCCACACCGGCGACCGTCACCGCGGCGGGGTCGCTTGGCAGGGTCCGCCCGTGCAGCTTCACCGTGCCCCGGGTGGGGGTGTAGAGACCGGTGAGGCAGTTGAAGAACGTCGTCTTGCCTGCGCCGTTGGGACCGATCAGCCCGAGGATCTGGCCCTCGTGCAGCTCGATGTTGACGTCCTTGAGGGCGGTCAGACCACCGAAGATCATCGAGACGTCGGTGGCGGACAACACTGGAGCCGTCATCGGGCCACCTCCGCTTTCGCGCCGCCCGGAGTGTCGTCGGGGACGTTGAGTTCATCGATGGGCACGCCTTCTGCCCCTTCATTCGCCAACTCGGCCCTTCGGTGCTTATCGGGCACCAATCCCTGCGGCCGGAAGCGCATGATCAGCACGAGCGCGAGGCCGAACAGGATCAGGCGGTAGTCGGAGAACTCACGCAGCTTCTCCGGCAGCACCAGCAGCAGCGCGGCACCGAGGACGGCGCCGGGGATGGACCCCATGCCGCCCAGGATGACCGCCGCGAGCAGCGTCACCGACTCGATGAACTGGAAGCTGTCGTAGGCAACCGTGGACGTCTTGTGCGCGAAGACCGCGCCCGCGAGGCCCGCCAGGGTGGCACCGATCAGGAAGGCGAGGATCTTCGCCTGCCCGGTCTTGATGCCCATGGCCCGCGCCGCGTCCTCGTCCTCGCGGATCGCGATCCAGGCACGGCCGATGCGCGAGTTCTTGAGGTTCGCGAAGACGACCATGACCAGCGCTACCAGCACGATGATCAGCACGTAGTACAGGACACCGGAGGGCAGCTCCAACGAGCCGATGGTGAGCGGCTTGTCGAAGGACTGGCCGAACCAGTTGATCGGCGGCACGCCGGGGATGGCGTTGGCGCCGCCGGTGAAGCCACCGATGTCGTTCTGCGCGGACTTCTTGAAGATCTCACCGAAGGCCAGCGTCACGATCGCCAGGTAGTCACCGCGGACCCGCAGCGTCGGCGAACCGACGATGGCGCCGAAGATGCCCGCGACGATCGCGGCGATGATCGCGGCGACCACGAACGGCAGCTCGAAGCCCATCTTGGCCGCCGCGGCCCCGGAGAAGTTCGCCGCGACGAACGCGCCGATACCGAGGAACGCGACATACCCGAGGTCGAGCAGACCAGCCAGGCCGACGACGATGTTCAGACCGATCGCGGTCGCGGCGTAGACGCCGATGTTGGCCGCGGTGGTCATCCAGTAGTCGGTGCCGGCCTCGGTGAACGGCAGTGCCAGCGCGCACAGCAGCAGCACGATGACGCTGAACCACTTGTGGTCGTCGGACAGCCGCGAGATCCAGCCGGTGAGGCCGATCCCGTGCAGCGCGCCGAGCACACCGGCGAGGAAGCCGAGCAGCGACAGGAAGATCGGGCCCGCGTACGGGTTGCCGACACCGCCCTGGCCACCGGCGTTGAGCATCATCGCCACGAGCAGCAGCAGCGCGACGAACGAGACGACGAGCGCCGCGTAGGCCACCAAGGTCGGGACCTTGTTGTTCCAGTGCGGGATCGGCTCGATGACGCCCGAGTTGGCCGCCAGGATGATCGCGACCGCGGCGATGATGCCCACGACGCCACCGAAGGCGAACGCGCCGTCGATCGCGGTGACCGCGCCGAGGCCGCCGCCGCCGAACAGGATGAAGAGCGTGTTGACGACCGAGACCGCCAGCAGGCCCCAGCCGAGCGCGCGCTGGATCCGGTTGCGCACCGGGATCGGCGCGAACGCGACGATGAGGACCGCCACGCCGAGGATCAGCGTGTGCAGGCGGAACCCGCTGACCGCGAACGGCGCGTCGAAGAACTGCAGGGTGGCCTTGTCCGGGTACGGACCTTCATTGAGCGTGAAGGTCGCCCACGGCAGGAGCGCGGCGATGATCGCGAGCACACCACCGACGATGACCAGTGGCCGCGCGAACGGCCTGACCGCATCCTTGATTGTCATGCGCGCACCCTTTCCGGCTCGCCGAACAGGCCCTGCGGCCGGAAGACCAGCACCGCGATGAGGATGACGAAGATCCACACCAGGTCGTACTGGGTACCACCGGGCAGGTACTGGCCGGACAGGGTCTTGACGAGGCCGATGGCGAACCCGCCGATCACCGCGCCCTTGATGCTGCCGACGCCGCCGAGCACCGCCGCGGTGAAGGCGAAGATGCCGTAGAGGAACCCGACCTCGGTGTCGACGTTGGTGATCTGGATGCCGTACAGGACGCCTGCGATACCGGCCAGTGCCGCGCCGATGACGAACGTCAGCACGATGGTCCGGTTCGGGTTCACGCCCATCAGGCGGGCGGTGTCCGGGTCCTGCGCGGTGGCGCGCATCGCGCGGCCCATCCGCGACCGGGTGATGTAGGTCTGCAGGATGATCGCGCCCACGATCGAGACCACGATCATCAGGATCGCCGTCGAGCCGATCGTGATGCTGCCGTCGAACACCTCGAAGGTGAACGTCTTGTTCACGAAGACACGGGGGAAGGGGACCGGGGCGGTCGCGCCTGGATACCACAGGCGGACAGCCTCTTTGAGAATCACCGAGACACCCAGTGCCGTGATCAGCGGCGCCAGGCGCGGCGCGTTGCGCAGCGGCCGGTAGGCGAACCGTTCCATGATCACCGCGAGGATGACGGCGACTAGCGCACCACCGATAGCCATGAGCGGCAGCGCGAACCACCAGTCGCTCTTGAGGCCATCGGGAAGAACATAGGAATAGGTGGCGAGGGATGCGAACCCGCCCACCATGAAGACCTCGCCGTGGGCGAAGTTGATCAGCTGGATGATGCCGTACACCATCGTGTAGCCCAGCGCGATGAGCGCGATCAAACCGCCCAGCACGAGGCCGTTAATGAGCTGCTGTAGCAGCGTGGCCACGTCTACCTCCAAAAGCGGCGGGGGCAAGCATGTTCGCCTACCCCCGCCACATCCGACTTTATTGGGACCAGAACTTAGCTATCAGCCGCCGAAGGTTCCGGTCTCGTCGGCCACCCACTTGCCGCCCGACACCTTGTAGACGGTCAGCAGCTTGTTCGTGCTGTCGCCGTACTCGTCGAACTTGATCTCACCGGTCGCGCCCTGAGCCGAGTAGGACTGGACGTTCTTGATGAGGTCAGCGCGCTTCGAGTCGCTCCAGTCGCCACCCTCGATGGCCTTGGCCAGCGAGCCGATGATCGCGTTGGTGGCGTCGTAGGAGAACGCACCGTAGGCGCTGAAGTCGTCCTTGAAGCCCTTGGCCTTGTACGCGTCGATGAACGCCTTCGCGCTGGGCAGGGTGTCGGTGGGGGCGCCGACCGAGGTCGCGAGGTCGCCTTCCTTACCACCCAGGTCGATGAACTTCTGGTCGTAGATGCCGTCGCCGCCCATGACCGGGACGGCAAGACCGGCGTCCTTGGCCTGCTTCGACAGCGGGCCCGCCTGCGGGTACTCGCCGCCGTAGTAGATGGCGTCGGGGTTGGAGCCCTTGATGGTCGCGATGACGCCCGCGAAGTCGGTGTCCTTCTCGCCGACCTTGGCCGACGCGACGATCTTGGCGCCGTCCTTCTCGGCCTGCTTCTTGAACTCCGCCGCGAGGCCCTCACCGTAGGTCTTGCCGTCGGTGATGATCGCGATGGACTTCTTGCCCGCCTTGCCGACCAGGTACTTGGCCGCGAACGGGCCCTGCAGGTCGTCGGTGGCGCAGACGCGGAAGTAGGTCTCGAAGTCGCGCTTGGGCGCGGTTCCGTAGTCCTTGCCGCGGGTCAGCGACGGGTTGGTGTTGGCGGGCGAGATCTGAACGATGTTCTTGCCCTTGAGAATCGGCTGAACGCTCTGGGCGACCGAGGAGTTCAGCGTACCGACGACGCCGACCACGTTCGCGTTCGAGGAAAGCCGGGTAGCGGCCTGCGCGCCGACCTGGGCCGTGGCCTGGTCGTCCTCGGTCTGCACAGCGAGCTTGTAGCCCTTGACGGCGCACTTCTCGTTGGCCTGGTCGGCCGCGAGCTGCGCGGAGTTCTTGATGCCGAGGCCAAGCGCGGACAGACCACCGGACTGCGGCGCGATGACGCCGATGACCAAGGTGCCCTTGCTCTGGTCGCAGCTCTGGTTGCCGCCGCCAGCACCGGACTCGGTCTTGTTGGTGCCACAGGCTGCGAGCAACAACGCGCCAGCGACCAGCACACCGGCCTTCACCGTCTGGTTTCGCACGTGATGTCCCTTCTCCGCTTCTGTCCGACAATGCCGGTACAGCATGCCGAACCTAGCCCTCATACCGTTGGAGGGTTGGGGCGGAAAGTAGTGACCTAACGAGGTGTAGTCACGCACCTAGGCTGCTCGTGACCAGACTGCAACGAAAGTGTCCGGTGAGCCAACACTTGGACGACCTCTCAAATCGAGGGGGTCGAGCGGGGTCGGCAACTGGCAATACGCTGCGATGGTGCCGAGCCGCAAGCAGGTACTCAGCTGGGTGGGCGCCGTGGCCCTCGTGGGGGGCGCGGTGCTTATTTTGCGTACTCCGAGTGACGAATCCGAGGCCGTACGACCGTCGCCTCCCCCGTCCGCGCCGGTCGTACGGGTGACGAAGTACGCCGCCGACACCGTCCTGCTACCGGAACCCGGCCGAGTGCCCGACCAGCCGCGCGACGTCCGGCTCGATCCGGCGCCCGGACGGCTGCGGGTGTCGTGGCCCGCGCAGCGGGTCGCGGGCTACGAGGTCCGCTGGGCCGAGGGCGACCAGTGGCGGACCCGGCTGGTCGTGACCCCGGACGTCCAGCTCGAAGGTCTGGTCGACGGCACTGAGTACCAGGTCGAGGTGCGCGCCGTCGACGCGTTCGGGCAGCGCTCCGGCCCCGCCCTGACGAAGGCCACTCCCGGCCGAGGCGACACGTCCTGGCGCGCGGGGCTCACCGGCCTGCTCGACGACTTCCGCGACGACGCGACCGTGCTCGCCGACGTGCCCGGCTCGCTGTGGCACCTGTCCGGCTACCGCGGGTGCGTCGACATCGGTGAACGCGGACCCGGCGAGGTCGGCCTGCCCATCGATCTGGGCTGTGGCGCCGACGAGGCCGTCCTGCGCGCGCGTCAGCCGGTGCGCCTGGTCGACAACAGTGATGGCGTGCTGGCCCGCTTCGTGGCGCTGACCGACGCGGCAGGGCCCGGTGGCAGGCTCACGCTGGACTTGGTTCCCGGCCCGGCGGACCGGATCGGGGCGGTCCGGTCGGCGCCGCACCCCGGCGTCGACCCGACGCTGCCCGAGGGCGCGATCCGGGTGATCGTCGACGACGCGGGAGCCAGGGTGAACACGGGGGCGGGCCTGGACTCACTCACCGCTGTCGAGCAGGTCGGCCTGGTACCGCCGCGAGGAGCAGGGGCACTTCACCTGTTCGAGGTACGCGTGACCACCCGCGGTGTCTTCGTCCAACAGGACGGCGTGACCATCGCGGTGTCGGGTGCCCTCCCCCGTTGGCGGGAGGCGTCCGCGCTGGTCGGCGTGCGCGGGCCGGAGGGCAGGCGGGCCAGGATTCACCTAGCGGCGGCCGGGTTCAGCGGACCGAGCGCGCCGGTGCCGCAGATCATCGAGGTCCCGGTGAACGTCGCGACCAGGCAGGTGCAGACGCCGGACGCGCCCGCGCCGGACTTCGGCATGAACCGCCGCCCGCTGACCGGCGCCCTGGCCGCCCGGATCGTCGTGACCATGACGACGTCGGGCGGCATGGACGCCGGCGCGGCCACGATCCAACTGGGCGACCGCGTGCTCCCCGCCGCGCCAGTGGTCCCAGGACCGCCGCCGGTTCCAGCGGGCGCGGCCGTCACGGTGATCGCCGAAGTGCCGCCTGACCTGCTCGGGAGCCAAGGCCCGGCGACGCTAAGCCCGTTCGTCGTGCGCGCGCCGGGCGCGGGAACGGGCGCGGTGGTGCAGGAGAGCTACCTGGAACTGATCCCGGCGCCGACGTCGGGGCCCCAGACCACCACCCAGCCCCGCCGCACCGACCGCGGCCGCCCGGGTCAAGCCGCCCTACCGGTGGCCACAGTCGACCTGGGGGACGCCACGGGGCAGCCGCTGACCACGCCGACGGTCGCCCCGGAAGGCAGGCTCGTGGTGACAGTCGGCCTCGAAGGCGCCGCCGCGCAGTGGGACACGGGCTCGGTCGGCGGGGTGCAGGGGATACAGCTGTGGCTCGACGGCAGGCTGATCGCGGGCCTGCCGACGTCGATCGGCGGGCCCTCACCCGGCGGCGGCTATCCGTTCCCGATGGGCCTCAGTGGACTGACGGCGGGACGGCATGTGCTTGAGGTACGGGTGATCGGGGTGGACGGGAGCCAATCGTCCACCTTGGAAAGTTTCAGCGTCGTTTAGACGCTGTCCTGCCAGTCCGGTGCGCGGGATCCGTGATCCGGGTGGTTCCCGGGCGCGCGGACGGGAAGCCGCTCGCACTGGGTGTACTTGGGCTTTTCGCCCGTGCGGCCAGGGGCCGCCCGGGCGCGGATAGCGCGTACCGGACTGGCAGGACAGTGCCTAAGTGATGTTCTCGACGACGGCCTCGGCGACGGCCTTCATCGTCGTGCGGCGGTCCATAGCGGTGCGCTGGATCCAGCGGAACGCCTCGGGCTCGGACAGTCCCTGCTTGCTCATCAGCAGACCCTTGGCCCGCTCGATGACCTTGCGGGTCTCCAGCCGCTCGTTGAGCCCGGCGACCTCGGTCTCCAGGGCCTGCAGCTCGGAGAACCGGCTGACCGCCAGCTCGATCGCGGGCACCAGGTCGTGCTTGGCGAACGGCTTCACCAGATACGCCATCGCACCGGCGTCGCGAGCCCGCTCGACCAGCTCCCGCTGACTGAACGCCGTCAACATGACAACCGGCGCGATCCGCTCCCCCGCGATCGTCGTCGCCGCGTCGATGCCGTCCATCTTGGGCATCTTGACGTCGAGGATCACCAAGTCGGGCTTGAGCTCGGCAGCGAGCCGCACAGCCTCTTCGCCGTCAGCGGCCTGGCCTGCGACCTCGTACCCCTCTTCCTGCAACATCTCGACAAGATCCAGTCGGATCAGCGCCTCGTCCTCCGCCACCAGCACCCGACGGGGCACGGGGGCTTGGGCCTCGGTAGCCAGCTCGGTCACCGGGGTCCTCCTTGCTGCCAGGAAACGGGGAGCCTGAAGCCTACCGCCGACCAGCGGCGGGGCACCGGCCCACCGACGTGACTCCCCCGACACCCCCAACCTCCGCGCGACCGCCCCGACTGATCGCGTAGAGTGCTCAGCCGACGCCCCCATAGCCCAACCGGCAGAGGCAGCGGACTCAAAATCCGTCCAGTGTCAGTTCGACTCTGACTGGGGGCACCACTCTGACCTGCGGAAACAGCCGACCTCGGCGATCACTGGTTGGCCATTGAGCGCGAGTTCCCTGCGACTCATCCGCACTTCAAAATCCGCGCGAGCTCTTCGGCGAACCCATGCTCCAGCTGCCCACCCGCGTTGATCGCGCGATTGATCCCGCGGCGGAAGGCTCGGCTGAACTCGGTGTAGCACGGGGTGATCGGGCGCGGCCGTGCACGTTCCACCGCCGTGCGGAGCTCCTGGGTCGACGCGCCTCGGGAGCTGATGTACGCGGACTGACGGGTCGGTGCGTATCCACCGAACTCGGAGAGGATCAACTGGCTCGTCGAGTTGGTGAGGAACTCGGTCAGGGCACGCGCGGCTCGCGGCTTGTCGGTAGATGTCGCGATGGCCAAGTTCTGCCCGCCGAGCACGCTCGGACTGGGCGGGGCGACAGCCTTGAAAGCGACACGGGTGCCCACGGTGTCGCGAAAGACCGGCCAGTTGCGCATGAACAGTGTGCGCCCGGCCGAGAACGCCTCGACCGCCTGTTGCGACGAGGTCTGCCTCGCGTCCGCAGGCACCAAGTCATTATTGCCCGTGGCCGCCGAGAGTTTCTCGATTCCCAACCGGTCGGCCGCGCCGAAATCCACCGCGGTGCCGTCCGGTGTCAGCAGCACCTGACCGTTGGTTCCGACGACCTGGCCGCCCGCCGCCCAGATCGCCTCCAACGCGGTGATGGTCAGCATCTCCTGGTCCCCCAGCTGCGCGGCGTTGGCCGCCTCGACGGGATGGCCCGCCGAACGCGCGTTGGCGACGGCCGACTGCGCGCCCGCGCCGAAGTAGCCGTCCCAACTCTCAGGTGCGGGCACGGTCGGGATGTCAGAGCGGTGGAACAACAAACCCGCGTCGGTGTTCAGCGGCATCGCCCACAACTTCCCGCCCCGCTTGCAGGTCTCGATCACATTGGGCATGAAGTCGGCCAGGTCCTGGCCTTGAGCGGCGATCTCCCGGATGTAGCCGCGGTCGATGAACTCCGCCATCCAGACCACATCGAGCACGTACAGATCAGCGCTACGGGCACCGCCGGGTTTGGCGTCGCCGACCATCCGCTCGTGCTGCTGATCGGTTTCTCCCGGGGCGAAGTCGATTTCGACCGGATTGTCGGGATGCGTTCTGTTCCACTGGTCGATAAGCACAGACCTGGGGTCACTGGAGCTCTTGCCGAATCCGGTCATGATGCGCAGGGTTCCGGGCTCCAGGTCAGTGTTCTCCGGTCGGACGAACAGCCCGACGGAGAACAGAGCGCCTATGAGGAGAAGTACACCGGTCACCTTGGCCGGAGTGCGCAGCCTGGTCACGAGCCTGCGAACGAGATCCATGGACCCGACGTTGGCCTCATTCGGCCGCCGCCACACCAAGACGACGATCGTCGGAACGAGGTTGAGGCTGACGCCCGAGATCACCACAACCAACCCGGTGAATACCCACCTCAGCACCGATCCCGCGTCATCCGGGTCGTCCGATTCGGCGACCATCTGCGCCGACACCACCGCCATCACGAGCACGAACAGCAAATAGAACGCGATCACCAGTACTCGATAACGGGGACTCCATTGTCCCTCCGGATCTGCCACAGCACATCTCTCTTCCGACGTCGGCCTTGCGAAGTCGATGCCGAAACGTCGTGTCATCCGCGAAAAACGCGGCCCGCCAGCAGGAGATTCGAACCGTACCTTCATCCGAATCCGGATCACCCGAGTCTGCGGAATCGCGTCGCAAACCAGACATCGGCGGGGTTTGGGTCGCAGCGATGGACTGACGAGCCCGCGCCGAGGCCGCAGGTGTCTCCACCACAGTCGGTGGTGGTGGCCGAAGATCGTTACGGTTCACGTGCGGCTGTCGACGTGATGAAAGCGAGACCTGCGGTTACCTTGCGGTAACAAGAACGGCTGTGCGAGATTCTCCGCCAACCACCGACCCGGTGGCCCACGTCACTCGCGCGTCCCCTGCGAAAGCGCGCCCGTTGGCAGGAGCACATCCCTGTGTCGAAGATCCGACGCTCTGCCGTCCTTGCTGTGCCATTAGCCCTGAGTGCCGCCGTTTGTGCTGGTACGAGCCCTGCCGCCGCCAGTCCTTCAAGTGGTCCGACCGCCATCGTGTCCCTTGGGGACAGCTTCGTTTCCGGCGAGGGAGGCCGCTGGCAAGGCAACAGCCTCACCAACAGCGGCAGCCGGGACGGCACCGACCGGGCGTGGACCGGCAGCGGCTACGACCCCGCTCGCGTGTACGGGTCGACCGTCGCGAACGGCTGCCATCGCTCGGACTCCGCCGAGGTCAAGAGCGCGACCGGGACCACCCAGGCGCTGGTGAACCTGGCCTGTTCCGGCGCCACCACCAAGAACGTCTTCCGCGCGTCCAACGGCGGTGTCGCCTTCCGGGGCGAGGCGCCCCAGGCCGACCAGCTCGCGGCCGTGGCGGCGACCCATGACGTCGAGGTCATCGCGCTTTCGGTCGGGGGCAACGATCTCGGGTTCGCCGACATCATCACCAAGTGCGCCACCGACTACATCGTCTGGTACTCGTACTGCCACGACGACCAGCAAGTCGTGGTCGACTCCAAGATCGATGCCGCGATGGCCGGGGTGTCGAAGTCCATCGACGAGATCCGCGCGGTGATGGCCAACGCGGGCTACGCCGGGTCGGACTACCGGATCGTCCTGCAGTCGTACCCGTCGCCGATTCCGCGCGGGTCGGAGAACCGTTACTACGAAAGCGGATGGAGCCGGACGAACACCGGCGGCTGCCCGTTCTGGAACCGCGACTCCGACTGGGCGCGCGACTCACTGGTCCCGCAGCTGGCGAACCGCCTCAAGGGCGTGGCGGCGGCCAAGGGTGTGCAATTCATGGATCTGCGCGACACGCTGCAGGGGCGCGAGGTCTGCGCGAAGGCGAGCAAGCTCGTCACCTCCACCCAGCTCGCTTCGGCGACCACCAGCGAGTGGGTGCGGTGGATCGACAGCCAGTCGACCCAGGGCGATGTCCAGGAGTCGACGCATCCCAACTACTTCGGGCAGCGGGCACTCGGGCGGTGCCTGACTTTGATGTACGCCAAGGCATCCGGGAACTTCACCTGCCGCAACACGCCTGGGGCGGGGACGACCGGGATGTACCTGACCGCGGTCTCCTGATCAGTCGGCGAGCGGCGGGACACACATGTCACCCCGCGCAGGTAGGACAGTCGTCCCGCCGCTCGTCCGCGGTCAGCACGGCCACATTCCCCGGATCGACCAGGTTCATCACATAGGTCCGATTCACCGCGACCGCGGGCACACCCGTCAGTATGCCCATCGCGACGTGCGCGACCCGCAGTCCGGCCATCCCCGCGGACACGGCGTTGGCGCTCTGTGGCGCGACCAAGTCGCCCCCGGCCACGTTCTCCTCGCAGTCGTAGCAAGGCCCGTCCGACGACGAGTAAACCCCGGTCGTCACCAACGGCCCGGAATACCTGCCATAGACCCACGGGATCCCGGCCTTCCGACACGCCTGGCCCGCCCAACTCCTGACGAGCGGGCGGCTCGCCGTCATAATCAGCAGGTCATAGCCCTCGACAAGGTCGGCCAGCATCCCCGGCCCGGTGACCGTGCTGCGCCAGCCGGTGATCGAGATGTCGGAGTTGTACTCCTGCAACCGGTCCACCGCCACATCCACCTTTGGCAGGCCGAGGTCGTACTCCATGTAGAGGATCTGCCGATTCAAATCGGACAGCTCGACGGCGCCAGGCTCGATCAGGTGCAGACGCCCGACCCCCGAGGTCGCCAGGGCGAGCGCGGCCGAACCACCGATCCCGCCCACCCCCACGACGACCACCTTCGCCGTGCGGAGCCGCACCTGGGCGTGCCAGTTGGAGTCGCGCGGCTTCACGTCCACCGACGAGAAGTACGCCTGGCTCCGGCTGTACCTCTCCAGGTCACGGTCACTCAGCTCGGCCGGGACCGGCGCGGCCGCGTCCTCGACGCAGCCCGTGGCGATGATGCGGTCGAGGGCGGACAGGGCCGCGTGCGGGGTGAGGAAGCGCGGAGCGACCGCGTCGACGATCTGGGCGGTCGTCCTGGTGCCGTCGAGTAGGTCGAGCAGCGCCCAGAGTCTGCTGCCGGGGTCGGGCAGGCTGACGGGTCCGACGCGGATTCGGCCGCCCGCCAGACGTCGGGGGCGGTGGGTTGGTTTGACACGTGGGCGCAGCACGCTGCCCGACGGTAGGGAGCGGCTATTGACAGATTGTTGACGCGACCTCCGGCAAGCGGCTGACGACTTCCTCGGGGGACGGCATCGCGGCGATCTCACTGGCGATCGCGCGGGCGGCGGCACGGTGGGGCAACGAACGCAGCAGGGTGTTTGCGTGCTCGGCGATGGCGTCGGCGGTCACGTCGAGCAGCCGGATCCCGGCTCCCGCGTCGTGGATGGCCTCGGCGTTGGCGAACTGGTCGGCGCCCTGGGGTAGGACGAGTTGCGGCGCGCCGACGGTCAGGGCGCCCAGGGTGGTGCCGCTGCCGCCGTGGTGGACGACGACGGCGGCGTGGCGCAGGAGGTCCGCCTGCGGGACCCAGGCCCGCACCGCCACGTTGTCCGGCACGTCCTCCAACTCCTCCAGCGGCACCCGGCCCGCGGCGACGACCACCTCCACGCCAAGCCGAGCCAACCCCTCGATCGCGGTCCTGAGCAGTTCAGGGGTACCGAACGCGGTTCCGAGGGTCAGGTAGATCAACGGCGCGGAACCCCACTCGGGCCCGGGCGTGGAGTAGGGCACCGGCCGCAGTTCGATCCGGCTTCCGGCGGCGAGGAAGTCCTTGTCCTGCAACGAGGGCGGACAGATGTCGAGGTGCGACCCCGCCGTGGGCCGGTCCAGGCCGATCCCCTCGGGGAACATGCGGCCGAAGCCGTGCCAGAGGCCGGGGACGCCCGCCCGGTGGGCGGCGACCGCGACGCCGGGGACGCCCCAGCCGTGGATGACCAGGTCGGGGCGGAGGCGAGCGAGGTCCGGTTCGAGGTCCTCGGCGTAGATCTCATAGAACGAGTCGGCCGGACGGAAGGGGCGCAGGCCGTTCGCGGAGAGTGTCGAGTGCACGCCCTCCCCCGCGGCGAACCACACCTCGTGGCCGGCGTCCCGCGCGGCGATCGCGAGGGGGATCATCGGGTAGGTGTGGCCGACGGAGGCGAGGCTGGCGAACAGCAGACGCATACGACCGAATCTACGCGTGGCCCCCGGCGTCTACGCTTGCCCCAGCACCACCGTCGCGGCCGGTTTCGGCGATCATGGACGGCGGCGCCGGACCCACCGGCCATGCCATACCCCGGGAGCAGACATGCCAGTCGCCGATCTGACGGTGAGCGCGAGCAACGACGGCCCATGGACCGCGGGCGGCGTGGGCACCTACACCCTGGTCGTCAGCACCAGCCCGACCTTCGACCAGTCGGACAAGCTGGTCAACCTGGCCCACACCCTCCCGACCGGCCTGACCCCCGAGTCCGCCGCGGGCGATGGGTGGAGCTGCTCGGTCTCGGGTCGCAAGGTCACCTGCCTGTCGCGGCTGACCGTCGCCCCTGGTGACTCGTACCCGCCGGTCGTGATCAAGGTCCTGGTCGGCAGGCATGTGGCTGGTCCGGTGTCGGCGGACTCCGGGGTGTCCGTCGCGGGCGCCGAGGCGGACACGACGAACAACACGGCGACGTCGACCACCACGGTCAACTAGACGCCGTGACCGCCCCCGGTCCGGGGGCGGTCACGGGATGTCACAGCGTGAGCGTCCAGGTGTCGATCGTGCCGACATCCGCGTTGGCCGCGTCCTGCACCCGCAGGGTCCACGTGCCGTTTCGGACCTCGGTGGACAGGTTCACCGTGTAGACCTTGTCGATGTTGTCCGTGCCCGACCCGGTCCGGTTGTGCAGCACGTATGAGGTGCCGTCCGGCGCGATCAGGCTGACGACCAGGTCACCGATGTAGGTGTGCTTGATGTGCACCTCGGCGGTCGAGGTCGCCGACGCGTTGCCCGTGCAACCCGACATGACGATCGTCGAGTTGACCGTCGCGTTGTCCGGGATCGCCACGTCCGTGCCGTTGGTGTTGACGCAGCCGCCGACCGAGGCGACCGTCAGCGTGAACGTGGTGCTCCTGGTCGCCGACGCCGCTGTGCCGGTGATGGTCACCGGGTAGGTGCCCGCCGGGGTGGACGCCGAGGTGGCGATGGTCGCGGTGGTGGAGCCGCCCGCGGTCACCGAGGTCGGGTTGAACGACGCGGTGGCGCCTGACGGCAGGCCGGTCGCGGTGAACGCCACCGACTCCGCGGTGCCGGACACGACCGCCGTGCTGACCGTCGTGGTCGCCGACGAGCCCTGGTTCACCGTCGCCGCGGCCGGGGACGCGCCGATCGAGAAGTCGTTGCTCGGCGTGCCCTCTGGCCGGATCTGGTAGATGCCCAGGCCGTAGGTGGCCGCGGTCAGCACCGTCTGGTTGGACGACACCGACGGCTCCAGGTCGGTGACCGGAACCAGCGGCATCCCGGTGCCAAGCGGCGACCAGTTCGCGCCGCCGTTGGTCGAGGTGAACGCGCCGACGTCGGTGCCGACATACAGCACAGTGCGGTCACGCGGGTCGAGCACGAGGTCGTTGACCGGCGCGTCAGGCAGGTTGCCCGAGATCGCGGTGTAGGTCGCGCCGCCGTCGGTCGTGCGGAAGACCTGCGCCGCGCTGGAACCGTTGCGGTAGCCCGACACCGTCACGTACGCGAGGTTCGCGTCGGTCGGGTCGACGGTCACCCTGGTCACGTACCGGCTGGGCAGGCCCGCGCTGATGTCGGTCCAGGTCGTGCCGGTGTTGCGGGTGACCCACAGCTTGCCGTCGTCGGTGCCTGCGTAGATCACCGCGGCGTTCGACTTGGCCACGCCGATGGAGGTGACGGTGCCCCAGGTCGTGACGGTGAGGTTGGGGCTGATCACGCTGAACCCGGCGGCCGAGTTCGTCGAGCGGTTGACCCGGTTGCCCGCGAAGTACACGATCGCCGGGTTCGACGGGTCGAGCACGACCGGTGCGAACCAGTTCCAGCGGTCGGAGGTCGCCGAGCCGAACGACGACATCGAGTTGCCGCCGTTGGTGGACCGGTTGCAGACGCCGTTCTGCGAGCAGGCGTAGACCTTGAGGTGGTTGGTCGGGTCGATCACGTTGGCCAGGCCGTCACCGCCGTTGTACGAGCCCCAGCCCGCCCAGGAGCGCACCGAGCCGTTGTCCTGCAGGCCGCCGTTGATCCGCGTGGGGTCCTGCTGGGAGACGCCGACCGAGTAGAACTGCATGTTCGCCAGGTTGGTGCTCTTGGTCCAGGAGCCGCCGAGCGAGCCGTTCTGGGTCGAGCGGTAGATCCCGCCGTCGTTGCCGATGTAGACCTTGTTCGCCACAGCCGGGTCGAAGGCGACCGCGTGCTGGTCGACGTGGAACGACGAGCTGTTGCTGGTCCAGCTCGTCCCCGCGTTGGTCGATTCCAACATCGGCACGCCGGGCACCCAGATGTGCTGGGCGGCCAGCGGGTCGACGAAGATCCGGCCGAACCACCAGCCGAAGGTCGACTGCGAACCGCTCAGCGTCGACGAACTGGTCACCTGGGTCCAGCTGGCACCCGCGTTGGTGGAGGTCCAGAAACCGAGGAAGTTGCCGGGGGTGTTCGCGGCGATGGCGTAGAGCCGGTTCGGGTCGCTCTTGGCGACCGCGACACCCATCCGGCCCAGGTTCGAGCTGGACGCGGGCAGCCCGCCCGCGAGCCTGGTCCAGGTGGCGCCGCCGTCGGTCGACTTGTGGATGCCGGAGCCGACGCCGCCGTAGACGCGGCCCGCCGGGGTGCGGGTGTGGTCCCACATCGAGGCGTAGATCGTGTTCGAGTTGCCAGGGCTGATCGAGACGTCGATGGCGCCGGTAGTGGTGTTGGCGCCCGCAAGGACCTGCTGCCAGGTCGTGCCGCCGTCCTCGCTGCGGTAGAGGCCGCGCGCGCCGCCGGGCTGGTAGAGCTTGCCCGCGGCCGCGACGAACAGCCGGTTGGAGTTGTTGGGGTCGATGGAGATGCGGCCGATCCGGTCGGTGCCGGTCAGGCCGATCGCCGTCCAGGTGACGCCGCCGTCGGTCGACTTGTAGACGCCGTTGCCGGGGAAGGAGTAGGACGCGGAACCTGGGTTGCCCTCGCCGGTGCCGACGTAGACGGTGCCGTTGGGGGCCACCGCGAGCGCGCCGACGCTCTGCGGCAGCGTCGGTCCCCAGGAGTAGCTGAAGGTGCTGCCGCCGTCGGTGCTCTTCCACACGCCGCCGGACGCGGCGCCCGCGTAGACGGTGTTCGCGCGGGTCGGGTCGCCCGCGATGTCGGTGACGCGGCCGCCGAGTCCGGGGCCGAGCGACTGCCACGCCGCGGCGGACGAACTCGCGATGCCCGCGCGGTTGTGGCCCGCCTGCAGCGACTTCGCGTGGCCCTGGGCGCGGGACAGGTTGCCCGCGAGATCGACGGTCGGGTCCGGGAACAGCCGCTGCCTGGCGAACCATTCATCGGCGCCGGTCGGACCGGTGGCCTGGTCGGGGTCGACCGCGACGACGCCGATGACCCGGTCGGCCTCGTTCGGCACGGCGGCGGCGGGCAACACGGTCATTCCCAGTACCAGTAATGGGAACAGAGTTTTCTTGGACAGCCTCATTGACGCCCTCTCCCTCGCGAAACACGGCGTGTGCAGGACGCCGGCGCCATGATCGGGCACCACGATGGCCAGCGGAAAGGGCCAAATCGGGCAATCCGTCTTCGGGTTATTACCGGTGTTGCCATTGTGTTGAGCGCGGGCCGTGTGCCACCGTTCCCCGGCCGCGGTGGCACGCCGCGGCTTGTCCCCGTGGTCAGGAGCGATTCCCCATGCACACCAGGCCCCTCGGGCGCGCGGCAGGCGCGTTCGCGGTGATCACGGTGTTCGGGGCGCTGCTGGTCCTGCTGGTATCGGGGTCGCTGCACGTGCCCGGTCTGCCGCCACCGGTCACCCCCGACCTCGTGCCCGATCCGTTGTCCACCGAGGGATACGGCCATTCGGTCGAACTCGGCGGGCTGGCGCGGGCGACGCTCAACTCGATGCTGGTGTGCCTGATCGCGGTCCCGGTGAGCGTCCTGGTCGCGGCTACCGCCGGGTTCGCGCTCACACAGGTGTCGCCGCGGACCGCGCGCGTGGTGATCACGTTGTCGCTGGTCGCGCTGATGGTGCCCGCGATCTCGTTGCTGGTGCCCAAGTTCGCGCTGTTCCGGGCGCTGGACCTGACCGGGACCCTCGCCCCGCTGATCGCGCCCGCGCTGATCGCCACGTCGCCGCTGTATCCGCTGGTCTACTACCTCGCGTTCCGGAACGTGCCCGCGGAGCTGTACGACGCGTGCAGGCTGGAGGACATGTCGCCGCTGCGCACGTGGTGGCAGGTCGGCATGCCGCTGGTGCGGCCGGTGACCGCGGGGATCGCGGCTCTGACGTTCGTGCTCACGTGGTCGAACTTCCTTGACCCGCTGGTGTTCCTCTACGAGCGCGACACGTTCACGCTGCCACTCGCGCTGCGGTCGCTCGCGACGCTCGACCCGACCGACTTTCCGATCTTCCTGGCGGGCGCGGTCATCGCGACCGTGCCGGTGCTAGTCGTCATCGCCGTGGCACAACGAGGCCCGCGGCTCAAGAAAGGACATCGGGGATGAGACTCGTTCGTTCGCTGGCGTTGGCCACGGCGGCCGTGACGCTGGCCGCGGGCTGCTCGGCGACGGGTGAGGCCGCCGGGCCGACCGAGCCGGTGAGCCTGCTGGTGTTCGGCGACCCGAACGAGCTGGCCGCCTACCGCGAGCTCGAAGCGGCCTACGAGCGCGCCCTGCCCGGCGCGGATCTGAAGCTGATCGAGGCGAGCGACCGCAAGGACCTGATCGCCAAGCTGTCCACGTCGATCTCCGGCGGCAATCCCCCTGACCTGTTCCTGATGAACTACCGCTTCTACGGCCAGTTCGCGAAACGCGACGCGATCGAGCCCGTGCAGGAGCTGCTCGACAAGTCGACGGCCATCCACGCCAAGGACTTCTACCCGCAGGCGATGTCGGCGTTCCAGATCGGCGGCAAGCAGTTGTGTATGCCGCAGAACGTGTCCAGTCTCGTCGTCTACTACAACAAGACCCTGTTCGCCAAGCACGGCATCGCCGAGCCGAAGGCCGGGTGGGGCTGGCCCGACATGGTGGCCACCGCGGCCGGACTGACCCGCGACACCAACGGTGACGTGGTCAAGGGCGCAGACCCGGACGCCGCGCCGGGCACCCCCGTGCCCGCGGGCCCGCCGCCCGCGACCTACGGACTTGGCCTGTCGCCTGAGGTGATCCGCCTCGCACCGTTCGTCTGGTCCAACGGCGGCACGATGTTCGACGACGAGAAGCAGCCGACCAGGTTCGCCCTCGACGCGCCCGCGATCGAGGCGCTGTCGGAGTTCATCGACCTGCGCGGCAAGCACGGCGTGGTGCCCACCGACCAGGAGGTGGAGAGCGAGGACGATGAGGCCAGGTTCGCCGCGGGCAAGCTCGGCATGCTGATGTCGTCGCGCCGGTCCACCACGACGTTCCGCAAGATCACCGGATTCGAGTGGGACATCGCCCCGCTGCCGGTGCACAAGACGGCGGCCACGGTCCTGCACAGTGACGCTTACTGCGTCACGAAGGGCTCGAAGAACAAGCCCGGCGCGTGGCGGTTCGTGGAGTTCGCGCTGGGCACCGAGGGCGCGACGATCATGGCGAAGACGGGCAGGACGGTTCCGTCCACTATGGAGGTCTCGAAGTCGCCCGCGTTCCTCGATCCGGCGAAGCCGCCGCACAACGCGGCGGTGTTCCTCGACTCGATCGCCACTATCCGGGCCACTCCGACGATCTCGACCTGGCCGGAGATCGAGGACGTAGCGAACGGGATCCTGGAGAACGCGCTGTACTACGGACACAAGCCCGATGAGGTCGCGCGCCAACTGGACGAGCAGACCCGGTCACTGTTCGAGCGCGGCAAGTGACAGAGGGACTGGAGCTGGTCGGTGTCCGCGCGGCCCACGGCAAAGCCGAGACGCTGCGCGGCATCGACCTGACCGCGGCGAAGGGCGAGCTGCTGGTGCTGCTCGGCCCGTCCGGCGCGGGCAAGTCGACGCTGCTGCGGGTGATCGCGGGCCTGCACCCGGCGGCGGGCGGCCTGGTGCGTATCGCGGGCCGCGATGTCACCGCCCTCTCCCCCGGCGAACGCGACGTCGCCATGGTCTTCCAGTCCTTCGCGCTGTTCCCGCACCTGGACGTGCTCGACAACATCGGCTTCGGCCTGCGCGCCCGCGGCGTCGGCAAGCGGGAGACCCGCGAGCGGTCGGCGGCGGCCGCCGTCGTGGCCGGTTGCGACCAGGTGCTCAGTCGCAGGCCGGACCAGCTTTCCGGCGGCGAACGCCAACGTGTCGCGCTGGCCAGGGCCCTGGTCCGGGAACCCGCGCTGTTCCTGCTGGACGAGCCATTGTCCAATTTGGACGCGGAATCGCGGGTGCGCACCCGGGTGGAGCTCAGGGCGCTGCATGACCGGGTCGGCGCGACGATGGTGCACGTCACGCACGACCAGACCGAGGCCCAGGCCATCGCCGACCGGATCGCCGTGCTGCACGACGGCCGGGTCGAGCAGGTCGGGACCCCGGAGGAGATCTGGCGACGACCGGCCACGACGTTCGTAGCCGGTTTCGTCGGCTCCCCCGCGATGAACCTGTTCCCCGGTGACGGTCCATGGCCGGTCGGCGGAGCGCATCGGGTGGGCGTCCGCCCGGAGGCGCTGCGGCTGGTGGCGGAAGGCAGTGGACATCCCGCGACCGTGACGGGCATGGAGGTGATCGGCGAGGACGCGTGGGTGCGGCTGCGGATCGGCGATCACGCACTGGTCGCCCGGGTACCCGCCACCGACCGTCCGGAGCCGGGTGCCACGCTGATGGCGAGCGCGGCTGAGGCCGACTTGCACGCGTTCGACGTCGACGGAAAGCGGGTCGGCTAGGTGTCCCGGCGCGGTCAGCTGGCCCTGATGCTGGCGCCGTTCCTGATCGGGCTGGTGCTGCTGGTACTCGGCCCGGCCCTGGTCACCTTCGCGCTGGCGTTCGCCGACTACGACCTGATCGGCGCCGTCGAGTGGATCGGCCTGGCCAACTTCGTCGAACTGGCCAACAGCACCGCGTTCCACGCCGCCCTGTCCAACTCGCTGTCGTTCGCCGCCATCGCCGTCCCGCTGCGCCTGCTGCTCGCGTTCGGCCTGGCGCTGCTGCTGTTCCGCCGCGGCCCCGCCGTGGGCACCGCGCGGACGGCGGTGATCCTGCCGTCGGCGGTACCGGAGGTCGCCTACGGGTTGCTGTGGCTGTGGCTGCTGAACCCCATGTACGGGCCGATCAACCAGATCCTGCGGACCTTCGCCGAACCCGACTCCATCCCCAACTGGCTCACCACGCCATCGGACGCGCGCGCCGGGATCATCGTGATGAGCCTGTTCACCATCGGCGAGACGTTCATCGTGCTGCTCATCGCCCGCCGCGCGCTGCCGAGCGAGGTCTACGAGCTGGCCGCCATCGAGGGCGCCACCGGCTGGTACCTGCTTCGGCGGGTGACGCTGCCGCTGATGGCCCCGGTACTGGGCTTGCTGCTGCTTCGGGACACGATCCTGAGCTTCCAGTTCTCGTTCGTCCCCGCGCTGGTGGTCACCGAGGGTGGGCCACCGCCATATTCCACGACCTACGTACCGCTTTTCGTCTACCGAAACGCCTTCGAATACCTCCGCTACGGCTACGCGGCGGCGGCCACCCTGGTCATGCTCGTGTGCACCGGCGCGGCGGTGTTCCTGCAGTGGCGACTCATTCGCCGTTACCGCTCCCGGTACGCGGTCGCCTAGGCATTTCGCCGCGAGATGCCCGCTCGGCGCAGGGAATGGACACCTACCGGGTGACCGGAACCGTCACGGTGCGCGACCGCGTCGTCTTCTCGGTGCGAAATGTCGTGCTGACCGGCTGATTCGTGGTGCCGGATGGCGCCGAGTCGTTTGGTGGCGTGCCATGGTGGGGTACCCCTTGGTCCCCAGCACCACTTGGTCGGAGGGCCCGCGATGACCGTCTCCGCATCGACTCCCCTGGCCCCGACGCTCGGGGTCGAGGAGGAGTTCCTCCTGGTCGACGCGCACACCGGGCTGCCCGCACCGAAGGGGCACGACGTCATCCGGCACAGCGCGGAGGTGTCCGGGGTCGAGCTGGACCGGGAGCTGGCGCTGTCGCAGGTGGAGATCCGCACCGGAATCTGCGACAACCTGGCCGAGGCCCAGTCCCAGCTCCTTGACCTGCGCAAAGTGGCCGCCGCGGCGGCGCGCGCGGTCGGCTGTGAGCTGCTCGCGGTCGGCGTGCCGCCGGTGGGCGGGCCGGGCATCGAGATCGCGCGGGACGGCCGGTACGGGCAGGTGGCCGAGGCGTACCGGCAGCTCGCGGCCGAGCAGTCGATCTGCGGCTGCCACGTGCACGTCGCGGTGCCCGACCAGGAGACGGCCGTCGGAGTGTGCAACCACCTGCGGCCGTGGCTGCCGGTGCTGGGCCTGCTGACGGCGAACTCGCCGATCACGGCGGGCCGGGACACCGGGTACGCGAGCTGGCGTTCTGTCGTCTGGTCGCGGTGGCCGATGTCGGGGCCGCCGCCGTACTTCGAGTCGGCCGCGCACCACCGCGACATCGTCGGCCTGCTCTTGGAGTCGGGCGCGGCGAGCGACCCTCGGACGGTCTACTGGGACGCGCGGCCGTCGCCCCACCTGCCCACGGTGGAGGTCCGGGTATCCGACGTGGCGGGCACCGTGGCGGAGGCGATATTGCTCGCCGCGCTTGTCCGCGGTCTGGTCATGACGGCCATGGACGACCTCAGCCAGGGGCTGACGGCACCCCGTGTGCCGGTGGAGACCCTGCGCGCCGCGACCTGGCGGGCGTCGCGCGACGGGATCACCGGACACGCCCTGGACACGCTCACCGGGCGGCTCGTCCCGGCGCGGAGCCTGGTGGACCGGCTGGTCGAGCGGGTCAGCGGGGCGCTGGCCCAGGCAGGCGACCTCGACACGGTCGCCGGACTGCTCGCCGAACTGGACCGCTCCGGCACCGGCGCGGCGCGGCAGCGGGCCGCGCTCGCACGCAACGGGCTGCTGCGCGACGTGGTCGACCAGTGCGTGGCCGACGGCGCCACCCGCCAGGTGCAGCACATGACCTGACCTGCGGAGATCGTTCTGGCGCGCGGATCGCGGCTGCCCGGATGATGATGTCCGGGTGACCACTCTCGAGGCCGCGAGGCCGACAGCGGGCCCGCCCGCGCTCAGTCCAGCGCAGCGCACCGTCGTCTTCACCGCCATCGCCATGGGCATGCTGCTCGCCGCTCTCGACCAGACGATCGTCGGCACCGCGCTGCCCACGATCGTGGCCGACCTCGGCGGGGCGGCGCACATGTCGTGGGTCGTGACGTCCTATCTGCTGGCCGAGACAATCGCGACGGCGCTGGTGGGCAAGTTCGGCGACCAGTTCGGCCGCAAGGTCGTCTTCCAGGCGTCCACCGTGATCTTCACCGTGGGCTCCCTGCTGTGCGGGCTGGCCGACAGCATGACGCTGCTCATCGCGTGGCGGGCCGTGCAGGGCATCGGCGCGGGTGGGCTGATGGTCACCGCCATGGCACTGATCGCCGACGTGATCCCGCTGCGTGAGCGCGGCCGCTACCAGGGCGCCATCGGCGCGGTGTTCGGGCTGTCCACGGTGATCGGCCCGCTGCTCGGCGGCCTGTTCACCGACCACCTGTCGTGGCGGTGGGCCTTCTACGTCAACGTTCCGCTCGCGATCGCGGTCATCGTGGTCTCCGCGCGCGCGATCCCGGCGATCCGGGCCGCCGCGAAGCCGATCATCGATTACCTGGGCATCGTCCTGGTCGCCGCCGGGGCCAGCGCGCTGATCCTGGCCACGACGTGGGGCGGCAGCGAGTACGAGTGGGACTCGCCGGTCATCATCGGCCTGTTCGTCGGCGGTGCGGTCGCGCTGGGCCTGTTCTGCCTGGCCGAGACCCGCGCGAAGGAGCCGATGCTCCCGATGCGGCTGTTCCGCGACCCGGTGTTCGCGGTGTGCTCGGTACTCAGCTTCGTCGTCGGCTTCGCGATGCTCGGCGCGATGGTCTTCCTGCCGACCTACCTGCAATACGTCGACGGCGAAAGCGCGACCGGGTCTGGACTCCGGCTGCTGCCGATGATCATCGGCCTGCTCGTCGCGTCGATCTTCAGCGGCACGATGGTGAGCCGGACCGGGCAGTACCGGCTGTTCCCGATCGTGGGCTCGCTGGTGATGGCGGTCGGGCTGTTCCTGCTGTCGCTGATGGACCGCGGCACCGGTTTCTGGCTGACCTCGGTGTACATGCTGGTCCTCGGTCTGGGCATCGGCCTGTGCATGCAGGTCCTCACCATCGCCGTGCAGAACACGGTCGACTACGCCGACCTGGGCGCGGCGACGTCCGGCGTGTCGTTCTTCCGCACGCTGGGAAGTTCGTTCGGCACAGCGGTCTTCGGCACGATCTACGCCAACCAACTCGCCCCGAACCTCACCGAGGGCGTGACGGCCGCTGCCCTGCAGACCGGAGCGGATCCACGCGTGCTGGCCGCCGCCGCCCAGAGCCCCAAGGGCGTGCACGATCTGCCCGCCGCCCAAGCCGCGCCGATCATCGACGCGTACGCCGATTCACTGCACACGGTGTTCCTGTGGACGGTGCCCGTGGCGGCGATCGGGTTCCTGATCTCGTTGTTCCTCAAGCAGGTCGAACTGCGCGACCCGGCGCGGGCTTCGTCGACCGACGTCGGCGAGGGCTTCGCGTCTCCCACGTCGAGCGAGTCGGCCGCGGTGCTGGAGTCGTCGGTCTGCGCGGTCCTGCGTGGCTTCGGGCCGGAGGACGCGCGTGACGTCCGTCAGCGCTCCGGGACGCATCTGGACCCCGCAGGTGCTTGGACCGTCGTCCAGGTACGCGTGTACGCCAGGGCTCTGGGCGAGGCCGCGCTGTCCGACATCGCCAGGGGCAGGCGGATGCCGCCGGAGGTGCTGGAACCGGTGTTCCACCGCATGGTCCACGAGGGCTACCTGACCCGCCACGACGACGTGTACGCCCACACGCCCGCTGGGGAACGCGAGTTCGACCTGATCAGCACCGCGTGGGCCGACTGGATCCACGACCACCTCCGCCGCGACCCGGCCGACGACCGTCCCGAGATCCGCGCGGCAGTGGAATCGATCGCGCGCAGGATCGTCACCGAGGACGTCGCCGAATCGTCACAGCGCGAGTTGGTCAGAGCGGGCTAGCTTCCCGGGGTGCAGACGCAGGTCCGGCTGTAGGCCCCGGCCACGGTCGCGGTGCAGAAGCGCGCGGCGACTCGGTCGTGGTCGGTCCAGGGATGCGGGCAGACCGCACAGGTATCGGTGTGCTGGGGTTGGCGTGATGTGGTGTCGATGGGTGTCTCGGACTCGGGCATGCTCACCCCGTTCGTCAGCTGGTCGAATCGGTTCACCGGCGGGGTCACCGCGTCTTCTCTGGCACGGTGTCGATCACGCGCACCATCTCGGTGGCGAGGGCGGCCGACGCCGTGTCGTCGAGTTCGGTGTGCTTGCGCACGATGTCCTGGACGAGTCGTACTCGGCGTTCGTAGCGGGACACGAACTTGGTTTCGATCTTCATGGCGATTCCTCTACTTGATGGGTCCGACCGCCACCGGGAGCCGCTCGGCCGAAGGCGCCGACGCGAGTTCTTCCAGTTGGCGGATGATGGCGGCGGGTGAGATGGGCCGCGGCCGGGTGAACACCCGCAGCAGTTCGTCGACCGACTGGGCGACGGTGAACCGACTACCGGCGTCGCGTCTGGCCGCGGCGGGCAGCGGGCCGCTGTCGACGGCCTCCCGGATGCCCCAGGCGAGCGCCTCGGCGTCGTCCGGCTTGACGAACACGACCCCGCCGCAGTCGGTCTCGGGCAGGCCGCCGTCGTCGGAGGCCACCACGCGGCAGCCCGCGTGCTGGGCCTCGATGGAGACGATGCCGAAGGTCTCGTGCCAGTACTGGCTGTTGGACGGCATGACCACGATGTCGTGTTCGGCCATCAGCGCGGCCATCGCGGCGGGCGTCTTGCGGGTGGCGACCACGCGCACGCCGGGGTGTTCGCCGAGCAGCCGTTCAATGATCTTGCCCTGCGGCTTGTCCGCGCCCGCCGTCGTCGCGGTGAAGGTGAGGCCGCGGTCCTGCTCGATGATGTCGATGTGCAGGGTCTCCAGGAGGGTGTAGATGCCCTTCTCCGGGCTCAGCCTGCCCGCGAACAGGATCCGCGTCATGCCCGTCGCATTGTCCACTCTGGACTGGGCGGCGAAACACGGTTCGGCGAAGGGATAGACCACGCTGATCGTCGCGACATCGACGTCGAGGTAGTCCGACCACAGCGCCGCGGCGTACCGGCTGGTGGCGATCAGAACGAGATCCCTGGTCCCCGCGACGGCGAAGTCACGGTACTTGTCCCGGATCGGCGGCGGGTTGTGCAGGATCAGGAACGCGGGCCGCTTGGTGGCCACGACGTGCGGTTCGTTGACGAAGACGACGGTGCCGTCGAGGTCGCCGACCTCGGCCAGCGTCGGCAGCGATCGGAACGGGATGTCGTCGAACTCGACCCGGCCGTCGTCAACGCCGAGTCCGATGGTCACGACCTGCGCCGGGACACCTCGGCGCAGCAGTTCCCTGACTTGGCCCACGGTGTAGTTCTCGGAGCCGCCAGTGCCTGCGGGGAGCGGATTCCCCGGGGACCAGACGAACGAAATCACGGTATGCCGCCTCACGGTTCGGTGTTCATCGGGTGTTCGACCGGGTGAACCTGGACGGCGACGGCGCTACAGCAGCATTCAGGGTGATCCTCGGCGAAACGCTCGAAACCAGAGATGTCGGCGAGACCCACGACATTCGCGATGGTGAACGGTGACAGCCATCCGCAGCGTAGCACGGCGTACGCGGGACCCGACCAGAACCACCTGAGCGGGTACTTGTCCGACCCGGTGCCGGGTGGTTGGTTGGCCATGGCCTGGAACCGAGTGGATGAGGTACCTGATGACGCTGACCCTGGACCCCAAGACGACCGCAGTGGTGCTCATCGAGTACCAGAACGACTTCACCACCGAGGGCGGCGTCCTGCACGGCGCGGTCGCGGATGTCATGGCGGAAACGGGAATGCTGGGCAACACGGTCGCCGTGGTGGAGGCCGCCAGGAAGGCGGGCGTGACGGTCATGCACGCGCCGATCACGTTCGCGGAGGGCTACGCCGAGATCTCGGCGCACCCGTACGGGATTCTCAAGGGCGTGGTCGACGGAAACGCTTTTGTGAAGGACAGCTGGGGCGCCACGATCGTGGACGACCTGACCCCTCAGGACGGCGACATCGTCGTCGAGGGCAAGCGCGGCCTGGACACCTTCGCAAGCACGAACCTCGACTTCATGCTCCGCAGCAAGGGGATCACCACGATCATCCTGGGCGGCTTCCTGACCAACTGCTGCGTCGAGTCGACCATGCGCAGTGGGTACGAGAACGGGTACCGGGTGATCACGCTGACGGACTGCGTCGCGGCGACGTCGCAGGCCGAACACGACAACGCGCTGGCCTACGACTACCCGATGTTCTCGATGCCCACCACCGCGAAGGAGATCATCGCCGCCCTGGCCGACTGATCAAGCGGGCGCGGGCGGGCCGATCGGCCCGCCCTACCGCCGCCGACGTGATGCCGACGCCGCCGCGCTACCGCCGAGAATCAGGACAAGAGCGGTCAGGCCCCACCTGCGCTTCTCGTCCGTCCGCTGCTGGTAGTCCACCGCGGCCGGAGCCGGAACCGGCGCCGCCCGATAGGGCTTCCGCGACGGAGCGGGCGGCGGTGGCGGTGTGACCGATGGCGGGGCCGGGGTCGACGGCGGTGGGGTCGTCGGCA
>DATLIA010000010.1:0-10028 GCA_035540215.1 Actinokineospora sp. | reverse complement strand
CGTCGCACTCACCAAGTTCGTCGGCCAATACGACGCCGCATGGCAATACGTGTTCGCCGTGTCCATCATCGGCATCGTCCCCGTCGTCATCCTCTTCGCCATGATCGAGAAACGCCTCGTCGCAGGCCTCACCGCAGGCGGGGTCAAGTAGTAGCTGAGTCAAGAAATAGCTCCCACACAGCCGGCTCACAGGAAACGCGCCCACCCTCGTCCATGAGGACGAAGGGACGCGGTGATGGATCCAAGGGCACTGGCACGTCGGGAGTACGGACGGCGCATGGCCGCGATCGCCACGGCGATCGCGGCCATCGTCGGAGCCGGAGCGGTCGGGGGCATCGGCCTCACCCTGGCCGATTCGGGTTCGGCAGGCGGCCAGACCAGCCAGAACACGCGGACCAGTGACGATTCCTGGTCGGCGGACGCACCGGATGCCGGATCCGGCGCCACCGCGCACAGCGGGACGGGCGCGTCGTGACCGCCCGCGCCGCCTTCCCCGCCCTCGGCACCACCGCCGCCGTGATCGTCACCGACCCGGCCGCGCTGGACGAGGCGACCGCCCTCCTGCGCGCCGAGATCGAGGCCATCGACCGCACGTGCAGCCGGTTCCGGCCCGACTCGGAGATCACCGCGCTGCACGCCGCCGCCGGTCGGCTCGTCACCGTGAGCCCGCTGCTCGCCCAGGCGCTCGCCGTGGCGCTGCGGGCGGCCCGCCGCACTGACGGGCTGGTCGACCCCACGGTCGGCGCCGCCGTGCGCGCCATCGGCTACGACCGCGACTTCGCCGAGATCCCCGCCGACGTCCCCGCGCGCGGCCCGGTGCCCGTGCCGGGCTGGCACCGCGTGCTGCTCGACCCCGCCTCCGCCTCGGTGCTGCTCCCCCGCGGCGTCCACCTCGACCTCGGGGCGACGGCGAAGGCGCTGGCCGCCGACCGCGCCGCCTACGCCATCGCCCAGGCCACCGGGTCGGGAACGCTGGTCGACCTCGGCGGCGACATCAGCACCGCGGGCGCTCCCCCGTCCGGCGGCTGGCAGATCGCGCTCGGCGACGACCACGCCACCGCCGCCGAAAACACCGTCACCGTGTGGCGCGGCGGGATCGCCAGTTCCGGCGTCGCCCGCAGGCACTGGCGCAGCGGTGGCCGCCCGGTGCACCACATCATCGATCCCCGCACCGGCGACGCGGCCGTGACGCCGTGGCGGACCGCCACCGTCGCCGCACGATCGTGCGTGGACGCGAACACGGCTAGCACCGCGGCGATCGTGCTCGGCGAGCACGCGCCCGCCTGGCTGGCCGAGCGCGCCATCCCGGCCCGGCTCGTCACCGCCGACGGCGCCGTGTGCGTGGTCGGCGCCTGGCCCGCGGACCTGGTGACCGCGTCGTGAGCCCGGCGCTCTGGTACCTCAGCCGGGCCAGCGGCCTGGTGTCCCTGGTGCTGTTCACCGCGGTCATGGTGATGGGCGTGCTCGGCGCGACCCGGTTCGCCCGTCCCACCTGGCCCAGGCTCGCCACCGCGCTGACCCACCGCGACCTCGCGCTGACGAGCGTGGTGTTCCTGGCGGTGCACATCGGTTCCGCGGTGATCGACAGCTACGTGCCGCTGACCTGGCTCGACGTGGTCGTCCCGTTCGGCTCGGACTACCAGCCGCTATGGGTCGGCGTCGGAGCCGTCGCGTTCGACCTGCTGGTCGCGCTCGTGGTGACCAGCCTGCTGCGGACCCGGCTGCCCGCCAGGGTGTGGCGGGGCGTGCACTGGCTGGCCTACGCGTGCTGGCCGGTGGCGCTGCTGCACGGCGTCGCGATGGCCGAGACCGGGTGGTTCGTCGGCGTCGAGATCGGCTGCCTGCTCGCGGTGGCCGCGGCCGCCGCCTACCGGATGACCCCGAGGACGGTGCCCCAGTGATCACCCTGCCACCCCACCGACTCGACCTGAGCGGGCACCTGCGCAGCCATGGCCCGCTCGGCGGGCTCGACATCGGCGCGGTCGCCGAGTCCGGCCTGCGCGGCCGCGGCGGCGGTGGGTACCCGACGGCGAGCAAGTTCGTCGCGGTGCGCGGCAAGCGCCGGACGGTCATCGCGAACGGCTGTGAGAGCGACCCCCTCAGCGCCAAGGACCACGCGCTGCTGACCCGCGCGCCGCACCTGGTGCTCGACGGCATCAAGGCCGCCGCCCAGGTCGTCGGTGCCTCCAGCGCCGTGCTGTGCCTGCACGAGGGCAGCGCGGCGGCCTCAAGCGTCGCCGCGGCCATGGCCGAGCGCCGGGACCGGGTCCGGCTGGTCGAGGTGCCCGCGAGCTTCGTCTCCGGCGAGGAATCGGCGCTGGTGCACTACCTCGGCAAGGGCGACGCCCGGCCGACGGGCAAGTCCCCCCGACCCGCCGAGCGCGGGATGCTGGTGGAGAACGTCGACACCTTGGCGCAGCTGGCTCTCATCGCGCGACACGGACCCGCGGCGTACCGCGAGTTCCGCACCGAGTTGGTGACGGTCCTAGGCGCGGTGCGGCGACCCGGCGTCGTCGAGGTGCCCGCCACGGCGGGCCTCGCCGACATACTGGCCGCGGCGGGCGGCGGGTCGCGACCACTGCGCGCGCTGCTCATCGGCGGCCACGGCGGCACCTGGGTCGCGCCGGACGCGGACCCGCCCCGCCGCGGACTGTCCTCTGTGTACGCGCTGCCCGCCACCGAGTCCGGCCTCGCCGTCACCGCCGACATGCTCGCCTGGCTCGCCACCCAGTCGGCCCGCCAGTGCGGCCCGTGCGAGTTCGGCCTGCCGTCCGTCGCCGCCGACTTCGCCGCACTCGCCCGCGGCGACCGCGACGCCCGCGGCCGGCTGGCCCGCAGGCTGCCCATGCTGACCGCGCGCGGCGCCTGTGCGCTGCCCGACGGCGCCGCCCGGCTCGCGGCCAGCGCCCTTGAGGTTTTCCGCGAGGAGGCCGCGTGAGGCTCACCGTCGACCCGATCGCGTGTACCGCCCACGGCCTGTGCGCCGACCTGCTCCCCGAACTCGTCACCCTCGACGACTGGGGCTACCCGATCGTGTCAACCGGCCCGGTCCCGGACCAGCTGCGCCCGGCGGCCCGGCGCGCGGCGGCCCTGTGCCCCGCTCTCGCCCTCCGGCTCCGCCGACGCGACCGACCCACGATTTAGCCACCCTCCGCATCACCCACATCACGAAACGTCAACATGCGGGTGACGTTCGTGGCCGACCCGTTACCCTGCGTCGGGTGATGGCGGTAACACCGTAGGCCAAATGGCCGATACTGTCCGACGAGAAGGCACCGTCGGCACCAGTCGGCGGGCACCGCTGCGGAGGCGAAGATGTCCCTGCGTCGACTGGTCTCAATCACGGCGGTCACCGCCATGCTCCTGCCGTTCATGACGGTCGGCGCCGCGGCCAACGTACTGCCCGGATCGCCACCTGACGTGCTCTTCCCCAACCAAGCAGGCGGGTTCCAGATGGACGGGAATCCGCAGCAATCGATGTTCAACCCGGCGCCGCCGCCGGGCAGCATCGACTGGACCGACGTCAACCTCCCGCCGAATCCCTATGCCAAGGATCCGGTCGGCAACCTCGACCCGACGGTCTACGACCAGGGCTCGAAGGAAACCGTGTCGGTCGAGGACTGGACCAGCGCGGGCAGTGCGGGGGCGCCGCAGAAGGGCGACTTCGGCAACATCTACTTCTACGCGCAGATCTACGACGTCAATCCCGGGCCCGCCGTCGACAACCGTGTCTTCATGTACTTCGCCTACGAGCGCGCGTTCAACAGCGGCAGCCTCGACATGAACGTCGAGCTGAACCAGCTGCCCAACCACATCAACCCCAATGGCATCTCGGTCCCCACCCGCAGCATCGGTGACGTGCGACTGGCCATCAACAACCAGGGCAGCCAGAACCTGGAGATCAGCGGCGACTACAACATCTGGGACGGGACCGACTGGGGCCCGGATGTCCCGCTGGCGAGCAACATCGTCGGTCGGCTCAACGACACCGCGGTGCCGGAGCCATACACCAGCGACGTCGCGGTGGCCGGGCAGATCCCGCTGCAGCAGTTCGTCGAGTTCGGTGTGGACATGACCGGCGCGGGCATCATCCCGCCGACCTGCCCGCTCGACGTGTACTTCGGCTCGATGAACTTCCGGTCGCGCGCGGCGCCCGCCCAGCCCTCCGAGCTCAAGGACTTCATTCAGACCGACATCTACACCCCGTCGCTGTGCACCCGGATCCGGATCGAGAAGCACGACGCGGCAGGCGCCTTGGTGCCCGGCGCGACGTTCCTGATCGCCCCGAACCCCGACACCGGGACCGGGTCCATGACAGCCACCGACGGTGGCGCCAATGACCTGACCCCGACCGGCAGCCAGGCTCCGGCCGACGGCGTGATCAGCTTCCCGCAGGCCCAGCCCGGCTCGTACACGGTGACGGAGACCGGGGCGCCCCCCGGCTACATCGGCGACCCGACTCCGCAGACCAAGAACTGCCCGATCCAGGGCGCCTGCACCTTCGTCTTCGTCAACAACCTCGGCTCACTGGTCTTCCACAAGCAGGACGACGCGGGCCAGCCGCTCGGCGGCGCGACGTTCAGCCTGACCGCCACCGGCGGCGCGGCGGCGGCCCCGCCGTGGGACCTCGACACCAACCCGATCACCATCGCCGACTGCACCACGGCCCCGTGTTCCGGACGCGACACCAACGCCGCGCCAGGTGAGTTCACTGTCGTGGGCCTGCCGACCGGCACGTACGCCCTGGTCGAGACCATCGCACCGGCGGGCTACGACGCCGACCCGGACTCGGTCGTCGTCACGATCACCAGCACCACGCCGTTCGAGGTCGTCACGCCGTTCGTCGACCCGCGTCAGGTCGGCTGGGTGCGTGTGGTCAAGAAGCTCGTCGACGAGGCGGGCGCACCGGTGACCCCGCCCAACCTGGCCGCGCTCGACGGCGCCACCTTCGTCATCTACTCCGACGGCAACGGCAACAACGCGATGGACCCGGGCGAGCAGGCCCACCTGTGGCCCAACCCGCCCGCCGACGGCACCGACATCGCCGCCTGCACGATCACCGGCGGACTCGGCTACTGCGACATCGGCCCGCTGGCCACCGGCTCCTACCGGATCACCGAGACCGTGGCACCGGCGAACACCACCTCGGCGGGCGACGTGAACGTCACGGTCACCGAGACCACGGCCCAGGTGCCGATCCCGGTGGACTTCACCAACGTGATCACCGACATCGACATCACGCTCGACAAGACCGGCCCGGCGACGGCGAACGTGGGCGACGAGATCACCTACACGTTCACCGTGATCACCACCGGACCCCGGCTGCACAACGTCGTGCTGGTCGATGACACGGGCGTGTGCGCGGCGACCCCGACCTACCAGTCCGGCGACGACGGCGACGGGTTCCTCGAACCAGGTGAATCGTGGATCTACACGTGCACGCACGTGATCACGATGGCCGACCCCGACCCGCTGCCCAACACCGCGACCGCGACCGGCACCGACGACTTCGGCCGCGACGTCAGCGATTCCGACGACCACAGTGTCGACATCCTCTACCCGGACCTGACCGTGCTGAAGACCGGCAACGGCCCGATCTCGGCCGGTCAGACCGCCACCTTCACGATCACCATGACGGTGGGCGGCGACCCGGGCTCGATCGCCAGGTCGGCCACCCTCGACGACCAGCTTCCCGCCGGTCTCACGTGGACGATCAACCCGGCGGTCACGGGCTGCTCGATCGTCACCACCACGCTGCACTGCGACTTCGGCGACCTGGCCGTAGGCGCCACGCGCACCGTCGTGGTCTCCGCGCCGACCGGCCCGGTCGACTGCGGCACCCTCACCAACACCGCCACGGTCGGCGCTGGGAACGAGCCCAACACCGGCAACAACTCCTCGACCGGCACCATCCTGGTGAACTGCCCGGACGTCACCGTCGAGAAGACCACCGACACCCCGACCGTCGCCGCGGGCGACACCGCACGGTTCACCATCACCGTGACGAACCTCGGCCCGGGAACCGCGTTCGGCGTGACCCTGACCGACCCGCTGCCCGCCGGGGTCGCCTGGGTGATGAACCCGGCCGTCCAAGGCTGTCTGATCACCAACAACATCCTGAGCTGCGACCTGGGCACGCTGCTGCTCAACGCATCGGTGTCGGTGACCGTGGAAGGCGTCTACTCGGCGCCCGAATGCGGCACGCTGCCGAACACGGCGACGGTCGGCGCGACCAACGAGCCTGCGTCGGCGATCGGCAACAACACCTCGACGGCGACCATCGCGGTCAACTGCCCGGACGTCACGGTCGAGAAGACCACCAACACCGGCACGATCAGCGCGGGCGACACCGCAAGGTTCACCGTGACCGTGCGGAACCTCGGACCGGGCCTGGCGTTCAACGTCACCCTGACCGACCCGCTGCCCGCGGGCATCGACTGGTCGATCAACCCGGCGGTCCAGGGCTGCTCGATCGTCAACGGGATCCTGAGCTGCGCCCTGGGCACGCTGGCGCCCAACACGTCGGTCGTGGTCGTCGTCGAGGGCGTCACCGACGCCGCCGACTGCGGCGCTCTGCCCAACACGGCGACGGTCGCGGCGGACAACGAATCCAACACCGGGAACAACACGGCCACCGCGACGATCAACGTCAACTGCCCGGACGTCACGGTCGAGAAGACCACCGACGCCGGGACGATCAACGCGGGCGACACCGCACGCTTCACCATCACCGTGCGGAACAACGGCCAGGGCAACGCCTACAACGTCACCCTGACCGACCCGCTGCCCGCGGGCAGCGACTGGACGATCAACCCGGCGGTTCAGGGCTGCTCGATCACCAACGGCACCCTGTCGTGTGATCTGGGCACCATCGCTCCGCAGGGCTCCGTGGTCGTCATCGTCGAGGGCGTCACCGACGCCGCCGACTGCGGCACGCTGCCCAACACCGCGACGGTCGCGGCGGACAACGAGACCAACACCGGCAACAACACGGCCACCGCGACGATCAACGTCAACTGCTCCGACGTGACGGTCGAGAAGACCACCGACACCGGTGACATCCTGGCGGGCGAACTGGCCCGGTTCACCGTGACCGTGCGGAACCTCGGCCCGGGCACCGCCTACGGCGTGCACCTGACCGACCCGCTGCCCGGCGACATCGAGTGGGTGGAGAACCCGGACGTCACCGAGTGCGCCATCGACGAGGGCGTCCTCACCTGCGACTGGCCGTCCATCGCTCCACTTGGGATGGTCACGGTCACCGTCGAGGGCACCACTCCCGACGCCGTGTGCGGGGAACTGCCCAACACCGCGACGGTGTCCGCGACGAACGAGACCAACGCGGAGAACAACACCGCGTCGGCCACCATCCTCGTCACCTGCCTGCCCAACATCATCATCGAGAAGGTCGCCGACGACGACACGATCGACGCTGGTGAGACCGCCGCCTTCACGATCTCGGTGAAGAACATCGGCGCGGGTCCGGCGCAGAACGTCGTGATGACCGACGAACTGCCCGACGGCATCGAGTGGACGGCGGACAACGAGCTGTGTGAGATCGCTGAAGGCGTGCTCACCTGCGAGTTCGGCACGATGGCACCCGCCACCGAGCATGTCGTGCACCTGACCGGTCCGACCACCCCGGCCAACTGCGGCGTCCTGAACAACACCGCCGTTGTCACGCTCACCAGGTTCGAGGGCGGCGAGTCGTCGGCGTCGATCACCGTGGTGTGCTCGGTCGACATCGGGATCGACAAGTCGGGCCCGACGACGGCGATGGTCGGCGACACGATCACCTACACGTTCACCGTCACCAACGTGGGCCAGACGGACCTGACCACGGTGACCCTGACCGACCCGATCTGCAACGCGAACACCCTCACCTGGACCAACCAGGCCGACGGTGACACCGTGCTCAGCGTCGGCGAGGTCTGGACGGCGGCGTGCAAGCACACGATCACGTCGACCGACCCCGATCCGCTGCCCAACACCGCGACCGTGGTCGGCACCGCCGCCGACGGCCGCAACACCCCGCCGCGGTCGGACGACCACCTGGTCGACCTGGTCCAGCCCGTGCCCGCGCCCCGGCCGCCGCTGGCGACCACCGGCGCCAACGTGCTCCCGCTGGGTCTGGCCGCACTGGTCCTGATCCTGATGGGCGGCGTGGTCCTCGCGCTCACCCCGAAGCGCCGGTAGGCGCCTGACAGTCAGTCCAAGGAACCGCCCGGTAGCCGAGCTACCGGGCGGTTCCTGTGTGTCCGATCGCTCAGTGCACTGGTTTGCTGCAGGCCGGGCCGACCAACGAAGATCATCTTCGTCATCCCCGACCGGCCCTGAGAGGCACCCGATGGAGATCTCGCCCTTCCTGGAGCGCAAGCTCGCCCGCCGCTTCCAGACCTTCGACTTCGACGGTGACGGCGACATCGACCGCGCCGACTTTGAGACCGCCGTGATCCGCCTCGCCGAGGAGTTCGGCCACGGACCGGACTCCCCCGCGCGGCGGCGGCTGATGGAACTGAGCCTGGGCCTGTGGAGCCACCTGGCCGCCTCCGCCGACACCGACGAGGACAGCGCGATCACCGTCACCGAGTACCAGGCCGCGTTCGCCGCCGGGCTGCTGGTGACCGAGGAGTCGTTCGACGCGGGCTACCGCCCCTTCCTCGAAGCGGTCATGGCGATCGCCGACGCCAACGGCGACGGCCGACTCGACGTCGAGGAGCACATCCGCTGGACCGGCGCCCTGATGAACTTCCCCGAGGACGACGCGCGCATGGTCCACCGCAACCTCGACATGGACACTGACGGCCTCATCTCCACCGACGACCTGCTGCGGGCCATCCACGACTTCTACTTCGACGAGGACCCGGAGGGCACCGGCGGCTGGCTGATGGGCGCGCTCGCCTGATCAGTCGTAGAGGCGTTCCGCCTCCGCCCAGAGCCGGGCGAGCAGGGCAGGGTAGTAGTCGGCCTGCGCGCCCGGCTCGAATCGGACTGACGTCAGCTTTCCGGTGTAGGGAAACGACTGGGACCGGACCGAGTTCCACCACCGCACTCGCCTGCAACCGCCGTGGTCTGCCCGCAGGACACGGCCACAGGATCGGACCGGTGCATGACGCCGTACGCGTTGTAGGACAGCGTCGCCAATCCGTCCTCAATGGACACGACATAGCCGCCACCCTGGTCGCCGTGGGCGAATAGGACACCCCCGTCGCCGGGCTGGGGTGGAATGCTCACCCCGCCGATCCTGCCCCGAGCCGGACGGCCCGCCCACTACCTGGGACTCGCGCCGCGACCTGCCATCAGGTCAAGCCGGAAGCGGCCACCTGCCCGGCGTCCGCGACTGCCATCAAGTCAAGCCGGTAGGCCATCTACCTGCTAGGTCACGCCGCCCCGGGCGATGTCCATCAGCTCAAGCCGGTAGCCGCCGTACGCGTCCCGCAGGGCGTCGGCGGGCCAGGGGGCCGGTAACAACTCATCTGGAAGCACCGGGTCCGTCAGCAGGTGCCGGACCATCGCGGCGGCGGCGGTCAGGCGGATGGCGGGTTCGGTCGCCGTCTCGAAGTGGTGGAGGAGGGCCTGCGCGGTGGCGGCCCAGCTGTCCAGCGGCCACAGGCGGGCGGCGAGGGTGTCCGGAGGCTCCACCGGCTTCGTGGTGAAGTGTTCCACCTGGCCACGCACGTGTTCCGGCCATGGACGGCGCAGGTTCGCCGGACGCAGCCAGACCCCTTCCCGCAGTTCGGCCAGCCGCAGGCCCGTCAGGTCGGTGCGGAGTTCGGCCCGGTCGGCAGGACCTCGGCCCGTGGTGGTGACCACCGCCATCTCCCACTGCCCCCGCCACACCTTCGTCTGCGGGTGGACCGAGTCGTCCTGACGGCGCTGGCGGTCGACGAGGCGGGCGCTGAGCCTGCACACGGCGTCCGTGCGCCGCAGGTCCCCCGCGGCGACCATGCGACTCAGGGCCACGCGGACCGTCGGCTCGGAGACCCCGAAGCGTTCCACGCCGCGGACGAGGTCAGGGACGGGGAGTT
>DATLIA010000009.1:0-19959 GCA_035540215.1 Actinokineospora sp. | reverse complement strand
AGGTGGACCCGGTCGCCGTGGCGGGCGAGCCGGTCGGCGGACATGGCCAGCGCGTTGGGGTCGCGGTCCAGGCCGACGAGGGTGAGCGACGGGTGCGCCGACAGCAGGGCGTCGGCGTGTCCGCCGAGGCCGAGCGTGGCGTCGACAAGGACGGCGGCGCGACCTGACAGGACCGGATCGAACAGGTCCAGGATCCGGTCAAGCAGCACCGGCACGTGCCGCGGCTGCTCCGTCATGTGGCCACACCCCCTTCCCACTTCCGGCCGAGAAACGCACCGGGTGCCGCCAGGTCCCCGCCCGCTCGTCGAACCTGGCACCGGGGAAGGTGCGCCAGGGCCGAAAGCGAGCGGACCGAGGCCTCACGGCACCCGCGTCTTCCTGCTCCCCCCACAACTCAGAACACGCCGGGCAGTACCTCCTCACGTGCCTGCGAGTAGCTGTCCTCGTGTTCGTCCAGGTAGGTCTGCCACGCCTGCGCGTCCCAGATCTCCAGCCTGGTGATCGCCCCGATGACCACACAGTCCTTGGTCAACCCGGCGTATCGCCGCAGTTCCGGTGCGACCGGAATGCGACCCTGGCTGTCCGGACGCTGCTCGTCGGTGCCCGCGAACAGGTACCGCTGGTAGGCCCGGACGGCCTCGTTCGTCAGAGGTGCCGCCGCCACTTTGCGCGCCATCTCCTCGAACTCCGCGCGTGGGAACACGTAGAGGCAGTGGTCCTGACCCTTCGTGACCATGAGTCCACCCGCGAGCGCTTCTCGGAACTTGGCGGGCAGTGTCAGCCGCCCCTTGTCGTCCAGCTTGGGGGTGTGCGTGCCGAGGAACATCGGACACCCACCTCCCCACCGAACCGGTCGGATCGGCCATGGGACTCCCGTCCGCCCCACTTGGCGCCACAGTACCCCACTTTTCACCACAGTCAACGCGAATCGAGTCGGATTCCGACCGATCGGGATCGCGTTTTCCCAGCTAGAGACGTGGGGAGCCAGGTGGGGGGCGGTGGGGAGTCAACCGCCCAGGGTGATTCCAAAACCCCACGCAACCCCCGCCGACGCCACGCGTCCTAGGGAAATGTGGGCCCTTGTGGGGCGCCTGGGGATGGACGTGGGGACGTCGGTGGGTGGAAGTGGGGATGGCCGTGCCGCGCAAGTCGCACGGCCGGTCGCGCAGCGTGACCAATGCCGCGGTGGATCATCGCAGGGGCGGACCTGGCACTATCGCCACCAGCGCGCGGGCCGAACCGGCTTGTCCGGAAACGTTGGGGTACTTCGCCCCGGTTTGACACACTCCATGGAAGGCTGTCGCGGCCACGGCAGGCTGACCCACGAGCGGCTGACCGCGTCCGCGCCCCGATCGGGTGCCCGGAGCCCGGTGACCCTGCACAAGCATCAGGAGGTCGTGTGACGTCGAGTACCCCGCCCGCCGCTCTGCCGGGGCACCCCCCGTACGGCGGGCACAGCCCCGAGGCGCCGGGTCCGACCTCGCCATATCCGGCCGACAACCACCGGTCCGCGGGCAGGCTGGACGATCTGCACGCCACCGCGCAGCGCATCGCAGCCAACGTCGAGCGGGTGCTGGTCGGCAAGCCCGAGGTCGTGCGGCTCGCCCTGGTCACCCTGCTCGCCGAGGGCCACCTGCTGGTCGAGGACGTGCCCGGCGTCGGCAAGACGTCGCTGGCCAAGGCGCTGGCCCGGTCCATCGACTGTTCGGTGAGCCGCATTCAGTTCACCCCGGACCTGCTGCCGAGCGACGTCACCGGTGTGTCCATCTTCAACCGGCAGAACAGCGAGTTCGAGTTCCGCCCCGGCCCGGTGTTCGCGAACATCGTCGTCGGCGACGAGATCAACCGCGCGTCGCCGAAGACGCAGTCGGCGCTGCTCGAGTGCATGGAAGAGCACCAGGTCACCGTCGACGGGAAGACCTATGAACTGCAGTCGCCGTTCATGGTGATCGCGACGCAGAACCCGATCGAGATGGAGGGCACCTACGCCCTCCCCGAGGCCCAGCGCGACCGGTTCACCGCGCGCGTCTCGATCGGCTACCCGGATCCGCAGGCCGAACTGGCCATGGTCGACGAGCACGCCGGTCATGACGTCTTCAAGACACTCAAGCCGGTGTCCACTGGCGACCAGGTCCGCGGTCTCATCGAGACGGTCCGCGGCGTGCAGATCGCGCACGAGGTCCGCCGCTACGCCGTCGAGCTGGTCTCGGCGACGCGGCGCCTCTCGGAGATCCGCATCGGCGCGTCACCGCGGTCGACACTGCATCTGGTCCGGGCGGCGCGCGCGCAGGCGGCACTGTCCGGTCGCGACTTCGTGGTGCCCGACGACATCCACCTGGTCTCCATCCCGGTGCTGGCGCACCGGCTCGTGCTCACCCCGGAGGCGCAGGCCGCCCGCCGCTCGCCCGCCGAGCTCATCCGCGGGCTCATCCAGCGTGTCCCCGTGCCGCAGGCCGACCCGGCCGCGCAGTGGGCCCGCGGTCGTCAGTAGGAGTGGACGATGGGGGCGCTGTCGGGGCTCACCACACGGGGACGCTGCCTGCTGGCGGCGGGGGTAGCCGCCGCGCTGTGCTCGGTGGTGCTCAACGAGCGTGACCTGCTGCGGGTCGCGGTGTTCGTGGTGGCGCTGCCGCTGATCGTGTGCGGGTTCACCGCGATCGCGAAGGTCGGGCTGCAGGCCGAGCGCCATTTGACCCCCGCGCGAGTGCCGGTGGGCGGCCGCGCGGAGGTCGCGCTGACCGTGCGCAGCACCGGCAGGCTCCCCACCGGCGGTCTCCTGGTGTCCGACGGTGTGCCGTACGCGCTGGGCGGCAAGCCCCGCTTCGTCATCGAGCACCTGCCCCGGCACACCGGCACGCAGTTGCGGTACGCGGTGCAGCCGATGCTGCGCGGCATCCAGCAGCTGGGTCCCCTGAAGGCGACGATCACCGATCCGTTCGGCCTGGCCGAGTTCGAGCGGGAGCTGGCGCGGACGTCCCGGCTGGTCGTGGTCCCCCGCGTCGTCCCGCTGTCCGGTGTCCCGGGTGGTTCGGGTCTGGGCTCGGGTGACGACGGGTCGATCCGGCTCAACGTCGGCCACGGCGAGGACGACGCGATCGTGCGCCCGTACCGCCAGGGCGACGACCTGCGCAAAGTCCACTGGCGCTCCACCGCCAAGCGCGACGAGATGATGGTCCGCGTCGAGGAGTCCCCGTGGCGCGGCGGCACGACTGTGCTGCTGGACCACCGCGTCTCCGGCCACCGTGGCACCGGCGCGAGTTCGAGCCTGGAGTGGGCGGTGTCGTTCGCCGCGAGCATCTGCGTGCACCTGCACCGCTACGGCCAGCAGATCCGCCTGGTCACCGAGACCGGCGCGATCCTGGTGAGCGACGCGGGCGACGGCAGCCACAGCGACAACGCCGTCCTCGACACCCTCGCCGCGCTGCAGCCCGTGCACCAGCGGGAGATCAACTGCCCGGCCGACCCCGGCCACGGCCAGGAACTCATCGCCATCATCGGCGCGGCCGACGCCGACTCGGTCGGCCAGCTCATCCGCTACCGCACCCGCGGCACCCGCAGCCTGGCCGTCCTGCTCGACGCGACGGCGTGGGGCCCGGGCGACGGCCCCGACGGCGACCCACAGGGCGCAGCGGCACTGCTGACCGCCGCGGGCTGGGGCGTCACCATCGCGCGGCCGGACATCCCGATGACCAGGGTGTGGAGCAGCATCTGCCGCAGCGGAACCAAACGCGGCGACAGCATGATCGCGGGGTACAGCTCATGAGTGAAGCGGTCACACCTCAAGCCCAGTGGTCGGTCACCGTCACCCCGGTCATCGCCGCGATCACCACGCTGTGCGCCTCGAGCGCGCTGGCGGGCGTGATCGACGGGATGCGCTGGCTGGGCTACGCGGGCATCGCCGTCATGGTCGTCACCGCGACTGGCCTCGGGCTGCGGGCCCTGCGCACACCGACGCTGCTGGTCGGGCTCGCGCAGATGGCCGCGCTCATGTGCCTGGTCGTTGCCCTGTTCACCAACAGCGGAATCCTCGGTGTGTTCCCTGGCCCGTCCGCCATCGCCGAGTTGGGCGAGGTGCTGCGGCGGTCCGTCGAGGCCGTCCAACTTGGTGTGCCCCCGGTGCCTGCGACGGCACCCATGCTCTGTCTCGTGGTCATCGCGATCGGGTTGGTCGCGGTCCTGGTCGACACGCTCGCCGTCTCGGCCGGGGCACCCGCCGCGTGCGGGCTCGTCTTGCTCTGTGTCTACGCGGTCCCGGCGTCACTAGCCGACGACCTGCTGCCGTGGTGGTCCTTCGTCCTCGGCGCGACGTCGTTCGCGATCCTGCTCGCCGTCGACGGGGCGCACCGGCACCAGCAGTGGCGCAACCGGCCCGCGCTGCCGGGCACGGCGGCCGGGTTCGGCTCGCCGACGACCATGGTCTCGGTGGCGCTGGTGCTCGGGCTGCTCGCCGGCGCGGTGATCACCGGTATCGGCACGGTCGGCAGCCTGCCCGGCGGCAGCGGCGGCAAGGGCGGCAGCGGCGGGCTCGCGCTCAAGCCGTTCACCGCCCTGCGCGGCATGCTCGACCAGGGCACGAACATCGAGCTCTACCGGGTGCGCAACCTGGGCAACGAGGCCCGCTACATGCGCGCGCTGACGCTCCCCCGCTACGACCGCAACGGTGGCTGGATCGCCGTCGACGCGCTGCCCGACGACTTCCCCGCCGACGCCGAACTGCCGACCGCCCCTGGTGACGACGGCGGCGGCACGATCACCCGGATCGAGATCGAGCCGATCAACTCGCCCAAGGACCTGTGGGCGCCGGTCTACGGCACCCCGCGCAGGCTGCGCGACATCCCCAAGGGCATGTACTACGACCAGAGCGGCGGGATGGTCTACTCCCGCACCCCGCGCCAGCTCGGCAAGTACACCGAAGACGCCGACATGAGCCAGCCCGCGCGCGACGACCTGCGGCTGGCCGGGTCCGACTTCAGCGAGATCGATCAGGTCTATCTCACCAACGACGGCATCGCCCCCGAGGTGGTCGCGCTCGCCAAGCAGATCACCGCGGGCAAGTCGACCATGTTCGACAAGGCGCTGGCGCTGCAGGACTACTTCGACCAGTCCAACGGTTTCCAGTACAAGACCGAGACGGCCGCGACCAGCGACGAGGACGCGCTCAAGAACTTCCTGTTCCAGTCGAAGATCGGTTACTGCGAGCAGTACGCGTCGGCCATGGGCATCCTCGCCCGGGCCGTCGGCATCCCATCGCGGGTCGCCATCGGGTACACGGCGGGCTTCCAGTCCGGCGACTACCGGTCGATCACCACGCAGGACGCGCACGCGTGGGTCGAGGTCTTCTTCCCGTCGCACGGCTGGGTCACCTTCGACCCGACCCCGCTGACCGACGGCCGCACCTTCGTCCCGCCGTACACCACCGGCGACCCCAGCGCGGGCCCGTCGACCTCGGTGACCGAGGAGACAGTTCCGACCGGCGCCCCCAGCGTCAGCGCGGCGCCGAAAGAGGACAAGCTCGACACCCAGGACCCGGACGCGCTGGGCTCGGACGGGCAGGAGGAGGACTCGTCGTGGGTGTGGCAGGTCTGGGCTGCCCTCATCGCACTCGCGCTCAACGTCCTCGCGCTCATCGGGGCAGGGATCCTGCTGTCCAGGAACCGACATTCCGTGCGGCGGTTCGCCGTTCCGATTGTCGCCGTGCTGGGCACATTGACCTTGTTCTTCGCTGCCGCGGCGATCTCGTGGTGGCTCGCGGTGCTGGTCCTCGCGCTGGCGATCGCGGCGGCCCCCGCGTTGGTGCGGGCGTGGTGGCGCCGCGGCAGGCGGCACGCGGTGGTGTCGGCCGACCCGTCGGCGGCGAGCGCGGCCTGGGACGAGCTGATGGCCGAGTCCTGGGACCGGGGCGCGTCGATCTCGGAGTCGGACACGGTGCGGACCGCGGCCAGGCGACTGGCCAGGGAACACAGCCTGGACGAGCCGGGGAAGACCGCGCTGCGGACGGTGGTCAACTCCGTCGAGCGGTCCTGGTACGGCGGGCAGGCCGACCAGGACCCGGAACTCGCCAAGGCGTTCGACGAAGTGGTCAAGGGAATGCGCCGGACGGCCCCGCTGGCCTGGAAGGCCCGCCTGCTCCCGCGATCAGTGGTTCGACCCCGACGCTGACACAGCACCAAGTGGCGATCAGGGCACGACAGGTGCCCTGATCGACCTGTGCACACACAAACCAGATGGCCGTGGACATGACAAAGTGGCCGTAGGTGCTACGGCCACTGGGTCACTCTGTGGATGCTGGGGACCGCGCGCTAGCGGAAGCTAGTGGTCTTCGTCGAAGCGCTTCTTGAAGCGTTCTTCCATCCGCTGGGAGAAGGAGCCTCCGCGGCGGTCGCCTCGGCTCTCGCTGCCCGGGGGTCCCGGGGAGTCGGCGCGGTCGGGGGCGGCGTCGCCCTGGCGGAGTGCCGTCAGCGTCATCAGTGCGCCGACGAACATGACTAGGAAGCCGAGCAGGCTCACCACGGGGATACCCGCCGGTTTGAACGGCAGCATCACACCGAACACGAGGAGCGCCACACCCAGGACGAACAGGGCGATGCCCTGCAGCCTGCGCCGTCGGGACGGCTTACGTAGGCGGGCGCCTCGGACGGTGGAGGCGAACTTGGGATCCTCGGCGTAGAGCGCGCGCTCGATCTGGTCGAGCAGTCGCTGCTCGTGCTCGGAGAGTGGCATATGTTCCTCCTCCGGCACATTGGTCGCGGGCGCCGGGCGATCACGGTTGCCGCCGGACCCGGCGGGCACCCCCGCTGTGGGGTTGTCCCTACCAAGGATACGGGCCGTTCCCCCCGAGTACTACCCGATCCTGGATCACGGTGTGCCCGGTTGTGCTGAGTCAACCTTACGGGGTAATCCTCGAGGCCTCGTGCGCTCGCTGCGCGTCCTGCCGGTCACGTTCGGCGCCGAGGGCGATGGGGGCAGCCAGCATCACGTCGGGGATGGCGAAGGCGTCGACCAGGGTGCCCGCGTGCGGGCGCAGGTGGGCGCACATGTCGTTGACGGCGCTGGTCACAGCCTTGGCGCGAGCGGTGGAGAGCCTGCCGTGGCCGAGGAACCAATCGAGGTCGGACTCGATATTGGCCAGGACGTACAGGTCGCATACCCGCTCGAGCAACCCCTTCTCGGCGCCGTCACCGCAACGGTCTATCGCGGCCACGAACGCCTCCAGAACAACCCGGTCAATATGGACCCGTGCGGACCTGAGGACGTGGTCTTGCGCACGATTGAAGACGCCGAACACGTCCGCGCCGTCCTCGCCCGCCTTGCGCAGGCGGCGGGCAAGGGTGTCGAGGACGTGTTTCTCTCGGTCCTCGAACAGCCGGAGGTGCCAGCCGCGGTCGAGCAGGTCGGTCTCCTCGTCCTGCGGGGTGACCGCGTTGATCAACCGGTCGATGAGCGCGCGGGCCGCGGTGCGCTCGATGACGGTCTCGACGAACTGGTCGGCGATGAACCGGGCCATCCCGACGCTGCCGAGGGTGTGCAGGTGCTGTTGGTATCCGGTGAGCAGCCCCTTGGCGACGAGCTGGAGCAAGATCGTGTTGTCGCCCTCGAAGGTCGTGAACACGTCGGTGTCGGCCTTGAGCCGGGGCAGCCGGTTCTCCATCAGGTAGCCCGCGCCGCCGCAGGCCTCGCGGCAGGTCTGGATGGTGTGGGTGGCGTGCCAGGTGCCGACGGCCTTCAGTCCGGCCGCGCGGGACTCCAGTTCGCGCTGGCGGCGGTCGTCGGTGGGGTCGAGTTCGTGCAGGGTCGTGACGAGCCGCTCCTGGGCGAAGTGCAGCGCGTAGGTGGTGGCCAGGGCGGGCAGGAGTTTGCGCTGGTGGGCCAGGTAGTCCAGCAGGACGACCTCGTCACCGGTCGCGGGGTTGTCGAACTGGCGGCGGACCAGCCCGTAGCGCACGGCGATGGCCAGCGCGGACTTCGTCGCGCTGCCCGCGGCGCCCGCGACGCTGACCCGGCCGCGGATGAGGGTGCCGAGCATGGTGAAGAACCGTTTCGCGTCGCCGTCGATCGGGCTCAGGTACTCACCTTCGGCGGTCACGTCGCCGTAGCGGTTCAGCAGGGCCGAGCGCGGGACGCGGACCCGGTCGAACCACAGCCTGCCGTTGTCGACGCCGTTGAGTCCGGCCTTGCGCCCGCAGTCCTCGATCCGCACCCCCGGCGCGGGCCCGCCCGCCTCGTCGCGGATCGGGACGATCAGCGCGTGCACGCCACGCGACTCGCCGCCGACGACAAGCTGCGCGAAGACGACGGCGGCGCGGCCGTCGCGGGCGGCGTTGCCGATGTACTCCTTGCGGGCGCCTTCGTGCGGGGTGTGCACGACGAACTCCCCCGCCGCCGGGTCGTAGGTCGCGGTGGTGCGCAGGTGCTGGACGTCGGAGCCGTGGCCGGTCTCGGTCATCGCGAAGCAGCCGGGCAGGTCGAGGTCCATGATCGCGCGCAGGTACCGCTCATGGTGCGGCTCGGTGCCCAGCGCCTCGACGGCGCCGCCGAACAGGCCCCACTGCACGCCCGCCTTGACCATGACCGACAGGTCGCCGAAGCCGAGCATCTCGAAGGCGGTCAGCGCCGCGCCCGTGTCGGCGTCGCCGCCGTGCTCCTTGGGGAACCCGGCGCGCGGGTACCCGGAGGCGACCAGTGACCGCAGCGCGTCGAGCGTCTGGGCGCGGTGTTCCTCGGTCGGCAGGTCGCCCGGTGGGGTGGACCGGCCGGAGAGCCAGGCCCGCGCCTCGCGGCGGACGGGTGCCCAGCGGCCGTCGAGCACGTCGGTGAGCCGGGTCAGGTCGACCGGGTCGGTCGCTGGGATGTCCATGTCGACGACGCTAGTGCGACCCGGCCGGTCAGGCAGGCTGAGCGGGCCGCCCGGCTACTCCACAGTGGACTCTCTGGACCCGGGCGTAGCGGTGTGGCGCGGCGGATAGGGGTCTCCGTCGGCCAGCGGCGGCTGATCTCGCCGGCTAGGCTGTGTTCCGTGGGCAGCCGTCGATTCTGATCTTGGACGAGCCGACGGCGAGCGTGGACTCGTTGACGGAGAAGGAATCCAGGAGGCGTGATGGATCTGGACGGACTGCAGCGGCGGGCCACGGCCGACGGGCGGGCCTGCGTGGTCGGCGCGGTGATCGTCAACGAGCGTGCGGAGGTGTTCCTGCAGAAGCGGGCACCGCACGTGCGGCACTTCCCCGGCTGCTGGGACATCGTCGGCGGGCATGTCGAGCCAGGCGAGGACCTGCGCACGGCGCTCGCCCGTGAGGTGCTGGAGGAGACCGGCTGGCAGCTGGACGCGGTGCTCGGCCTCGTCCATGTCGTCGACTGGACCGCTCGCGACGGTGTGCCGAAACGGGAGATCGACGTGCTCGCGACCGTGTCCGGCGATCTGGGCAGGCCGCGGATCGAGGCGGACAAGTTCACCGGGTTCGGCTGGTTCGGCGAGGCGGGCCTGCTTGAACTGGCCACCGACGGCGATTCCGCGATGGTCGACGTGGCGTTGCGCGCGCTCAGTGCACGGGCTCGCTGACCTTCTCCTCGACGGGCTCGCGCGCCATCTTGCCGACCACAACCACCGCCAGCGCGGCCACCGCGCCCAGCACCGGCAGCAGGAACACCGCCCACTGCCCGATCGGCTGGGCGAGGCCCGCGACCACCGCGCCCGCCGCGTTGCCGACCAGGATGATCGACACCAGCCAGGCGAACGCCTCGGTCGCCGTGCCCTTCGGCGCGACCTGGCCGGTGATGATGAAGCCTGCCGCGAGCACGGGCGACAGGAACAGGCCGGCCAACACCATCAGCCCGGCCATCACCAGCGGCGTCCCGACCAGGATCAGCGGCACATAGCTCAAGGTGAGCGCACCCAGCAGCCACGGCAACTGGCGGCGCGCGGTGCCCCACCAGGTGCGCGCGCCGTAGGCCAGGCCGCCGATGAGCGCGCCGAACGCGTGCGCGCCGAGCAGGACGCCCGCGACCGAGTCGTCGCCGACACTTTCGCCGTAGCCGACGACCGCGATGCTGAACACACCGAGCACGAACCCGACGAAACACAGTGCCAGCAACAGAACCCGCAGTTGGGCCGACCGCAGCGGACCCAGCCAGCCCGCCTCGCTCGGGTGGCCGCGCCAGCGGCGCACCGGCGGCGCGGCGACGAACGCCAGCGTGCCGACGATGGTGACCGCGGCGATCGTGAGCACGGCGGCCGTCGGCGACACGACCGCCACCACGGCGATGACCAGCAGCGGCCCGACGATGTAGAGGACCTCCTGCAGCGCGGCGTCGAGCGCGTAGGCGGCGTTGAGCGCGCGCTCGCCGGGCATCACGTCCGGCCACAGGCTGCGCAGGCACGGCTCCAGCGGCGGAGTGAGGAGACCTGCGATGAAGATGTCGAGGGCGGCCCACCAGATCTCGTCGCCGTCGACCAGGGCCAGCACCGCGAAGGCGGCCGCCGAGACGACGGCGGACCCGATCAGCACGGCGGGCTGGCCACGCCGGTCGACCACGCGGCCAAGCAGCGGCCCGCCGATCGCGGTGGCGACGGCGAACAGGCCGACGAGACCGCCGACGATTCCGTAGGAGAACCCCTGCTCACGCAGGAACAGCGCGATCGCCAGCGGTGCCATGCCGTTTGGCAGCCTGCCGACGAGGTTGGTCACGATCAGCCACTTGGCGTGGCGCCTGCCAAGGCACTCCCGGTAGACGTGCGTCATCGATCCCCTGTCGAATTTGAGCGCACCGTAGTCGCTTGGATGCTGGAAGTGACCGATCAAGAGTGTCAACCAGCCCTGTGGTTACCTGATTCCATGGATCCCGTCGCCGCGCTCAAGCAGATCGCGCTCTTCCTGGAGCGCGCGGGTGAACCCACATTCAAAGTACGTGCGTTCCGCAAGGCGGCCGCAATAGTCGCCGATCTCCCGCAGGCGGAACTGGCCGAACGCGTCCGCGCGGGCACGCTCACCGCGCTGCCCGGCATCGGCAAGTCCATCGCTGCGGCCATCACCGAGGCCGTCGCCCAAGGCGAGCCCGGATACCTCACCAAGCTCACCGACGGCGCGGCGAAACCGGTCGCGGGCGGCGCGGCCATGCGCGCCGCGCTGCGCGGGGACTGCCACACCCACTCCGACTGGTCCGACGGCGGCAGCCCCATCCGGGAGATGGCCGAGGCCGCGATCGCCCTGGGCCACCAGTGGATGGCGCTCACCGACCACTCCCCCCGGCTGCGCGTCGCCAACGGCCTGAGCGCCGAGCGGCTGCGCAGGCAGTTGGAGGTCGTCGCCGAACTCAACGTCGAGCTGGCCCCGTTCCTGATCCTCACGGGGATCGAGGTCGACATCCTCGACAACGGTGCCCTCGATCAGACCGAGGAGTTGCTGTCGCAGGTCGACGTGGTCGTGGCCAGCGTGCACTCGAAGCTGCGGATGCCCAAGCGGGAGATGACCGAGCGGATGCTCACCGCGGTGGCCAACCCGCACGTCGACATCCTCGGCCACTGCACCGGCAGGCTGGTGATGGGCAAGGGCCGCCCCGAGTCGACCTTCGACGCCGACGCGGTCTTCAGCGCGTGCGCCGAGTACGGGGTGGCGGTGGAGATCAACGCGCGGCCCGAGCGGCTGGACCCGCCGCGCAGGCTGCTGCGGGTGGCCGCCGAGCTGGGCTGCGAGTTCGCCATCGACAGTGACGCGCACGCCCCCGGCCAGCTCGACTGGCTGCCCTATGGGTGTGAACGCGCCGAAGAGTGCGGGATCGAGCCGGAACGGGTGATCAACACCAAGTCGGCCGCGGACTTCCTCGCCCGCGTCTCCGCACGGTCTAGCGGTTCGTCGAAGTCCTAGACGTCTGCGAAGTCCTGGACGGGACAGCGGCGGGTTCGAACGCGAACTCGGCCCACACCACCTTGCCCTCCGGCGCGAGCTGCCAGCCCCAGTCGACGCTCAGCGCGGCCACGATGGTCAGGCCCCGGCTGCGCGGCGACCCGGCGTCCGGGCTCATCGCCACCGGAGCGCCCGGGCCGCGGTCGCCGACCCGCAGCAGCACCCGGCCGCCGACCAGCTGGATGTCCACCATGACCTCGCCCCGGCCGTGCTCGACGGCGTTGGTCACCAGTTCCGAGGTGGCCAGCACGATGTCGGCGATCAGATCGGAACGCGCCGACCACGAGCGCAGCGCCTCGGTCACGACGTCCCGTGCCTGGCCCGCCGACCGCGTCGTCGGCGGCAGCTTCGCGATCAGCTCATCCACCATGTCGCCCCTAGCCCTGAGTCCACACGCGAGTCAACCCCCGTGTGGCCAAGACATACCCCACCGGCGCGGCGTTGAATCACGCCAGGCCGAACACGCCTGTGAGGCCGGTGATCTCGATGATCCGGCGCACCCGGTCGTGCGGTTCGTGCAGGACGAGTCCGACGCCTGCCTCCTCGGCCCTGCGCCGCGCGGCCACCAGGACCCGCAGGCCCGCGGAGTCCATGAACTCGACCTTGGACAGGTCGACCCGGATCGTGGTGGTGGCGTCGGCGCCGAGCGCGCTGTCGAGCGCCTGGGCCAGCCGCGGCGACGTGGCGAGGTCGACCTCGCCCTCCACCGAGATCACGACCGGGTCCACACCCTCGCTGTTGATCTCCACTATCGATCCTTCCTGACTTGCTCAGTGCTGATAGTGCTGGTCGCGGCGTCCATCTCAGCCCGCCATGGTGTCGTTGCCGAGCGCGGCCCGCAGCCGCTCCAGGATCTTGGTGAGCAGGCGCGAGACCTGCATCTGGGACACGCCGACGCGGCGGGCGATGTCGGACTGGCTCATCCCGCGGACGAACCGCAGCACGATTATCCGCTGGTCGCGCTCGGGCAGGTCGGCCAGGAGCGGTCGCAGGGCCTCGCGGTCGTCGATGTGCTCCAGTTCGACGTCCTCGATGCCGAACCGGTCGCCACCGGGCTCGGCGAGCCGCGCGTCGAGCGAGCTGCCCTCCTTGGCCGCGGTGGCCAGCAGGGCGTCGTAGACCTGTTCCTTGGTCAGCCCGAGGTGGTCGGCCAGCTCACTGGGCTTCGGCGCGCGGCCCAGCCGCTGGCTCAGCTCGGCGCGGCCCGCCGCGACGGTCAGGTGCAGCTCCTTGAGCTGGCGCGGCACCCGCACCGCCCACCCGGTGTCGCGGAAGTGCCTGCGCAGCTCACCCATGATGGTCGGGATGGCGAAGCCGTAGAAGCTGCCGCGCTCGGGCTCGAACCGGTCGACCGACTTGATCAGCCCGATCGTCGCGACCTGGACCAGGTCTTCGAGCTGGTCCCCGCGTCTGTCGAATTTGCGCGCCAGGTTCCGTGCGAGATCGAGATACCCCTCGACGAGCTCGGCGCGCAGCGCGGCCCGGCGCGGGTCGTCCTGCGCCAGCTCGGCCAGTTCCCGGAACCGGACGTCCTCGGGCTCGGTCACCGCGCTGCCGCTTCGCCGGGGCGCGCCACCAGCTCGATGGTCACCCGGTGGCCACCATTGTCGGTCTCGACCCGCTCGGCGACCGACGACGCGAGGGTCGTGAGGATCTGCCAGCTCATCAGGTCGTCCGACGGCGGCACGGGCGCGCTCGCCTCGACGTGCGCGAGGACCCGCAGCGAGTCGAGTTCCGGGTGGAAGGAACAGAAAAGCGAGGATCCCTCAGCAGCGGAGCGGACAAGCAGGGAACACGCCTCGTCCACGGCCATCCGCACGTCCTCGATCGCGTCGAGGTCGAAGTCCAGCCGCATCGCGATGTCGGCGGCCAGCGACCGCACCAGCGGAACCTGCTGTGCGTCGGCACTCACCCGTAGGTCAGCCTGCCGCACCCCATGGGGACGGGCGGGCGCACTTGTCTCGACCTCGGACACCGTTTCCTCCTGCCATCGCGGACTACGCGCAACCTAGCCCCTAGGTGGACGGCCGAGAGCGGGGTGGATCCCGTTTCCACCCCGCTCCGACCACCACACCTCATGCGCGCCGGGAGTACCCGCCAGCCGCCGAGGCCAAACGCCGGTTACTGGTAAGAGTTGCGCGTGTAGGCCAGGCTGAAGCTGCCCTCACCGTTGAAGTACTGGCTGACCAGGTACGCCGGGTTGGTGGCGAGCAGCCCACGCGGGATGTCGCTGCCATCGTTCCCGTCATCCCAGCCCCAAGGCGCGTTGGCGGAGTTGTCCTTGCCGTTGTCACCGCGGAACGTGCCGTAGCTGGCGAAGGTCGTGCTGCTGTTCCGCCGCGACCACAGCCCACTGGCGTCGAAGATGTTCACCAGCTTGTAGCCGACGGAGCTGTCCGTGCCGCTGGAGGGGACCTCGGCGGTGCCACTGGGGTAGTAGACGACGCCGTCACCACCGGGGAACGCGGCACTGTTCCACGCGTAGACGCCGTGCCCCTTGGCCTCCTGGCGGGTCGTGGGGTGCGCGGCGCCGTTGTAGGTCTGCATCGGCACGGTGCCGTCGACGTTCTCCCGACCGCTGGTGAACGCGCTGCCGGAGGGCACGTACGAGTAGAAGTCGGTGTGGGCCACCGACACCATGGCCTCGAACTTGCCGTAGGTGCTGCCGTCGCGCCGGATGGTCAGCAGGACGCCTTCCATGTCGTTCTCGTGGGTGTAGAGCGAGAACGGGTCGGAGAAGTCCTCCCAGTCCCGCGGGTGGTAGAAGCCGTACCCGACGAACCAGTGCGTCGAGGTCTCCACGACGGAGTAGTAGACGTGACCGGCCATCCGGGACAGGACGTCGTCCTGGTGCTCCCAGTTGTTGAGGGTGTCCCACTCCAGATCGAAGTCGATCTTGGACAGGTAGTCCGCGTCGTAGTCAGACGAGTCCGTGTCCTGGTAGTGGATCGGCGCCCAGCGGGTGGCCAGCTCCAGGTCGGTCACGGCAGCCGCATTCGGGGCGGCCACCACGATCAGGCTCGCGGACGTGACGACTCCGGCGCACAACGCGGCAAGACGGCGTAAAGCCTTCATCAGCTGCTACCTCCATGAAATCGGGTAGTCAGTTGATTACCGGAACGTCACGACCGGACGGTGACCATTCCCCGACCAAGCGATGTCGGTTGCGGATTTAGGGGCATCATCAGGGGGTGGAACTGATCGAGCGGGCACGCCGGATCGTGGTGATGTCCGGAGCGGGCATCTCGACCGACTCGGGCATTCCAGACTTCCGGGGCCCCAACGGCCTCTGGACCAGAACCCCAGGCGCTGAACGCATGTCGAGCATCACCGAATACCGCCGCGACCCAGACCTCCGCGCCCGGGTCTGGCAGGCACGATCGGTCCACCCCGGCTGGACAGCGGTCCCCAACGCAGCCCACCGAGCGCTCGGGGAACTGGAGGCGACCGGCCGCCTGGTGGCGATCCTGACTCAGAACATCGACGGTCTACACCAACGCGCAGGCTCCCGGCGAGTGATCGAACTGCACGGAACGATGTTCGACACGGAGTGCCTGTCCTGCCCGGACACCCGCCCCATGCGAGAGGTCTTGGACAGAGTGGCGGCAGGGGAAGCCGACCCTCCGTGCCTGGCCTGCGGGGGAATCCTGAAGTCGGCAACAGTGTCGTTCGGGCAGCCCCTGAACCGAAAAGTCCTGGACGAGGCACGAAAGGCAGCCGAGTCCGCGGACCTGATGCTGGCGGTAGGAAGTTCCCTCACGGTCCAACCCGCTGCCGGGTTGGTCGGACTAGCCGCACGGGCCGGGGCAACTGTGGTGATTTGCAATGCTTCGCCAACGCCATATGACGGCCTAGCCGCAACAGTCATCCGAGAACCAATAGGCAAAGCACTACCGGAACTCCTGACCCCGACAAAAGCGGAACCAACCGCCTGAACAGGATTGAACGCGGGCGAGGTAATAGCCACCCATCCAAGCCACACAAGATCGCCCGAGCAGCACCGGGGGCACCCAAAGCCGCACCCGCGCCTAAGCGGCATCGAGTGAAACCGGGCGAGGCAGTGACCACCAACCCAGGCCGCACAAGATCGCCCAGTTTCACCCGATGGTGCGGACCCTCATTCAGCAGATCGAACAGGCTTAGGCTCCGTAGAACCAGCACGCTCCGGCCGCTCCCCCAACAACGCTGCAGGCCGAACCGCCCCATTCCCAAACTTCGACCGAGCCCGATCAGCAGCCTGCTCAGCCTCCCGCCACCCCTGCTCAGGCGCATCCAACAACAACTGCTCCGACTCCCCCGCCCCCAGCTGCTCCATCCGCACCCCAATCAACCGAACCGCCCCATTCGGCACCTGCTCATCCAACAACCTGCAAGCCATCTGATAAACCTCCCGAGTCACATCAGTAGCAACGGGGAGAGTCCGCGACCGAGTAATTGTCGTAAAATCCGAATACCGCACCTTGATCGACACCGTCCGCCCCCGCAACCCCCGCGACCGCAAAGTCGCAGCAGTACGTTCCGAAAGCCGCAACAACTCCCGCTTGAGCAGATCACGATCGTAGTGATCAGTCTCGAAAGTCTCCTCAGCACCAACAGACTTCTCAGCCGACTCCGGAACCACAGACCTCGGATCATGCCCATTAGCCAACGCATGCAGATGCTCTGCCAACGCGACGCCAATCATTCGGCGCAACCGTGGCAGAGGCGCCAGAGCGACATCCGAAACCCGCTCCAACCCGACATCGAACAACCGCTCAGCAGTACGCTTCCCAACCCCCCACAACGCCGAAACCGGCAACGGGTGCAAGAACTCAGTGACCTTGTCGCCAGGCACAACCAACATCCCATCCGGCTTCGCCAGACCAGACGCCAGTTTCGCGACGAACTTCGTCGGCGCCACCCCCACCGAGCAGGTGATCCCAAACTCGTCAGCCACCCGAGCCCGAATCCGAGCCCCGACAGCGGCTGGGGTCGTGCGCAGCCTGCGAAGAGCCCCAGAGACATCCAGAAAGGCCTCATCCAGACTCAGCGGCTCGACCAACGGCGTGATGTCCCGAAAGATCCCCATGACCCCCGTAGAGATCCGCTGGTAGAGCTCAAAGCTGGGCGGCAGGAACACCGCGTGCGGACACAGCCTGCGCGCCTGCCCAGTCGGCATCGCCGACCGGACCCCGAACTCCCGCGCGATGTAGTTGGCCGCCGACACCACGCCCCGCACGCCGACCCCACCGACGACAACCGGCCGGTCGCGCAACTCGGGCCGCTCGCGGATCTCACAGGAGGCGTAGAAGGCGTCCATGTCGACGTGCAGCATCGGGCAGCCGGTGTCGTCCGGCCACCGGCCGTCGCGCGCCTTGAACCTGTCGACCAGGCCTTTCGGCAGGTCACCGCTTCTCCCCATGGCCCGGAGCCTGCCACAGGGAACCGACAGGATCAGCGTCGAGCGATGGCGTGCAGCCGGGTGGCGACGTCGCGCAGCGGCGGCGTGGTCGCGGCGACCAGTTCCAGTTGCGCGAGCGCGTCCTGGGCACCGGGGCTGGCGTCGAGGACCGAGCCGGGGACGAGGTCGGCGACCACGCCGTAGCCCTGGATCAGCTCGACGGTCAGACCGGCCTCGGTGATGAGGACGCGCAGGCCCTCGGTGTCGAATCGGCGGAGCAGGGCTTCGCCCGGTCCGGTGATCTGGCCGGCCGGGTCGTCGAGCAGCCTGCGGGCGTCGACCAGCTTGCCGGAGATGGCCCGGTGCAGCACCGCGGCGAACCGGTTGGCGACCAGCAGCGACAGCGCGCCGCCCGGGGCCACCGCGCCCGCCATGGCGGCCACGGTCACCTTCGGGTCGTCGACGACCTCCAGCAGGCCATGGGCGAGCACCAGGTCGGCCGAGCCGGGTTCCACGAGCTGGTCGAGGGCGTCGCTGTCGCCCTGGACAGCGGTGATGCGGTCGGCGACGCCCGCCTCCTGGGCACGGCGCTGCAGGGTGGCCAGGGCGTTGGGGCTGGGTTCCACCACCGTGACGGCGCATCCGGCCGCGGCCAGCGGCACGGCGAACACACCGCTGCCGCCCCCGACGTCGAGCACCCTGGGCGGTTGGCCGTGGCGCCGCTCACGGGCGGCGGTCAGCTCGAGGTCGAGCACACGGCGTACGGCATCCGGTCGCATGAGATTGAACTGTAGAGACTCTGAGAGCGCGTCGGAGAATTGCCGTGCGTGATAGCCGTTCCTGACGGTGCGGTAGTTCTCCGACGCGCTCTAAGGTCTAGGGCGTGCAAACGGTGGCAGTGCTCAGCCTCAAAGGCGGCGTGGGGAAGACCACGGTCGTGCTCGGCCTAGCGTCGGCGGCGCTGCGGCGGGGGGCGCGCACGCTGGTCGTCGACCTCGACCCACAGTGCAACGCGACCACCACGCTCGACCCCGAGGAGACCACGGCCACCCTGGCCGACGTCCTGGAGACTCCCCGGCCCGCGGTCCTGCGCGCGGCGATCGCGCCGAGCGCGTGGGACGGCGACGTCGACGTGATGGTCGGGTCGGAGGACTTGGAGTCGCTCAACGACCCCGACCCCGGAACCCACCGGCTGGAGAAACTGGGCCGCGCGCTGGCGCAGGTGAGGTCGATGCTGGCAGAGGGTGAGCTGCCGTACCAGCTGGTCCTGATGGACTGCCCGCCGTCGCTTGGCCGGTTGACCCGTTCCGCCCTCGTCGCCGCCCAGGGCGCGCTGCTGGTGACCGAGCCGACCATCTACGCCGTCGCGGGCGCCCAGCGCGCGTTCGAGGCGGTGGAGAGCACCCGCGATGAGTACAACCCCGGCCTGGTGCCGCTCGGGGTGGTGGTCAACCGGGTCCGCACGCACTCCTACGAGCACCAGTTCCGCATCCAGGAGCTGCGCGAGAGCTTCGGCCGCCTGGTGATGCCGGTGGCGCTGCCGGACCGGCTGGCCGTGCAGCAGGCCCAGGGCGCGTGCATGCCGATCCACCAGTGGGGCACGCCGGGGGCGCGGGAGGTCGCGCTGGCGTTCAACCTGCTGCTCGCGCGCGTCCTGCGCACGGGCCGCGGCCGCGGCAGACATCAGGCGGCCGAGTGGCCGCCGGATGAGACGAGTGAAGAAGTCGCGGCCGAGTGACGGATGCCTGAAGGCGACACGGTCTACCAGGCCGCCGCGCGGCTCGCGGCGGTACTGACCGACCGCGTGCTCACCGCCGGGGAGTTGCGCCACCCCCGGCTGTCCACTGTGGACCTCAAGGGCCGGGTCGCGCTCGCGCCACGGACCGTCGGCAAGCACCTGTTCCTCCGGTTCGACCGTGACCTGAGCTTCCACAGCCACCTCGGCCTCGACGGCACCTGGCAGGTCCAACCCCGGGCCGCCCGCTGGCACAAACCAGCCTTCCAGGCGCGCGCGGTGTTCACTACCGAGGATCACCAGGCTGTCGGATTCCTGTTGCACGACATGGCGTTGCTGCCGACCGCCGAGGAGGACCGCCTGGTCGGCCACCTCGGCCCCGACCTGCTCGACCCAGCCTGGGACGAGTCCCACTCCGCTCGCGCACTGCAGCGGCTCACCGCTGTCCCCGAGCGCGAGATCGGGGACGCACTGCTCGACCAGCGAGTGATGGCAGGTGTCGGCAATGTCTACAAAACCGAGGTCTGCCACCTGCTTCGCGTGTCGCCATGGACACCGGTGTCCGATGTGGACTGTACGGAGGCGATAAGACTCAGCCGGGAGTTGTTGGACCGCAACAAAATGACGCCCGACCGAACCACGACCGGCGATACCCGACGGGGTCGGACCCTGTGGGTCTACGGCCGAACCCGCGTCGGCTGCCTACGCTGCGGCGGGCGGGTCATGGCCGGATCACAGGGCGAAGGCACCCGCGAACGCGTCGCCTACTACTGCCCGACGTGCCAGCCTGGCCCGGTCCGCCAGCACTAGTAGCGTGTCGCCGCCAATAGTTGATCATGGTGTGGTTGGGTTGGTACTGGCCTTTTCCTTCCCAGTCATGAGGTGTCGTGTACAGGTCGGGTGTGCCGTCGGTGGCGCTGGGTGCTGACGAGCGTGAGTGGTTGACC
>DATLIA010000008.1:0-20664 GCA_035540215.1 Actinokineospora sp. | reverse complement strand
CAGCTCGAAGTACTTGCGCTCCAGGTCGTCCAGTCCACCGATGGACAGGAAGGCCTGCTCCGGAACGTGGTCGTACTCGCCCTTCGCGACCTTGTCGAAGGCCTCGATGGTGTCGGCCAGCTTGACGAACGAGCCGACCTCGCCGGTGAACTTCTCCGCGACGAAGAAGTTCTGCGACAGGAAGCGCTCGATGCGACGCGCGCGGTTGACCGTCACCTTGTCCTCTTCGGACAGTTCGTCCATACCGAGGATCGCGATGATGTCCTGCAGTTCCTTGTACTTCTGCAGGATCCGCTTGACTTCCTGCGCCACCCGGTAGTGCTCGGCGCCGACGATCGACGGGTCGAGGATTCGGGAGGACGAGGACAGCGGGTCGACCGCCGGGTAGATGCCCTTCTGGGAGATCGGACGGGAAAGCTCCGTCGTCGCGTCCAGGTGGGCGAAGGTGGTCGCCGGGGCCGGGTCGGTGTAGTCGTCCGCGGGCACGTAGATGGCCTGCAGCGACGTGATCGAGCGACCACGGGTCGAGGTGATGCGCTCCTGGAGCTCACCCATCTCTTCGGCCAGCGTCGGCTGGTAACCCACGGCCGAAGGCATACGACCCAGCAGGGTCGAGACCTCGGAACCGGCCTGGGTGAACCGGAAGATGTTGTCGATGAACAGCAGCACGTCCTGCTTCTGCACATCGCGGAAGTACTCCGCCATGGTCAGGGCCGACAGGGCCACGCGCATACGGGTGCCCGGGGGCTCGTCCATCTGACCGAAGACGAGCGCGGTGTCCTGGAGAACACCCATCTCTTCCATTTCCAGGAAGAGGTCGGTGCCCTCACGGGTACGCTCACCGACACCCGCGAACACCGACGTACCACCGAAGTTGCGGGCGATACGGGTGATCATCTCCTGGATGAGCACCGTCTTGCCGACACCGGCACCACCGAACAGGCCGATCTTGCCACCCTCGACGTACGGGGTGAGCAGGTCGAGGACCTTGACGCCGGTCTCCAGCATCTTGGTCTTGCCCTCGAGCTGGTCGAAGGCCGGGGGCTTGCGGTGGATGGTCCAGCGGTCGGCGTCCGCGGCGTGGCCCGGCTTGTCCAGGCACTCGCCGAGGGCGTTGAACACGTGGCCCTTGACCGCGTCGCCGACCGGCACCGAGATGGCCGAGCCGGTGTCGAGCACCGGGGTGCCACGCACGAGACCGTCCTGCGGCGCCATCGAGATGCAGCGCACCAGGTTGTCGCCGAGGTGCTGGGCGACCTCGAGGGTGATGGTCTTCTTCATCGACTCGAGGGCGACATCCACCTTGAGCGCGTTGAAGAGCTCCGGCACGGAGTCCCGGGGGAACTCCACGTCGACGACGGGGCCGATGACCCGGACGACACGACCGGTGGCGGTCTTAGGTTCCTGAACGGCAGTCATTAGTCATCACTTCCTGCGGCAGAGGCGAGCGCTTCCACGCCACCGACGATCTCGCTGATCTCCTGGGTGATCTGCGCCTGGCGAACCTGGTTGGCCATACGGGTATAGCTCTTGACCAGTTCGTCGGCATTGTCGGTCGCCGACTTCATCGCCGTGCGTCGAGCGGCGGACTCGGAAGCCGCCGACTCGAGCAGTGCCGCGTAGATCCGGGTGTTGATGTATTTCGGCAGCAAGTTGCCGAGCAGCGTCTCCGCGTTCGGCTCGAACTCGTAGGCCGAACCGAGTGGCGGGTTCTCGTCGTACTCGATCTCCAGCGGGGCGATCCGCTTGGCGACCGGCTTCTGCGAGAGCATCGACTGGAACTCGGTGAACACGATGTGCAGCTCGTCGACTCCGACGACACCATCCTTGCCACCTTCGGTCTCACCATCGTCGATTCCGTCAAGGAAGGAATCGACCATGATCTGACCGGCGGCCGCGGCGTTGAAGTAGGCGGGCTTCTCGGAGAAGCCCGACCAGCTCGCCGCGACCGGGCGCTGGCGGAACTTGTAGAAGTTCAGCCCCTTGCGCCCGATGACGTAGAGGACCGGGGTCTTGCCCTGCTCGCGCAGCAGCGCCTGCAGTTCCTCGGCCTTCTTGATGGCGTTGGAGTTGTAGCCGCCACACAGACCGCGGTCGCTGGTGACCAGCAGAACCGCAGCCCGACGCGTGCGCGGGCGCTCCACCAGCAGCGGCGAGTCAAGATTCGCCGCGCCGGTGGCCAGCGCCGTGAGCACTCGGGTGATCTCGTCCGAGTACGGCTTGGACTGCGCCACCCGAGCCTGCGCCTTGCTGATGCGCGAGGTGGCGATGAGCTCCTGTGCCTTGAAGATCTTCTTGAAGGACTGAGCCGACTTGATCCGCTGACGGATCTCCCGAAGCTGCGCCATGGCTTACTTCTTCGGGTCGGGCTTGTTGACCTTCACCGTCTCCTGGCCGACCTCGCTGGCGTCCAGCGCGTCCGCCTCGGCCTCGTGCCCGACACCCGACTGGGCCTCGGAGGCACCGAAGTTGGCCGAGAACTCCTTGACGGCGGCCTGCAGGCGCTCCTCGTTGTCCTTCGAGAGCACCTTGTCGACGCGGATCTCGTCGAGGATGCCCGCGTGGCGGTGCCGGAGGTTCTCCAGCAGCTCGGACTCGAAGCGGCGCACGTCGGCGACCGGGATGGTGTCGAGGAAGCCCTTGGTGCCGATGTAGATCGACACGACCTGCTCCTCCACCGCCATCGGGGAGTACGCACCCTGCTTGAGCAGCTCCATCATGCGGGTGCCGCGCTCAAGCTGGGCCTTCGAGGTGGCGTCCAGGTCGGAGGCGAAGGCGGCGAACGCCTCCAGCTCGCGGTACTGGGCCAGCTCGAGACGCAACGTGCCGGAGATCGACTTCATCGCCTTGGTCTGCGCGGCGCCACCGACTCGGGAGACGGAGGTACCGACGTTGACCGCGGGGCGCTGGCCCGAGTTGAACAGGTCGGACTCGAGGAAGCACTGGCCGTCGGTGATGGAGATGACGTTGGTCGGGATGTACGCCGAGACGTCGTTGGCCTTGGTCTCGATGATCGGCAACGCGGTCATCGAACCGCCGCCCAGGTCGTCGTGCAGCTTGGCACAACGCTCCAGCAGGCGGGAGTGCAAGTAGAAGACGTCGCCGGGGTAGGCCTCACGGCCCGGCGGGCGACGAAGCAGCAGCGAGATGGCGCGGTACGCCTCGGCCTGCTTGGTCAGGTCGTCGAACACGATCAGGACGTGCTTGCCCTGGTACATCCAGTGCTGGCCGATGGCCGAGCCGGTGTACGGGGCCAGCCACTTGAAGCCGGCCGAGTCGGACGCGGGAGCGGCCACGATGGTGGTGTACTCCAGCGCGCCCGCCTCCTCCAGCGCGGTCTTGACGCCCGCGATGGTGGAGCCCTTCTGGCCGATGGCGACGTAGATGCAGCGGACCTGCTGCTTCGGGTCGCCGGTCGCCCAGGCCTTCTTCTGGTTGATGATCGTGTCGACGCAGACCGTGGTCTTGCCGGTCTTGCGGTCGCCGATGATCAGCTGACGCTGACCGCGGCCGATCGGGGTCATCGAGTCGATGGCCTTCAGACCGGTCTGCATCGGCTCGCCGACCGGCTGACGCTGCACGACCGTGGCGGCCTGCAGTTCCAGCGGACGGTTGTCGTCGGCCACGATGTCGCCGAGACCGTCGATCGGGTTGCCCAGCGGGTCGATGACCCGGCCGAGGAAGCCGTCGCCGACGGGGACCGAGAGGACGCGGCCGGTGCGCTTGACCTCCTGGCCCTCCTCGATCTTGTCGTAGTCACCCAGGATGGCCGCACCGATCTCACGGGCGTCCAGGTTCAGCGCCACACCGAGCACGCCGCCGGGGAACTCCAGCAGCTCGTTGGCCATAGCCGAGGGCAGGCCCTCAATGTGGGCGATGCCGTCGCCGGTGTCGGAAACCGTTCCGACCTCTTCCCGGTTGACGTCCGGGGAGTAGCTGGAGACATAGTTTTCGATCGCACTGCGGATCTCGTCCGACGAGATCGTCAGCTCCGCCATTTCGTTCCTGCTCTCGTTTCTTCTTGAAAGTTCTAGGGGATTAGCTGGCGAACCGGCGCCGGAGCGCGTCGAGCCTGCCAGCGGTGCTGCCGTCGATGACCTCGTCGCCGACCTTGACGACGAGACCGCCGCCGAGGGACTCGTCGACCTCGATGTGCAGGCCGATCTGACGGCCGTAGATGCGCTGCAGGGACGCGCTGAGGCGTTCCTGCTGCGCGGCCGAGAGCGGACCGGCGGAGACCACGTGCGCCACGGAGCGCTCGCGGCGCTTGGCCGCCTCGCTCGCCAGGCTCTCGAGGCCGTTGACGATGCCGCGGCCACGCGGCTGGCCGACCAGGTTCGCGACCAGGGTCGCGGTGGTCGGGTCGACCTTGCCGTCGATCAGCCCGGTGATCAGGCTGAGCTTGCCTTCGGCGGGCGCGGTCCGGTCGGACAGCACTCGCTCCAGCTCGTTCTGGTCGGCGATGATGCGCCCGAGCCGGAACAGCTCGTCCTCGACTGCGTCGAGGCGACCGTCACGCTCGGCGCGCACCAGCAGCGCGGTCGTGGCCAGCGCCTCGATGCCGTCGACCAGCTCACGCGGGCTCGACCACCGTGCACTGACCGCCGCCACGGTGACCTGCAGCGTGTCGTCGCCGACCTTGCCACCCAGCAGGTTGCGGACAAGCTGCTCACGGGCGGCCGGGTTGGTCGAGGAGTCGGCCAGCGTGCGACGCAGGCCGATCTCCCGGTCCAACAGCCCGGCGACCGCGAACAGCTCCTCGCCCAGCGGACCGGCCGCTGCGGCTGCGCCGCTCTCGACAACGTCGAGCAACTTGAGCTCGACGGCGGCGAGAGCCTCACGACTCGCGGCTTGGAATGTCATGTCAGACGTCCCCTAGTTCTTCGCCGGCGCGGAAACGGCGTCGAGTTCCTCGAGGAAACGGTCGACGGTGCCGCGGCGCCGCGCCTCGTCCTCAAGCGACTCGCCGACGACCTTGCTGGCCAGCGCGACGGCGTGGCGTCCGAGGTCGGCCCGAAGCTCCGCGACGATCTGCGCGCGCGAGGCCTCCAGGCTGGCCTGGCCCTGCGCGATGATCCGCGCGGACTCCTCCTGTGCCTGTGCCCGCAGCTCTTCCTTGATCTGCTCGGCTTCGGCACGGGCGTCGTCCCGGATACGGGCCGACTCCGCCCTGGCCTCCGCGAGCTGCGCCTTGTACTGCTGCAGCGCGGCCTCGGCCTCGGCCTGGGCCTTCTCCGCCTTCTCGATGCCGCCTTCGATCTTGGCGGTGCGCTCCGAGTAGAGCTTCTCGAACCGAGGCGCGACGAACTTCGAGATGACGAACAGCAGCAGCAGGAACGCGACCAGACCGAGGATGATCTCGGCCGGGTGCGGCAGCACCGCGTTCGGCTCCTCAGCGGCCAGGAACATCACAGACTTCACCACGACGTCTCCCTAACGAAGAAGGGCTCTGGATCAGACGCCGGACGCGATGAAGTACACGACCAGGCCGATCAGGGCGAGCACCTCGACCAGGACGAAGGTCGTCCAGGCGATGCCCATGAGCTTGCTCTGGGCCTCCGGCTGACGGGCGGTGCCGTTGATGACAGCGGCCCAGATCAGACCGACGCCGATGCCGGGGCCGATCGCGCCGAGGCCGTAGCCGATCGCGGCGAGACCCGCGTTGATGTTGCCGGTGGCGGCTTCCTGCGCGAGAACCATTGCGCTCACTTGTGTATCCCTTTCCAACTCGTTCCGCGGGTGCCCGCGGATCGGGGGGCTTTGCTTGTTACTCGGTGTTGCCTTGGTGGATCAGTGGTCTTCGGCGAGCGCCTGGCCGATGTAGTTGGCCGAGAGCAGGGCGAAGATGTACGCCTGCAGCACCTGGATGAAGGCCTCCAGGAACGTCATCGCGATGGCGAAGGCCCAGGAGACCAGCGAGACCGGCTTGAGTGGTCCCGAGGCGTGCAGGAGCAGGTACTCACCACCAAGGGTGAACACCAGCAGAATGAGGTGTCCGGCGAACATCGCGGCGAAGACTCGGACCGCCAGCGTGACCGGGTTGAGTACGAACTTCTGCAGGAACTCGATGGGAGTCAGCAGGAGGTAGATCAGAGTCGGCGCGCCCGGCGGCACCGTGGCGTGCTTGAGGTAGCCCACGAAGCCGTGCTTCTTGAAGCCGACGAAGTGGTACACCGGGTACACGACCAGCACGCTGAGCGCGATCGGGAAGCCGATCTTCGCCATCGTGGGGAACTGGACCACCGGGATGATCCCGTACAGGTTGTTCACCAGCACGAAGGTGAAAAGAGTGAGGATCAGCGGAACGAACGGCTTGAACTCTTTCGAGCCGATCTGCTCCCGGGCGATGTTGTTGCGGCCGAAGTCGTAGACCGACTCGGCGGCGAACTGCCACTTGCTCGGGATGATCTTCATGTTCCGCGAAGTAATGAGGAAGAACGCGGAGACGATGAGGATGGACAGGACCATCAACACCATCGGCTTTGTGACCCCGCCGAAAATCGGCGGGAGGAAAAAGTCCTTAACACCCGGGGGTGCAAACGTGTCACCCTCGGCCAGCAGCCTGCCCACCTGTGGGCTCCTTCCGGTTCTCCCGGCCGGCGTTCACTCCGCCGGGGGAATCGTCACGATCAGGACGTAACGTACCTGACTTACTTGGCTTGTCTTCGGGCGGCTACCGGTTCGCGCGGGCACCTCGGAGGCATGCGCGTAACACGGCGACCCCGCCGTCTGAGGCGAACACTATCAGGGGGTTTCCGACCGCCGGACAGGCGTACGGCAAGGGGCCCGTACTACCGCTCACCAGCGGGGATGATGGTCGGGAGCTTGGTGCGGCGGAAGGCGAGCGCCTCAGCACCGGCGGCGACCACGACGACGACGATCATGGTGATGGCCAGCGACAACCGGTGCAGGGCGGCGACGTCGCGCAGCGCGGTCATCACCAGCAGCAGAACCAGCATCTTCCCGACGAATCCACCCAGCGACGCGGCCATGGCGATGTGGGCGCCCGCACCAGCCGTCTTGCGCATCAACCACAGCGTGAGCAGCGACGACGCGCACGCGATGGAGCCGCCGACCAGCGCCCCGAGGGCACCCTTAGTGCCGTGGAGTATGCCGAAAATCACGACACCGAGTACGACTGAGGCCAGCGACGGCCACAGTGCGTAGCGGAACATAGCGGTAGCGAGCGTGCGCAGCGCCCGCGCGTGCGGGTCCGGCTGCGCGTTTTCTTCGGTGATGTTCACCGGGGATTCATTCTCGTTCATCGTGCCCTGAGTCTAGGTATGGCCGAGACGATCACCGCGACCAGGACGCCGATTCCGATTCCCCAGGCGACGATGAATCCGTCGAACAGCGAGAGGGACACCGCGCCGAAGGCGATCACCGCGGCCCACAAATAGATCAGCAATACGGCCCGGCGCTGCGAGTGGCCGATTTCCAGCAGCCGGTGGTGCAGGTGCATCTTGTCGGCACTGAACGGGCTCTCGCCGCGCCGGGTACGCCGGACGATGGCCATCAGCAGGTCGAGCAGCGGGATGAACAGCACGGCGGCGACCACGAGCAGCGGGGCGAACAGACCGATGGAGCCGGTGGCACCGGCGTTCGGCGGCACCCGGCCCGACATGGTCGTGCTCGCCGATGCCAGCATCAGGCCGATCAGCATCGATCCCGAGTCGCCCATGAAGATGCGCGCGGGCTGGAAGTTGTGCGGCAGGAAGCCAAGGCAGGCGCCCGCCAGGGTGGCGGCGATCAGCAGCGGCGGGTAGTTGTAGACCGCCCCGCCGGACTCCTCCAGCAGATGCAGCGAGAACGCGCAGGTGGCGACGGCGGCGATCATGCCGATCCCGGAGGCGAGGCCGTCGAGGCCGTCGACGAAGTTCATCGCGTTGACCATGGTGACGACCAGCAGGATGGCCAGCAGACCGCCCTGGTTCTGGTCGAGGATCAGCACGGTGCCCAGGTAGCCGTTCTCGCCGCCCCACGGCACCCACAGCACCATCCACTGGATGCCGAAGAGCACCAGGATGCCCGCACTGGTGGTCTGGCCTGCGAGTTTGGTGAGCGAGTCCAGCTCGAAGCGATCGTCGAGCACGCCGACCAGCACGATCAGGCCGCCGCCGACGAGCACCGCGATCGGGTCGAGGGCGTAGTCGAACGCGCGGCGCAGGACCGGGAGCTGGTGGGCGAGCAGCATGCCGCCGCACACGCCCAGGTACATGGCCAGGCCGCCGAGGCGCGGGATGGGCACGACGTGGACGTCCCGCGACCGGGGGTAGGCGACCGCGCCGATGCGGATGGCGAACAGCCGGATCAGGCCGGTGAGCAGGAAGGTCAGCGCGGCCGTGACCAGGGCGACGAGGAGGAACTCGCGGACGGGCAGGCCCGTCGCGCCGAAGGCCGACGGGGTCACCCGCCCGCTCCCGGGTACGCGGGCTTGGCGGCGACCAGCGCGGCGACGGCGTCGGCGACGTGCTCGCCCCGGACCGCGCCGCCGATCAGCCTGGCGATCTCGGCCATCTCGGTCTCCCCCATCCCCTGCGTGGTGACGCAGGGCGAGCCGATCCGGATCCCGGAGGCCACCGTGGGCGGCGCCGGGTCGTAGGGCACGGCGTTCTTGTTGAGCGTGATCCGCGCGGCGTCGCAGCGGGCCTCGGCCTCGGCGCCGGTGACGCCGAGCGGGCGGACGTCGAGCAGCGCGAGGTGGGTGTCGGTGCCGCCGGACACCGGCCGCATGCCCTCCGCGGCCAGACCGGCGGCGAGCGCGCGGGTGTTGATGACGACCTTGCGGGCGTACTCGGCGTACTCCGGGGCCGCGGCTTCCTTGAACGCGACGGCCTTGGCCGCGACCGCGTGCATGAGCGGGCCGCCCTGGGTGAACGGGAAGACGGCCTTGTCGATGGCCTTGGCGTGCTCGGCCCGGCACAGGATCATCCCGCCGCGTGGGCCGCGCAGGACCTTGTGCGTGGTCGCGGTGACGATGTCGGCGTGCGGCACCGGCGACGGGATCGCCCCGCCCGCGACCAGGCCGATGAAGTGCGCGGCGTCGACCATCAGGATGGCGCCGACCTCGTCGGCGATCTCGCGGAACACCGCGAAGTCGATCAGCCGGGGGTAGGCGGTGGCGCCCGCGATGATCATCCGCGGCCGGTGCGTCCTGGCCAGGTCGCGGACCTGGTCGTAATCGATCAGCTCGGTCTCGCGGTCCACGCCGTAGGCCACGGGCTGGAACCAGCGGCCGGAGAAGTTGACCTTCGAGCCGTGCGTGAGGTGGCCGCCCTGCTTGAGGTCCATGGCGAGGACCACGTCGCCCGGCGCGCAGAACGCGGCGTAGGCGGCGAGGTTCGCGTTGGCCCCCGAGTGCGGCTGGACGTTGGCGTGGTCGGCGCCGAACAGCGCCGTGGCGCGCGCGGTCGCGAGTTCCTCGGCGATGTCGACTTGGGCGCAGCCGCCGTAGTAGCGCGCGCCCGGGTAGCCCTCGGCGTACTTGTTCGACAGCGTCGAGCCCAGCGCGGCCAGCACCGCCGGGCTGGTCAGGTTCTCACTGGCGATCAGCTGCAAGCCGCCGCGCACCCGGTCGACCTCGCCGAGCAGGACGTCGGCGATCTCGGGATCCGTGCTGACGAGGGCCGCGAAGTCCGGACCCCAGAACGGCGTGGGCACGACGGGACGCATCTCCTAATCGGTAGTGCGAGGGTTTGACGCCAAACTACCGCGCGGAGCGAACCTCGGCGCCCAGAGCCTCGGACACCGCGGCGAGCGCGACCGCGCCCTCCCGCAGGACCACGGGCTCGTCGCCGCTCAGGTCGACGATGGTCGACGGGATCGGCTCGCCACTCGGGCCGCCGTCGAGGTAGACCGCGACGGACCCGCCGAGCTGGGCGCGCGCGTCCTCACACGTGGCGGGCGCGGGCTGGCCGGTGCGGTTGGCGCTGGACACGGCCATCGGGCCGACCTCACGCAGCAGTTCGAGCGCGACCGGGTGCAGCGGCATGCGGAGCATGACGGTGCCGTTGGTCCGCCCAAGGTCCCACGCCAGCGACGGCGCGTGCGGCAGGACGATCGAGAGGTCGCCAGGCCAGAACGCCTCGATGAGGTTGCGCGCGGCCTGCGGGACGGACAGGACCAGCCCGTCGACGGTGGCCCAGGAGCCGACGAGCACGCCGACCGGCATGTCCGGGCCGCGCCCCTTGGCGGCGAGCAGCGACTGCACCCCCGCACTGGAGAACGCGTCGCAGCCGATGCCGTAGACGGTGTCGGTCGGGATCACCACGACCCGCCCAGCGCGCACGGCACTCGCGGCGGCGCCGAGGCCGTCTTCCCTGTCTTCACGCGAACTGCAGTCGTAGACCGTGGTCACTCGGCGAGCCTATCTGGACGGACTGGCGGGGCTGCGGGCGGTTGATTGTTTGCCAGGGTGGAAACAGGGTCCGCGAACAGGTGGACCTGGGCCAGAGCGGTCGCGGGCGGGGCAAGGGCTTCCCTAACGTCTTTGGACATGAGATTGAGGAGCCGAGCGGGCGCCCGGGAACTGGGCAAGCTGATGCGGTCGTACCGCAAGCAGGCAAGACTCACCCTTCGCGACCTGAGCCCGCTGGTCGACCGATCGATTACCCACCTCCACCGGCTGGAAACGGGCGAGCGGGCGGTCACTTCGGAGCTTGAGTTCGTCCTCTACCTGTCCAAATGCGGCGTGAGCTGCAAGGAGGTAGAGGAGTTGGTGCAGATCTGCCGCGACGCCAACGACGGGCGCGGCTATTGGCTTTGCTCCAAAGACGACTGGATGGCCGAGTCCCTGCGGACCTTGATCTTTCATGAGTCGGCAGCCGACCGCGTCGTGAACTACGAGTCCGACCTGATCCCCGGACTGCTGCAAATCGAGTCGTATATCCATGCACTGTTCCGCGACGAGGACTTGTCGGACGATGTCCGCCAGGTCCGAGTCCAGGCACGGCTGCGACGGCAGAAGATCCTCTTCGGCGCGAAGCCGGGCAAGTTCACCTTCATCATCAACGAACGCGCCCTTCGGCTTGAGGTCGGCGACTACCGGACCATGACCGAACAGCTCCTGGCCATGCTCTTCCTCACCGATCAGCCGAATATCAGCATCCGCATCCTGCCCGCGACCGCGCGCCATCGCGCGCTCTTCGGCGGCCCGTTCTCCTTCCTCGACTACGACGAATTCAAGCCGCTGGTCTATGTGCAGGGTCCGCTCGACGGGTTCATCATCGAGGACGAGGCGAAGGTGGAGAAGCACCGCGACCTCCTTCGGCGGGTGGTCAAGGTCGCGCTCGATGAGGGAGAATCCCGGGTGCTCATCGCCAAGTTGGCCGATGAGTACGACCGGACGGAAGGCCACTGGGATGATTCTCGGAGGGTGGCGAAAGAGCAGCTATAGCGGCAGCTCACAGACGAGCTGTGTCGAGGTCCTACTTCGCTCGGATCTCGCGAACATCCGTGATTCCAAGAACGCCGACGGCCCTCGCCTGGCCGTCGGCGCCTCGTCTTGGTCCACCTTCGTCGCGAGCGTCAAGCCGCGCTGATCACCGGGCTGGAATCTGGAAGGTCGGCCACGCCGCGTCCAACCAGTCCCGGTCGAACGCCACGTCAGTCTGCTGCTGTATCACCGCAAGACAGGCCGACCGGTAGGTCGATGGGGTGAAGGCTCCGCCATCGAGCCACACGGGGTCGACGTCGCCTACCTGGGGCGGGTCCGCCGCGAACAGCGGTTCAAGGTTCGCGGTCACCTTCCCGTCGACAGCCTGTACCAGCCGAGACAGGGCATTGACGTTCCAATACGCGGACATGAACACCCCGCCGCCCGCCGACGCCCGCACCGCGACGCCCGGGTCGCTTCCCGCCCACCCGTTGTTCTCGAGAACCACCACACGATCGGCAACCGTGAACACCTGAGCGTGGCCGTAGTCGCCGATCGCGTCATCCGGGACGGCGGACTCCACGAACGTCCGCGCGCCGATCGGCATGGTCGGGTCGCCGCCGTAGGCCCGAACGACATCGTCCGCGCTCAGACCGACCACAACAGCCACGGTGATCGCGAGGTCGTGCGCGGTGTCCACCCAGGCGTGCTGTTCCATCAGTTTCCGCATGTCTGGCGACCGTCCGCTCCCGAGGCGAAGATGAGCACGACAGGCAGCAGTCCGGTCCCGGTCTTCGTCGCCATCGGCTCTCCCCAGCGCGCAACGTAGTGTCATCCCAATCGCACGCCTCTTCTGGCGATGTGGTCGTGATTCCAAGAACGCCGACGGCCCTCACCTGGCCGTCGGCGCCTCTTCTTGGTCCACCTTCGTCGCGAGCGTCAAGCTCCGCTGATCAGGTGAGTGTCACCCGGGCGTTGGCCCAAGACGTGTGGTCGTAAGCGCTCGTGGTGTTGGCGGCGTTGCGCACGATTAGCGACAGGTATCGGACACCAACCACATCCAGGGAGAGCGATTTCGGACCGACAGCCGCGGTGAGCAGCCCAGTGTCGGCGATCTTGCGGCCATCGGCCCAGACCTCAGCCACCACACTCCCCGCGGTGCTCTGCCGCGCGGAGAAGTCGTCGATCCCGACCACAGCGGTGAAGCGGGACATCTTCGCCCCCAGGTAATAGACGATCTCCGAAGGCGCGTGGACACCCAGGCCCTTCTGGTAAACCGTCCCACCGAAACTGATCGGGGTGCCGTCGCCCGCGCCGGACTTGCCGTTGCTCTTGTCCAGTTCGACCGGGCCCCAGCCGTTCGTGGCGCTGACCCACCGCAGGTCACTCAGGTAGGAATCGGTCGTCGGCGCGGGCGGAACAAAGACATGCTTCCGCGTGAAGCTGAGCGGGCCCGCGCTCGACCCGGTCGTGGCCGTCGCGGTGAGCTGCCAGGCGACGGGGGTCGCGGGGACGGTCACCTCGAAGGTCGTGCGCAAGGACTGACCGGCGGTCAGCCGGACCGCCGTCGTCGGGCTGGTGGCGCGGACGGTCCAGCCACTGGACCCGGTGAGGGTGACCTGCGGCGCGGTCCACTCACCCGTGGAGCCATTGGCCAGGGTTGCCGTCACCTGGTACTTGCCGCCGGGTGCGACGGTCGCCGGGACCTGGAGCGTCAGGCCGAAGCCGGGGCGGGTGAACTGCGGCACCCACTCGTCCCGCATGTACTGGACGAGCCGGGCCGCGACGACGGGGTTCTGCGCGGCGACGTCGGTGGCCTCGCCGATGTCGGTCTTGAGGTTGTAGAGCTCGACCTTCCACTCGGCCTCGGTCGCGGGGCGGTTGTGGCCGGGCGCGAAGCGCAGGGCCTTCCAGTCGGACTCGCGGACCGCCTCGGCGACGCGGGTGACGCTGCCGCCGTCGGCAAGGTTGGCGCGTGAGGTGGAGCCGGGCTCGCGGCGGTACCAGTACAGGTGATCGGCCCGCGCGGATGGCTGGCCGGACAGCAGCGGCGCCGCGGACACGCCATCGATGTCGCTGGGGACCGGTGCGCCCGCCAAAGCGGAGAGAGTGGGCAGCAGATCGGTCTGCTGGGTCGGGCGGTCGCTGGTCCCGGCCTGGACGAGACCTGGCGACCAGGCGATGAGGGGGATGCGGATGCCGCCCTCGTAGAGGTTGCGCTTGTAGCCGCGCAACGGGCCGTTGGCGTCGAAGAGGTCGGGGTTGAACCCGTTCTCCTCGTGCGGGCCGTTGTCGCTGGTGACGATGACGATGGTGTTCTCAGCCAGGGAGTTGGCCCGCAGGGTGTCGACGATCGACCCGACATAGGAGTCGAGCCTGCTGACCTGGGCGGCGTGCCCCTTGTCGGCCGCCGGCCACGGCTTGGTGGCGTAGGCGCCGAGGCTGGGGACATCGCTGGGCGCGTGCGGGAGGTTGGGGGTGAAAAACAGGAGGAACGGCTCGGTCTTGTGCGCGTTGATGAACTCGACCGAGCGGTCGCGGAACAGGTCCGGCGCGAACGTGACTTTGTTCGTGCCGCTGTTCTCCGGCAGCGCGGTCCGGACCCCGTTGTTCCACAGGTAGTCCGGGTAGTAGTCGTGCGCGTGGTCGTGGGTGATGTAGCCGAAGAACTCCTCGAAACCCCGCGCGTTGGGGTGGCTCGGCTGCCCGTCCTGCTCCGGGCCGAACCCCCACTTGCCGATGCACGCCGTCCGGTAGCCGCGGGTGCGGAGCAGCTCCGCGAACGTGACGTCGGTGTCGTTGAGCGACCCCTGTGGGCCGCCCTCCGGGTTCTGTCGCACGGTCGCGTGCCCGGAGTGCAGACCGGTCAGCAGCGAGCAGCGGGACGGGGCGCACACCGCGGCACTCGCGTACGCGGAGGTGAAGCGAAGACCCGCCGCGGCCAGGCCGTCGATGACCGGCGTGGTCATGAGCTGCTGACCGTAGGCGCCCAGCTCGCCGTAGCCGAGGTCGTCGGCGAGGATCACCACGAAGTTCGGCGGTGAGGTCGCCGCCTCGGCGAATCCGCTGGGCAACGCGGCGCCGCCGATGGCGACCGCGGAACCGATTAAGAATTGGCGGCGACTGGGCTGCATAGTGAGAGCTCCTCAGGGGAAAGATCACACGAACACGCCCGAAATTTGAACACACTTGCCCCGAAGTTCAGCACTCTTGTACACAAGTTGTCATGACCCCGTCATCGTCGCCCTGCTGCGCGACCGCTCGCGCGAACGCGCCCGATGCCTACGCCACCGGCGCGGCGGGCCTGCCCGCCGTGGTCCACGGCCGGGAGTTCGGTGGCGGATCAGAACCACCGGGGAACCAAGGGATGGTGCGGCTGCCCGGCGGGACGTTCCGAATGGGGAACGACGACCAGGCCGCCAATCCCGGGGACGGCGAGAGTCCTGTCCGCGCGGTGGAAGTCGCCGCGTTCCTCATCGACCCGCACGCGGTGTCAGTCGCCAGGTTCGCGGCCTTCATCGACGCCACCGGGTACGTCACCGAGGCGGAGCGGTTCGGGTGGTCATTCGTCTTCGCCGGTCTACTCGCCCCCGAGCAGGTGTCAACCACACCGGCGGTGCCGGGGACGCCGTGGTGGCGCCGCGTGGACGGAGCGTCCTGGCGGTTGCCCGAGGGACCTGGCAGCGGCGTCGACCAGCGGTCGGACCACCCGGTCGTCCACGTGTCGTGGACCGACGCCGCGGCTTACGCCGCGTGGGCGGGGCGGCGCCTGCCCACCGAGGTCGAGTGGGAGTACGCCGCGCGCGGCGGCCTGGATCAGGCGCGCTATCCCTGGGGCGACGACCTGACGCCGAACGGGGAACGTCGGTGCAACATCTGGCAGGGCGACTTCCCGGTTGCGAGCCTCGCCGAACGGGTCGGGACCGAGCCGGTCGACGCCTACTCGCCCAACCGCTACGGCCTGCACAACGCCGTCGGCAACGTGTGGGAGTGGAACGCCGATTGGTGGACCGCCGGGCAGAGCCGTGTCCTGCGCGGCGGCTCCTACCTGTGTCATGACTCGTACTGCAACCGCTATCGGGTGGCCGCGCGCACCAGCAACACCCCGGACTCGTCGAGCGGCCACATCGGTTTCCGCTGCGCGGCCGACGTCTGATCCGGCTCATGCCGATCAGGCACCCTGCCGGGTGATGTGGTCGGCGAGTTCGTCGGCCCGGGTCCGCCAGTTCTGCCGTCGGAACTTCACCACGATCAGGTACAGCAGCCCGCTGCCGAGGAGCACGCCCATCACCACCAGGGCCACATTGCCCGCCAAGCCGCCGACCGCGACCAGGATCAGGCCGAGTGACACCGCGAGCACCGCGAGACTCACCGCGATGCCCTCCGGCCGCCATTGCCACCGCCTGCCCACGGCTACCTCGTCGAGCAGCAGTTCCGCGCCACGGCGCAACTCCAGGTCGGCGACGTCGAGCTCGATGATGCGCCGAGCCGCCGACTCGCAGATCTGGAGCTGGGTCTCGCTGGTGATGACCAGAGCCTCGTCCGCGGTTCGGCTGCGCACCTGCTCGGACACAGAGCACCACGTGCTGGCCAGGTAGTACCGCAGCACCGGGTCCGGCGACCCGCCGAACCGATCTTCCAGGTCGGCCGCGGCGCCCGCGGCGTCCCCGGCCGCCACCCGCGCCTGGGCCAGGCCCAAGTGGGCCATGATGTTCGCCGGGTCGCGCGCCTGCGCCGCCGCATAGCGCCGGGCGGCGGCGCGCCAGCGGCCGCGGGCCAGCAGCACGTCGCCGATGCCCACCTCGTCATACGGGCTCGCGCGCAACTCCGCCGCGCGCACGAACCCGGCCATCGCCTCGTCAAGACGGCCCGCGAGCAGCGCGGACCGCGCGCCGTCGAAGATCGCCCTGGGTCCCGGCGGCCCCATTACGGCATCGAGTGGCAACAGCTGCCACTTCTCGATGACGTCCTGCCAACTGCGAAGCATTGGATCACCCGGGTGAAGACGCTACCCTCAAGCAGCACCGGGGTTCAGGCAGTACGTCCCAGGGGAGTGCCCACGATCAGCCGTCCGCGACGCCGAGGACACCAGCTGAGCTCACGCTTGCTGGCGTCTTCACTGGTGGCTGGGTACGCGGCGGTGAGCGCCGTGGTCGGCGCGGTCCTACTGATCACCCCCAAGGAGCCCGCGCCGGGGACCGCGGCTCCATCGACGAGCTACATCCTCGCCCCACCACCCGCCTACGGCCCCGCCGACGTCATGACGCCGGTCGTGCCCAGCCCGGGCGGGCCCGCTGCCACGCCGAGTCCGTCGAATGTCGCCCTGCCGGTGCCGGACGGCTTCCAGCGGGTCGCGGGCCCCGGCGGCCTGATCACCACCATCCCCAAGGGCTGGATCATCACCCGCGCGTCGGGCCCCGGCGCCATGCAGGCCACCGACCCGGCCGAACCGAGCCGCCAGGTCCGCTACGGCGGCGCCCCGGCCCCGCCGACCGACCTGCTGCAGTCACATGTCGACTACGAGTCCGTGTTCTCCCGGTCGAAGGCCGCGTTCCACCGGCTGAGCCTTGGCACCACGACCTACCACGGCGTCACCGCGGTGGACTGGGAGTTCGAGCACGACACCGCCGACTCCCGCCGCCGCGCGCACTCGATGTACTGGCGCGTCGACGGATTCGAGTACTTCATCTACGCCGCGTCCGACGCCGACAAGTGGGCACAGACGCTGCCGATCTACCACGCGATGATCGACAACGCGACACCCTAGGCACTGTCCTGAAAGGACAGTGCCTAGCCGCGGCGGGCGGTGGCGAACCGGGGACGGTCCGCCAAGTCCTTGTGGTCCAACACTTCGGTCAACAGCCTGCGCGACGACAACAGCGCGGGAACGGCCTCGCCATGGGTGTCGTCGTGCTCGATCGCCACCCCACCGCCCGGCCGCAGCAGACGAACCGCGGCGGTCACCACCGACCGGATCACGTCAAGGCCGTCGGCGCCCGAGAAGACCGCGTGCGCCGGGTCGTGCTCGGCGACCTCCGGCGGCACCGGGGTGGCCGACGGAACGTACGGCGGGTTGCACAGGACCAGGTCGACCCGGCCCTCCAGTTCGGTGAACAGGGCGGAGTCGGTCACGTCACCCGAGTACAGCCGAACCGGGGTGTCCCCGGCGGTGACCCGCGCGTCGGCGTTGCGGCGGGCCCAGGCGAGGGCGCTGTGGTCGATGTCGACCGCGTGGACCTGCGCGTCCGGCCTGGCGTTGGCGACCGACAGGGCGAGTACGCCCGAGCCGGTGCAGAAGTCGACCACGATCGGGTTCCTGACGCCTTCGAGCACCGACAGGCCCCAGGCGAACAAGAGCTCGGTCTCCGGGCGCGGGACGAAGACACCAGGCCCGACCGACACCGAGATCGCGCCCATGAAGGCCATGCCGGTCAGATGCTGCAACGGCTCCCGGCGGGCGCGTCGCGCCACGAGCTTGCCCAGGGCCTCGACGACCGGAGGGTCGACCAGCGGCACCATCGGCAGCTTGCCCCGCTCCACCCCCAGCACGTGCGCGGCCAGCAGTTCGGCGTCGTTGCGGGGCGAGTCGACCCCGGCCGCGGCGAGCAGGCGCTCGGCCTCCAAGATCGCCACGCGCAGGGGTTGACGGGTCATGAGGGTCACCCTTTCACGGTCACCCGTGTGCGGCGAGCCGCTCGGACCGGTCCGCGTCGGCGAGCGCGTCGAGGACCGCGTCGAGGTCACCGTCGAGGACGGCCTCAAGGTTGTGCGCCTTGTAGCCGACGCGGTGGTCGGAGATGCGGTTCTCCGGGAAGTTGTACGTGCGGACCCGCTCGGACCGGTCGACCGTGCGCACCTGGCTGCGGCGGGCGTCGGAGGCCTGCTGGGCGGCCTCCTCCTCACGCAGCGCGAGGAGCCTGGCCTTGAGTACCTGCATGGCGCGGGCCTTGTTCTGCAGCTGCGAACGCTCGTTCTGGCAGGACGTGACGATGCCGGTCGGCAGGTGGGTGATGCGCACCGCCGAGTCGGTCGTGTTGACGCTCTGCCCGCCCTTGCCCGACGAACGGTAGACGTCGATGCGCAGGTCCTTGTCCGGGATCTCCTCGATCTCGGCGGCCTCGTCGGAGTCCGGGTAGACCAGCACGCCAGCCGCCGAGGTGTGGATGCGGCCCTGCGACTCGGTGGCGGGCACCCGCTGCACGCGGTGCACCCCGCCCTCGAACTTCAGCCGCGCCCAGACGCCGTCCGGGTCGCTGCCCTTGCTCTTGATGGCGACGGTCGCGTCCTTGACCCCGCCGAGGTCGGACTCGGTGCTGTCGAGCACCTCGGCCTTCCACCCGTGCCGCTCGGCGTAGCGCAGGTACATGCGCATCAGGTCGCCCGCGAACAGCGCGGACTCCTCGCCGCCCTCGCCGGACTTGACCTCCAGCAGCACGTCGGCGCTGTCATGCGGGTCGCGCGGGAGCAGCAGCTCGGTCAGCTTCGTCTCCAGCTGCGGGATCCGCTCGGCGAGCTCGGCGGCCTCCTCGGCGAACGCGGCGTCCTCGTCGGCCAGCTCGCGGGCGGCCCCGAGGTCGCTGCGGACGGACTCCAGCTCACGCAGCGCCCGGATCACCGGGGTCAGCTCGGCGTAGCGCTTGCCGAGCTTGCGCGCGCGGTCCTGGTCGGCGTGCACAGCTGGGTCGGCGAGGGTCTTCTCCAACTCGCCGTACTCGCTGAGCAGCTCGCCGAGACTAGATGAGTCCACCGTCCACCTCTCGCCTTGGGCCGAACATGACGACGGCGCCCGTCCCGCGAGCGGGAGGGCGCCGTCAGCGAAGCTACTTCGCGGTCTTGTCGCGCTTGCCGTACCGCGCCTCGAAGCGCGCGACCCGGCCACCGGTGTCGAGGATCTTCTGCTTGCCGGTGTAGAAGGGGTGGCAAGCCGAGCAGACCTCGACGTGGATGCTGCCGGAAGTCTTGGTGCTGTGGGTGGTGAAGGTGTTCCCGCAACCGCAGGTGACCTCGGTGGTCACGTAGGCGGGGTGGATCCCGTTCTTCACAGTCTCGCCTCTCGATAATGGCCGCCGGGTCCCCTGCTGTCTTGGGGTGAACCGGAGCCGGACTAGGCCTAACAGTGTGCCAGACGCGCTGACAGTGGATTTAACGCGGTCGAGGTGCGCCCTATTCCGCCGTTCGTCGCACCAGAGCGCCCTCCGACCGCAAGTGACCGGCCATCCACCGACCGTAGTCTCCCCAGGACCCAGGCCCGCGACGCACACTGTCGGCGTGCTGTTCACGATAGGCAGGCCATTGTCGGTGACCGCCTGGTTGGCGGCCCCGCTGCTGTTCGCCGTGTCAGTTCTAGGCCTCACGGCGATCGGCGGAGCGCTCCTCTCCGCCCCCTGGCAGGCAACTCTCTCCAGCGCGCTATGGGGCGCCGCCGCGGCCATCACCGCCGCCTTGGCAGGCGCCGTCGCCTGGCGGTCCCCCAGCCAGCGAGCGGCCTTGGCGATCCCCTACCCACTGACGCTGTTACTGGCGGGATTGGCACTGGACGACGTCCGAGTCCCGACCAGGTGGGCAGGCACCCTCGGCGTCCTGGCGATCGCCGCACTCCTGGTCTTCTACCAACGTCGGCGAACGATGTAGTTCAGGCGGACTCTCGATACACCCGTCGCGCGATTTGCTCGACCTGTTCGACCGTCAGCACCGGGGCTGTCGGCGCTCGCAAAGCTTCAGTGAGGAGCCGACGCACGAGCGCGGAGGTCGGGACGTGCTCGGCGTCGGCGCGCGCCTTCAACTCCGCCACGAGCGACGCGGGCACCCGAAGGGAAAGCGCCGCCTGCTGACTCTCGGCGATCGCCTCCGCGATCGCTTCGGCTTCCTCCTCGGCGACCTCCTCACGGAGCCGCGCGTGTCGAGCCAGCCGGTCTCGCTTGACGGGGTCCAGCTCGGTGTCAGCCTCGGCACGGGTGTCGGCGATCTGTTGGTTGATGGTCGCCAAGGCCTCATCCCTAGCGGTGCTGTCAGTCATCACGCGCCTTCCTCACGAGTGGGCCGACTTGCGGGAGTATCGAACCGGCCGGAGTTCTTTGGGGACCGAAGGTCCCTGCAGTGCCCCAGCATCCTCGTGGCAATCCCTTAGCCGGAAACAGGCGTCAAGGGGCGGCTTGCCGATCGCCGCAGGCGACGCCGTAGGCGACGCCGTAGGCGCCCTTGACGCGCCTGTTTCCGGCTAAGACGCTGATTGGCGAGGAAGCCGTGGACGAGGAACTCGGCAGCACGAGCGAAGGCGTGAGCGACATGCC
>DATLIA010000007.1:0-15455 GCA_035540215.1 Actinokineospora sp. | reverse complement strand
CTTCACCACGCTGAACATGATCTCGACGATCGGCGCGTACATCCTCGGTGCCTCGACGCTGCCGTTCATCTGGAACGTCTTCAAGAGCTACCGCTTCGGTGAGATCGTGACCGTCGACGACCCGTGGGGCTACGGCAACTCCCTGGAGTGGGCCACCAGCTCCCCGCCGCCGCGGCACAACTTCACCGAGCTGCCGCGCATCCGGTCCGAGCGCCCCGCGTTCGACCTGCACTATCCGCACATGCTGGAGCGGATAGAGGCGGAGCGGAACATCGGGCACGCGTCCCACATGGACGAGAAGGCGCACGAAGCGGTGGTCCACACCGTCGAGGCGCACAAGGACGACCCGAAGTAGCAACCGTGACACCCGCGAAGCCCCGGTGCTCTGATCTCAGAGCGCCGGGGTTTCGTTATATGTGGCGTGTATCACAGCGATCGGTATCTTCCTCTTAGTGGGTGACAGCGGCGTGGGGGCGCCGGGGTTCGCGCGACTAAGGGGACACGAATGTCAGACTCGACAGACTCGCCCAAGACACCACCCGACTTCGCGGCCGCCGCCGTGGCCGAGGCCAGGGTCGATGAGGCCCCGGACGGCTTCGACCAAGTCCAGGAGTACCTGCGCCGGTTCGGTTACCTGACCGACGACACCAACGTCGAGCAGGCAGACGAACTCGGCGCCAAGGCCGCCGAGGCGAAGGTGACCGGGACGCTGGACTCGGACACCTCGACCGCGCTCGCCCAGTTCCAGGCGGTCAACAGCCTGTCCGTGACCGGCGTGTTCGACGAAGCGACCCGCGGGCTGATGGCGCAATCGCGGTGTCTGCTGCCCGACCCGCCTGCCCCGTCGCCGCTGGCGTTCTCCACCGCGTGCGCTTGGAACAAGAACGCGCTGACCTACGCCTTCGACGCGGGCACCGGCGACGTGGCGGGCGACGACGAGCGGCAGGCCGTGCGCAACGCGTTCATCACCTGGTCGGCCGCCGCGCCGCTGGCCTTCCGCGAGGTCGCCACGAACCAGAGCCCGGATCTGGTGATCCGCTGGGGCAACGCGAACTGCGGTGACACCGACATGACCGGCGGCACGCTCGCCCACTGCGACTACCCGCCTGGATGCGGCTACTACGGCAACGCCATCCCGCGGCCGCTGCACTTCGACGACCAGGAACACGCCTGGGGACTCGGCACGGCCAGCGCGTACGACGTGGAATCCATCGCGCTGCACGAGATCGGGCACTTCCTGGGACTGCAGCACTCCAGCGACACCAGCGCCGTCATGTACGCCTACGCGCCGAGCGCGGGCTCGACGAAGCGGGTCCTCACCACCGACGACATCGAGGGCATCCGCAAGCTCTACCCGCCGACCGGGCCGATCTTCGTCAAGCACAGCGGCAAGTGCCTCGACATCGAGGGACAGTCCACGGCCAACGGCGCCGACGCCCACCAGTGGGACTACTGGGGCGGCAACAACCAGATCTTCAAGATCGAATGGGTGGAGACCGGCCACTACCGGCTGATCGCCCAGCACAGCAACAAGGTCGTCGACATCGAGGCCCAGGGCACCGGCAACGGCGCCCTGGTGCACCAGTGGGACTGGTGGGGCGGCAACAACCAGCGGTTCCGCCTCGACCCCGTCGGCCACGGCTACTACCGGATCGTGGCGAAGAACAGCGGCCGCTGCCTCGACGTCTCGGGTATCTCGCAGAACTCCGGCGCCAAGATCGTCCAGTGGGACTGGTGGGGCGGGGACAACCAGCGCTGGCGCGTCGGCCCCGCGCCGATCACGTCGCTGCACAGCGGCAAGGTCATCGACGTCGCGGGCATCTCGCTGGCCGCAGGGGCGGCGGTCACCCAATGGCAGTACTGGGGCGGCGGCAACCAGCGGATGCGACTGGACCCGGTCGGCGGCGGCTACTACCGGATCATGGTCGAGCACAGCGGCATGTGCCTGGACGTGGAGGGCATCTCGACCGCCCAGGGCGCACGGATCATCCAGTGGCCGTACTGGGGCGGCGACAACCAGAAGTGGAAGCCGGAGGGCGTCGGCAACGGGTACGTGAAGTTCGTGGCGAAGCACAGTGGCCACTGTCTCGACGTCTCCGGCATCTCGGCGAACAACGGTGCCCAACTGATCCAGTGGCCCTACTTGGGTGGCAACAACCAGAAGTGGCGTATGTAAGCACGCCAACAGCCAACGCGGCGGGGCTCCTCGGTAACATTTGGGTGTTCGGTCGCGGCAACGGCGCCGCCTGACTCGCTTCCTGTCCGCGCCCGCGGAGATACGAGGACAATGGTGGCCAACTCCAGCATTCCCGTCCTGATCACGGTTACCGGCCCCGACAAGCCGGGTGTGTCGTCCGTGCTGTTCGCGGTGCTCACCCGGCACGGGGTCGAGATCATCGACGTCGAGCAGGTCGTCATCCGCGGCCAGCTGGTGCTCGGTGTGCTGGTCGGCGCCGTTGAGGACGCCGAGGGCCTGCAGGAGTCGGTCGAGCAGGCCATGGCCACGGTGTCCATGCGGGTCGACGTGGAGATCGGCGCGGACCCGCAGTCCGGTGCCCGGCTCGGGTCCTCGCACGTGCTGGTGGTCCTGGGCAGGCCGGTGACGGCGCGCGCGTTCACCGAGGTCGCCCGCAGGCTGGCGGCGCTTGAAGTCAACATCGACGCGATCCGGCGGGTCGCCGACTACCCGGTGACGGGCCTGGAAGTGCACGTCTCGGTCGCCAAGGACGACGCCGACTCCGACTCCCGCCTGCGTGAGGCGCTGGCCGACGTGTCCGTGCGGGTCGGCCTCGACATCGCCGTCGAGCGCGACCAGCTCGCGCGCCGCGCGAAGCGGCTGATCGTCTTCGACGTCGACTCGACGCTCATCCAGGGCGAGGTCATCGAGATGCTCGCGGCCAAGGCGGGCGCCGAGGAACAGGTCCGCCAGGTCACCGAGGCCGCGATGCGCGGCGAATTGGACTTCACCGAGTCCCTGCACCACCGGGTCGCCCATCTCAAGGGCCTGCCGGAGTCCGTGCTGGACGAGGTCGCGCGCGGCATCGAGCTGACGCCGGGGGCGCGCACGACGATCCGGACGCTCAAGCGCCTCGGCTTCCGCTGCGGCGTCGTGTCCGGCGGCTTCACCGCGATCATCGACCGCCTGGTCGACGACCTCGAACTGGACTTCGCCGCCGCCAACGAACTTGAGATCGAGGACGGCGTGCTGACCGGCCGCGTCGTCGGCGACATCGTCGACCGCGAGGGCAAGGCGGTCGCGCTGCGCCGCTTCGCCGACGGCTTCGGCGTGCCGCTGGCCCAGTGCGTCGCGGTCGGGGACGGCGCCAACGACATCGACATGCTGTCGACGGCGGGCCTCGGCATCGCCTTCAACGCCAAGCCCGCGCTGCGCGAGATCGCCGACACCGCGCTGTCGCACCCGTACCTTGACGTGGTGCTGTTTGTCCTCGGTGTGACGCGCGCCGAGGTCGAGGCGGCCGACTTGGCCGACGGTCTGGACCTCGAACGACAGTGACCACGCTCGCCCCACTGGCCGCCCGCTATGCCTCCTGGCTGTCGCTGCCCGCGTCGGCCACCCGTGACACGGCGGACGAGGACCCGGCGCTGGTCCGCGCGATGCCGGTGATCCTGCGCATCGAACGCGATCTGCCTGCCCGGAGCGCGCTGCTCGCGGCGGCGGCGTCGGCGGCGGTCGCGGTCTGCCTTGACCCGCTGGCCGAGCCGGGTGGGCCGTGGCATGGCGAGGTGGACGCGTGGGTTCGCGGTCGGATTCGCAAGGTCTCCCGCCGCGCTCGCGGCGCGCATTGGGACGCGGTCCAGGCGCTGCCGGGGGTGACGGTCACCGTGGACGGTGCGTCGGCGCGGGCGTTGGTTCCTGCGCTGGTCGAAGAGACGCCGCGTGAGGTCGCCAAGCTTCAGATCTCCGGGAGCGACCTGCCTGATGACGAACCTGGAGCGGTTCCGGGGGGTGTGCCGGTGCTGTGGTGCAACCCGGGGGTTCCGATGACGGCGGGTAAGGCGGCGGCGCAGGTCGGCCATGCCACGATGCTGCTTGCGGCTCTGATGGATGCTGAGGAGCTGAGTTCGTGGGGTGCGGCGGGTTATCCGTGTGCGGTGCGGACGCCTTCGGCTGCGCGGTGGGCGGAGTTGCATCCTGGGGACGCGCCTGACCTGGCCTGGAAGACCCGCCGGGTACTCGCGGTCAGAGACGCGGGATTCACTGAGGTAGCTCCAGGCACTGTGACGATCCTCGCCCAGTTCCAGAAGTGACTACGGGCGTGCCGTGCCCGCGGCTCCGTGTTGCGAGAAGGGAGCGTCAGGTGAAGACCGTGAGCTACACCGAGTTCGACGTGAGGTACTCCGAGATTCTCGACGCAGTTGTCAACGACCGCGAAGAGGTGGCCGTAATTCGGGAGGGACACGAGTCGGTTGTGGTCGTGGCGTTCGACGACTATCAGTCGCTCAAGGAAACGGCCTACTTGCTTCGAAGCCCGGAGAACGCACGACGGCTGATCACCGCGATCGAGCGACTGGAGTCCGGCGCACAGTAAGGACTCGTCAATTGACCTGGTCGGGCGACGAACCAACACCGACACCAGTGCCGTTGAAGCGTGAGCTTCATGCCACGTGGTCACGTTGCGTACCAGTACCGCCGACTCGTGTACAAGGTGGCAGGCGACGAGATCAGAATCGCTGCCTGCCGCTACCACTACGGCAAATGAGCCCGACCGCGCGAAGTCGCCTCCGCGCGACCGGGCGGCGTCTCAGCGGCGCCAGATTACGAACAGGCCGTCTTCGATGGTGGTCATGGCCTCTATGAAGGCGTCGTTGTCGAAGTCCGGGAGGGACTGGAGCCTGCTCATCAGGTCGTCCGCCGCCGGGTCGCCCGCGGGTACCGCGCAACCCCCGCCGCCTTCTCGCATCAGTAGGAAGAAGACGTCTTCCTTCCAGGGGCCTTCCGGGGTGGTTCGGATGGCCACCTCGGCCAGGTCCGCCCAGGAGACCGACTCTTCGGTGCCGTCGGCGAGCTGCCTGCGGACACCGTCGTCGTCGACGGTGATGCCTGCTTCGCCGGGAATGCCTGACACGCGACCTCCGTGGGGATTGGACAACTCAGCCTGCCGCACTGTCCAGCCTGCGCAGTGCGGCGCGGACGACCTCGGCATCGGTCGTCGGCCAGAACGGGGGGAGGGACGCCCGCAGGAAGCCGCCGTAGCGGGCGGTGGCGAGGCGCGGGTCGAGGATCGCCACGACGCCGCGGTCGTCCATTGAGCGCAGGAGCCTGCCCGCGCCCTGGGCCAGCAGCAGGGCGGCGTGGGTGGCGGCGACGGTGAGGAAGCCGTTGCCGCCGCGGGCCTCCACGGCGCGCTGGCGGGCCGAGGCCAGTGGGTCGTCTGGGCGCGGGAACGGGATCCGGTCCATCACGACCAGCGACAGTGACGGGCCGGGTACGTCGACACCCTGCCACAGCGACAGGGTGCCGAACAGGCACGTCGCTGGGTTCTCGGCGAACTTCTTGACCAGCTGCATTGTCGAGTCGTCGCCCTGGCAGAGGATCTCGACGTCGGTGCGTTCGCGCAGCGCGGCGGCGGCGTTCTTGGCGGCGCGCATCGACGAGAACAGGCCGAGGGTGCGACCGCCCGCGGCCTCGACCAGGGACAGCAGCTCGGTCAGGTAGGCGTCGGGCAGCCCGTCGCGGCCCGGCGGGGGCAGGTGGCGGGCGGTGTAGAGGATGCCGCTGCGGCCGTGGTCGAACGGGGAGCCGACGTCGATGCCGGTCCACCGGATCTGGTCGGAGTCGACCTCCTTGTCGGAGGCCATCCCCTCGACCTTCTCGCTGGAACTCTGCTGCACCGGCAGGCCCCACTGCCTGGCCAACGCGTCGAACGTGCCGCCAAGGGTGAGCGTGGCCGACGTCAGGACCGTGGTGTTCTCGCCGAACAGCTTCTCCCGCAGCAGCCCCGCCACGCCGAGTGGCGCGACCTTGAGCGTCGGCGGGCGTGGGGTGTTGGAGCCGAAGTCGCCGGTCACCCACACCACGTCGCGGCGGCTCGCGTCGTCGGTGCCGAAGGCCTCCAGGACGCGGACCGCGTTGTCGTGCACCTCTTCGAGCATGGACATCGCCAGTTTGCGGGTGGCGACGACATCGGGGTCGGCCTGTCGTTCCGGGCCGAGCGAGGTGATGCAGTTGTGCGCGCTGTCGCGGATGGCGGTGACCGTGACCCGCAGCGGCTCGGGGAACGTGTCGAGCCTGCCGGTCGGCACGTCCTCCAGCAGCATCGCCAGGCCCTCGCCGCACTCGGCGAGCCGGTCGGCGGTGTCCTCCTCGACGAGCCTGCCGACGCGCCGGGACGCGATGGACACCATCGCCGCCGACAGTTCGCCGGTGGCCACCGAGGTGACCCGGTCGACCAGGTCGTGGGCCTCGTCGACGATCACCACGTCGTGTTCGGGCAGCACCTGGTAGCCCTGCAGCGCGTCGATGGCGAGCAGCGCGTGGTTGGTGACGACGATGTCGGCCCGGCCGGCCTCGGCCCTGGCCTTCTCGGCGAAGCAGTCGGTCCCCATCGGACACCGGGACGCGCCGAGGCATTCCCGTGCCGACACCGACACCTGCCGCCAGGCCTGCTCGGACACGCCGGGGACCAGTTCGTCGCGGTCGCCGGTCTCGGTGTCGCTGACCCACTCCCGCAGCCGGGTGACCTCGCGGCCGAGCCGGGAGATGGCGAACGGGTCGAACAGCACCTGGTCGTCCGGCTCGTCCTCCGGCCCGTCGAGCCGGTGCAGACACAGGTAGTTGCGGCGTCCTTTGAGGATCGCGAACGTGGGGGTCCGCTTGAGGGAGTCCTTGAGCGCCTTGGCGACCCTCGGCAGGTCCCGGTCGACCAACTGGCGCTGCAGCGCGATCGTCGCCGTCGAGATGACCACGGTCGAGCCGTTCGCCACGGCGTGGCGGATCGCGGGCACCAGGTAGGCCAGGGACTTGCCAGTGCCCGTCCCGGCCTGCACGGCCAGGTGGTCACCGGTCTTGATCGACGCGTGCACGGCCTCGGCCATCTCGACCTGCCCTGGACGCTCCGCGCCACCGACGGCGGAGACCGCGGTGGCGAGCAGGTCGCGCAGAGGGGGAAGGGAGTCCGGCACAGCGAAGACCGTACCGCTGAGGGGTGTCAGTCCTCGGTTGGGCTCGCGCGTGGACACGACCGTGGACGGTCGGGCGGCCCTGGCGCGGGGCCGCCCGACCTCCAGCGGTCAGCGGGTGGCGCGTCGCCGGGAGGCGACCAGTGCGCCGGTGCCTGCTCCCACGAGCAGGAGTCCCACCAGCACCGATGGCATCGCGTTGACGCCGGTGTCAGCCAGTGCGGCTGCCGGGGTCACGCTGCCCTGCGGCACGGCTGCGGGCGACGTGCTGGTCGCGGGCGTCGCCGGAGTCGTCACGGTGGTGGTGTGCGTGGTCGGGGGAGTGGTGGTCGTCGTGGTCGGCGGTGTCGTCGGCGGGGTGCTAGGCGGGGTAGTGCTGGACTTGCAGCCGGTGTGGGCCGGGTTCGACCGACCGATGCCGTGGTTGCGGTCGCACTCGTAGCCCGCGTTCGCGTCAGAGCCGCCGGGGAGCTGGCCCTTGGGGTTCTTGTTGTCGGCCTTGCCGACGCAGCCCGCGCACGGCTTGCCGACGGCTTCGCCGCCACCGTTGCCGTTCATCGACGCCGAGCCGTCCCGCGTCGAGTCGTACGGGCCGTGGGTGTTGGCGCCGTTGCCGCTGAAGTCGGCGTTGGACGCGGGCTGTGGCGCGGTGAGGTCCTGCGGGGCGGGCTTGCCGTGGGCGGCGGAGGCCGCCGCGGCGGGAGTGCCGTTCCCGTTGCCGTTGCCACCGGGATCAGCGACCGCTTCCAGGCCTCCGCCCAGGAGCAGTACCAGCCCCGCGGTGCTGACGGCGGCGGCGAGACGCTTGTTGAATGTGGTGGGCATGGCAAACCCCCGATAGTCGAGAGGTACAGCTCTATACCCATTAGATCGTCGGAAAGTCGCTGATAGTTACGGTCGCTAGTGGTCCAGTGCTACTACTGGGTGACCCGCCTCGGTGTTTCGGCGGGTCTTTGTCCACCCATTGTGGCCGCGGATGAGACGAACGAGCGCCCGCCACGACGTGATGTAGAAGGTGTAGATGTAGATCGCGTACGCGAAGCCGTAGGCGAGGCCGCGGAAGAACCCCTTGTCCGGCTCGCACTTCTTGCGGTAGATCGGGCCCCAGATGATGAACGGCATCAGCCCGAACGAGCCGTAGGTGGCGAACAGCAGCCACGCGCCGCCGCTGAACCACTCCCAGACCTCGGTGGGATTGTGGGTGGCGCGGATGCCCAGCAGCACGAACGGGATCGGGTAGATCAGCGTGCCGAGCAGCTGCATCCACGGCTGGGCCAGGTAATAGAGCATCTCCGCCGCACCGAGGGTGGACAGGTGGCGGGAGTCCCAGATGCGCCGGACGTAGCGGGCGCACTGCATGGTGCCCTGGCCCCAGCGGGTGCGCTGGGTGAGGAACCGTCGCAGGCTGTAGAGGGCTTCCTGGTCGACGTGGGTGTCGACGGTGAACCCGGTGTGCCAGCCCGCGGTCAGCAGGTGCACCCCGAGCTCGAAGTCCTCCAGCAGCGCGCCACGCCACGGGCCCGCGCCCTCGACGATGCTGTCGAGGGCGGACAGGCGGGTGAACTGGCCGTTGCCGCCCATGGAGATGGTGCCGGTGTGGCCGCGGGAGAGCTGGATCGCGGCGATGGCGCTGCGGAACTCCAGGTCCTGCATCCGCACGAGCGCGCTGCCGAACTTGCGCTTGAAGTAGCCGCCCGCGCTCGGCGAGGTGCCCCGGTTGCTCATCCGGACGTCGACCTGCACGGCGCCGACCCTCGGGTTGCCGAAGAGGTGCTCGGCCGAGCACACCTCCAGGCAGTCCGGCGCGGGCCTGCCGTCGGCGTCGACCACGACGATGATGGCCCGGTCGGTGTCGGCGTGTTTGCCGAGCCAGCGCTTGAGCTCACGGTAGGCCGAGTTGAGCGCGTCGCCCTTGCCGGTGCGGGCGAAGGGGCGCTGCCTGCGCACCAGGTGCAGACGCTGGTCGCCGGTTCCGCCGTGGCGGGGCCCGCGCAGGCCCATGACCACCTCGGCGGTCCGGTCGTCGGAGTCGTCGTCGATGACCCAGACGTGCGCCTCACGGAAGGTCTGGCGCAGGTAGGCGACCGTGTCGCCGATGACGGTCTCCTCGTCGCGGCACGGGACGAAGAAGTGCCACTCCAGGGTGGTCGGGTCGCCGCCGGGGAGCCGCTTGTGGCGCAGGTAGGGCACGACGATGAGCGCCACGTACGTCACGAACGCGACGCTCATGGTCAGCGCGAGCGCCTGGGTCAGACCGAGGAGCAGGGCCAGGTTCACCGTTCCGCCTTGGGTTTGCGGGTCGAGATCCAGACGAACATCACCAGCGCCGCCGCGCCACCGATGATGCTGACCATCGAGCCGAGCAGCGTGTGGCCCCAGTAGTAGCCGCGGTCGGTGCCCAGCCAGTCGATCAGGCCGACCAGGGTGAGGATCCGCAGCTGGTTGACCAGGATGACGGCGATGGTGGCCAGAGCGAGCGCGCCGAGCACGCGGCCCGCGATGCGCGGGCGCAGGCCGATCATGATCGCGCCGACGACGAGCAGCGGCAGCACCAGGAACGCCGAGGTGCATTCCGGGCTCATCTGCAGCCCGAAGGGATGATCGGTGCCGAGCCCGAAATAGACAGTCTGGCGTTTCGCCGCGAGATAGACCCCGGACGACGTGACCACGTTCAAAATGCCGCTGGCCAGCGCCATTTCCGCGGTCCGATACGCGCGATTGAGCACGATGAGGGCCACGGCGGCCCCGGCGAGCGCCGCGATGAGCACGCGGCCGCCGATCGTCGTTCGAGGTGCGCTGGGCATCGGCAGGGATCCAGCCATCGCCACCAGGGGTGACCTCCGATTCGGTGGGTGTTTTGGCCCCGACTGTCGGACCCATCATCGGCGGCCGAACGGTCTGACTGGATCGCTAGATCGGGTGAAATCGAATCGCCGTTCTCTACCGTCAGTTAAATCGCCTGCACGACCCGGCCGACTTGCTTCGCAAGGTCACACGATCGGGTATTCGTGTGTTTAATTCGTCGAATTATTGGCAGGGTCGCCGATAGGACAACAAGTCCCAACGGAAATCGGAGGAATTGATGCATAAGCACTCGGTGCGCCGAGGTGGCGTGGTCGGCCTGATGGCCGCCGCCGCGCTGCTGGTCGGCGCGCTCCCCGCATCGGCCGCCCCAGGCGACGGTTCGGCTTACGTCGCCTCCGCGAACCTGACCCTCCTCGGGTCGCCCGCGGTCAACGTCGCGCCGCTGGCGCCAAGCAACACCGACGGTCCGACCGACGCCTCGCTGGCGAGCATCAGCATCCCCGGCGTGGTCAGCGCGGGCATCGTCACCAGTCAGGCGATCCGCGACGACGCCACCGGCGCCGTGCACGCCGAGGCGAACCTCGCCAACGTCGGTTTGACCCTCGCCAACCTGGGCACCATCGGCGCCATCAACGTCGACTGCGACGCCACCCAGGCGGGCAACGTGGGTTCGACCACGCTGGCGAATGTGCAGCTGGCCGGGGTCGTGGTCCCGGTCAACCCGTCGCCGAACACCACCATCTCGGTGCCGCCCGGCCCGATCCCGCCGCCGCTCGTGACGATCATCTTCAACGAGCAGATCAACAACCCGGACGGCAGCCTGACGGTCAACGGCGTCCACATCACGCTCAACGCCCTCCTGGGCACCGGCGACGTGATCCTTGCCCACGCCCAGTGCGGACCGGCGGCCCCGCCGATCCCGATGGCGTCGGGAGCGGGCCTGTGGATCGGCCTCGGCCTGCTCGGCGCGGCGGCGATCCCGGTCGGCATCACGGTGCTGCGCAGGCACCGAGTCACCGCGGCCGGATAGCGGCGGGAGGCAAGCGTGTACCGAGCTCCGACCGGAGGCGCCATCGTCGGCGGTGGCGCGGGCCTGGCGGCCACCGGTGCCAACGTCGGCTGGTGGATCGCCTTGGGGATCGCCCTGCTAGTGCTGGGTGCTCTCCTGCTGCACGCCTATCGCAGGCGGCAGTACACCGAAGAAGTCCCGGTCGCCGACTAGCGGGAACCGGCTCTATTCATAGTGGACTCCGGGCGGGCTCTGCCCGCCCGGAGTTTCTTTTCTGGCAAGGAGAAAGCGTGGAGGTTCTGCTCCTGGTCGGCACGCGGCCGGAGGCGGTGAAGGCGGCGCCGGTGGCGCTCGCGCTCGCCGAGCACCCCGTGCTGCGGCCGGTGATCGTCCACAGCGGACAGCACGTGGGCATGGTCGAGCAGGCGCTGGCGCCATTCGGCCTCGCCCCGGCCGAGGCGCTGGCGGTGACCAGGGGCGGTGGCGGCCAGGCCGAGCTGATGGCCGAGGTGCTGCCCGAGTTGGAGGCCGTGCTTGCCCGCAGGCGCCCCGCCGCGGTGATCGTCCAGGGCGACACGACCACGACCCTGGCGGGCGCGCTGTGCGCGTTCTGGCAGGGGATCCCGGTGGTCCACCTGGAAGCGGGCCTGCGCACCGGCGACCTCGCCGCGCCGTTCCCAGAGGAGGGCAACCGGCAGATGGTCGCCAGGGTCGCGGCCCTGCACCTGGCGCCAACCGCCGACGCCGCGGCCGCGCTGCGCCGCGAGTCGGTCCCCGACCGCGACATCGTCGTCACCGGCAACACCGTGGTCGACGCCGTCCTGCACATCGCCGCGGCCGACCGGCCGGCCGCCCACCCCGCGCTGGCCGCCGTCGAGGCGCTGCCGGGCAGGCTGGTGCTGGTCACCGTGCACCGCCGCGAGTCATGGGGCCCGCCGCTCAACGAGGTCCTGTGCGCGGTGCGCACCCTTGTCGACCGGCACCCCGACATCAACGTCGTGCTGCCCGCGCACCCGAACCCAGCGGTCCGCGCCCAGGTCCAGGCCGTGCTGGGCGAGACGGACCGAGTGGTGATCACCCCGCCGCTGGACTACCCGGACCTGGTCAGGACACTGCGCCGGGCCGCGCTGGTCATCACCGACTCGGGCGGCATCCAGGAGGAGGCGCCCACGTTCGGTGTGCCGGTCCTGGTCGCCCGTGACGTCACCGAACGCCGCGAGGCCGTCGACGCGGGCTGCGCGTGGCTGGTCGGCACCAACGGCCAGATGCTGCTGGCGCACGCCGACCACATCCTGCGCACGGGCCTGCGTGTCCCCGCCGACAGCAATCCGTTCGGCGACGGCCACGCCGCCGCGCGGGTCCGCGAGGCGCTCGACCGCCTGCTGGGTCAGCCGACGTTCGGCACCCCGACGAGCCCGACCCGGGCCTCGCGCAGGGTCACGATGGCCGACTCGGTGGTCGCCGCCGAAACCCCCGCGGTCAGGTCGAGGAGCACGGTGGTCCTGAACCCGTCGCGCGCCGCGTCCATCGCGGTCGCCCGGACGCAGTGATCGGTCGCGATCCCGACCACGTCGACCTTGTCGACGCCGCGGTCCCGCAGCCAGTCGGTCAGTGACACCCCGGCGGGCCCGACGCCCTCGAACCCGGAGTACGCCGCGGCGTGCGCGCCCTTGGAGAAGACGGCCTCGATCCCCGAGACGTCGAGCTCCGGGTGGAACGACGCGCCCGGCGTGCCCGCGACACAGTGCACCGGCCACGAGTCGACGAAGTCGGGCTCCGCGCTGAAGTGCGCGCCGGGGTCGAGGTGGTAGTCGCGGGTGGCGACGACGTGGTCGTAGGCCGACGCGGTGATGTGCGAGCTGATCGCCCGCGCGACCGCCGCGCCGCCCGCGACCGGCAGCGAGCCGCCTTCGCAGAAGTCGTTCTGCACGTCCACCACGATCAACGCGGTTCGGTCCATGTCCACCCCTAGTTGACGTAAACGGTCGGGATCGCGGGCTCGCCCGCCGAGAGCTTCAGGCCCTCCCACGGCAGGCTCACCAGGCCGTGGCGCACCCGCTGCCTGCTGTCCTCCAGCGTGGGCAGCCCGTCGACCGGTTGTCCACCACGCATCAGGGGGATCTGCAGCGGCCGATCGTGCTCGCCCATCTCCGGCTGGTCACCGGCGGCGAGGTGCACGACCTCCTCCAGCGCCGTCCCGGTCGGCTTGTGCCTGCGCAGCGCCAGCTTGGCGCCACCGCGCGACTCCTTGTGCGAGCTGCGCTTGGCCACCGGGCGCCCGTCGACCTCCACGAGCTTGTAGACCATGCCAGCTGTCGGCGCGCCCGAGCCGGTGACCAGCGAGGTGCCCACGCCGTACGCGTCGACCGGCTCCGCGCGCAGCGAGGCGATGGCGTACTCGTCGAGGTCACCGGAGACCACGATCCGGGTCTGGGTGGCACCGAGGGCGTCGAGCTGTTCGCGGGCCTGCCTGGCCAGGATTCCGACGTCGCCCGAGTCGATCCGGATGGCGCCGAGAGCCGTCCCGGCGACCTCGACGGCGGTCGCGATGCCCTGGGTGATGTCGTAGGTGTCGACGAGCAGTGTCGTGCTCGCGCCCAGCGCGGCGACCTGCGCCTCGAACGCCGCCTTCTCCGAGTCGTGCAGCAGGGTGAAGGCGTGCGCGCAGGTTCCGCTGGTCGGGATGGCGAACGTGCGGCCTGCCTCGAGGTTCGACGTGGTGGTGAACCCGGCGATGTAGGCGGCGCGCGCCGAGGACACGGCGGCCTGCTCGTGGGTGCGGCGCGAGCCCATCTCGATGATCGGCCTGCCGTTGGCCGCACCCGCCATCCGGGCGGCCGCGGACAGGATCGCGCTGTCGTGGTTGAGGATCGACAGGACCAGCGTCTCCAGGACCACCGCGTCGGCGAACGTGCCGCGCACGGTCAGGATCGGCGAGCCCGGGAAGTACAGCTCGCCCTCGGGGTAGCCGTCGACGTCGCCGGCGAACCGGTACGCGGCCAGCCAGTCCAGCGTCGCCGCGTCGACCACGACCGTCTCGCGCAGGTGGCGCAGCTCGTCGTCGCCGAAGCGGAACGCGCCGATCTCGTCGATGACCCGCTGGGTGCCGCCGACCACGCCGTAGCGCCTGCCGTCGGGCAGGCGGCGGGCGAAGGTCTCGAACACGCAGGTCCGGTCGCCGGTGCCGTCGGCCAGCGCGGCCGCCAGCATGGTCAGCTCGTAGTGGTCGGTGAGCAGCGCGCTGCTGCGGGCGGTCCCAGACATGGCGACGAGCCTAGGCGCTGCCCCGCGAGTCCGGTACGCGCTATCCGCGCGCCGGACTCACAGGGCAGCGCCTAGTCGTGTGATCGCGAGTACTCCGATCGAATGAAGATCCGGCGCACCCGCTGGAAGCGGACATGCCAAAATCATGCTCATGACCGCCCCCGTCGACATGGAGCAGACCGAGTCCAGTTCGTCTGGCGCCGAACTGGTGTCCGAGGACCGACCATGGCAGACGGTCGTCTGGAACGACCCGGTCAACCTGATGTCGTACGTCACGTACGTCTTCCAGAAGCTGTTCGGCTACAGCCGGGACAAGGCGACCAAGCTGATGCTCGACGTGCACCACGAAGGCAAGGCGATTGTGTCGTCGGGCAGCAAAGAGAAGATGGAAGGCGATGTGGCCCGGCTGCACGCCGCCGGGCTGTGGGCGACCATGGAGCACCAATCGTGAAGCCCTGGAAGCGCAAGGGCGACAAGGTCCACGGCGACCTCGACAAGCAGGAGGCCGCCGTCCTGCGCGGGCTGGTCTCCCAGATCGACGACATGCTCAAGGCGCGCATCGAGGACACCCCGCAGGACGAGCTGGCCGAGCTGACCGGCATCCGCACCGGCCCGACCACCTCGCCGGACGACCCGGTGCTGTCGCGGCTGCTGCCCGACTTCCACCGCCTCGACGACGACAACCCGAGCAAGGAAGACCTCGACTCGGCCGCGGTGCTGCGCTCCCTGCACGAACCCACGCTGCTCGACCTCAAGACCGGCGTCGCGGGCGTCGTGCTCGACACGTGCCCGATGTACGGCGGCGGTGTCCGGCTGTCGCTGGAACAGGCCGACGCGTGGCTCTCGGCGCTCAACGACGTCCGGCTGGCCCTGGGCACCGCCATCGACATCTCCGAGGACATGCCCGACGAGCTGCCCGACGACGACCCGCGCAGCCCGCATCTGGCGGTCTACCACTGGCTGACCTGGGTGCAGGAGTCGCTGGTCCAGGCGCTGGCCGACGAATGAACGCGATCACCGACGTGCCCGGGGTGCTCGTCGGGCACCACCACCGCGTCGGCGATGGCTGGGCGACCGGGACCACGGTCGTCCTGCTGCCAGAGGGCACTGTCGGCGGGGTCGACGGCCGCGGCGGGGCACCTGGAACGCGGGAGACCGACCTGCTCGCGCCGGAGAACCTGGTCGACCGGATCGACGCGGTCTGCCTGTCCGGCGGCAGCGCCTACGGCCTGGCCGC
>DATLIA010000006.1:0-11633 GCA_035540215.1 Actinokineospora sp. | reverse complement strand
CTCGATGACCTTCTGGTTGCGCCGCTGTACCGAGCAGTCGCGCACGCCCAGCGCCCACGCGGTGCCCTGACCGTCGGCGATCACCTGGACCTCGACGTGCCTGGCGCCGGTGACCAGCCTTTCCAGGAACACCACGCCGCTGCCGAAGGCGCGCGCGGCTTCCTGCCGGGTGCGCTCGTAGGCGTCGACGAGTTCGTCCGCGTTGGTGATGACCCGGATACCGCGGCCACCGCCGCCCGCGGTCGCCTTCAGCATCAGCGGATAGCCGACCTGCGCCGCGGCCGCCAGCGCGTCCTCGACGGTCTCGACCGCGCCGCGACTCCACGGCGCGACGGGCACGCCGACCTCCTCGGCGATCAGCTTCGCGCCGATCTTGTCGCCGAGCTTGCGCATGGCGTCGGCGCTGGGGCCGACGAAGGTGACGCCGACCTCGGCACAGAGCGAGGCGAAGGCCGGGTCCTCTGCGACGAAGCCCCAGCCGACCCAGGCGGCGTCCGCCTTGGTCTCCACCAGCGCGCGCTTGAGGACCTTCAGGTCGAGGTAGGGGCGGGCCGACGCGGGGCCCAGGCTGTAGGCGAGGTCGGCCTCGCGGACGAACGTGGCGTCGCGGTCCACATCGGTGTGCAGGGCGACCGTCTCAATCGGCGTCCCGGTCTCCGCGGCCAACTCCCGGGCGGCGTGGATGAGCCGCATCGCGGCCTCTCCACGGTTGACGATCGCGATACGGCGGAACATTTCGACCGACTTTCCTCTCCATACGTGGCCCCGGGCCCGTGGGCGCTCGGTTCACAATGTCAGGTAAGTCTGTCAGCAGTGAACAGGGCTAGGTGTTGTCCTGTGAGTCCGGTACGCGGGATCCGTGATCCGGGTGGTTCCTGGACGCGCGGGCGGGAAGCAGCTCGTACTGGGCACTTGGGCTTTCCGCCCGTGCGGCCAGGGGCCGCCCGGGCGCGGATAGCGCGTGCCCGGACTCGCAGGACAGCGCCTAACGATTACTGCGCGTGGTAGAACAGTCACGTGACCGACAGCATCCCCGCTGATCCGGCTCCGGCTGAACGCGCGGTCCATCGGCTGCGCGACGCGGGCGTCCAAATGGTCGAGGTCGCGTTCGTCGACAACGCGGGCGTCGTCCGGGTGAAGGCGGTGCCGCTCGACCGGCTGCCCGCGGTCGCGGCGACCGGAGTGGGCGCGTCGCCGTGCTTCGAGACCTTCGGCGCCGACGACATCGGCGACGTCGGCCGGTATCTCGGTGGGCCCGACGGCGACCTGCGGCTGGTCCCGGACGTGCGCAGGCTGGTCCCGCTCGCCGCCGTGCCGGGGTGGGCGTGGGCGCCCGCCGACAAGTTCACCCAGGACGGTGCCCGGTTCGTCGCCTGCCAGCGGGCCTTCGCCGCGCGGCAGGTCGACGCCGCCCACCGGGTCGGCCTGCGCCTGGCGATGGCCTTCGAGCACGAGTGGGTCCTCGGCGCGGACAGCGACGAGTTCGTCCCGGCGCTGCACGGTCCGGCGTACGGGCAGATCCGGTTGGAGCAGGTCGCCGGGTACGCCAGTGACCTCGTCGCGGCGCTGCGGGCGCAGGGGCTGACCGTCGAGCAGTTCCACCCGGAGTACGCGTCCGCGCAGCTCGAACTGTCGGTGGCGCCCAACGATCCGGTGAGCGCGGCCGATGACGCGCTGCTGGTCCGACACACGATCCGTTCCGTGAGCCATGGCCATGGCAGGCGAGCCAGTTTCGCGCCGTCGGTCGACGGCGTCGGCGTCGGCTCGGGCGCGCACCTGCACTTCTCGGTGCACGACGCCGACGGCCCGGCCTTCCACGGCGGCGACGGGCCACTGGGGATGCGCCCGCCCGGCCAGGCGTTCCTGGCGGGCGTCCTGCGCGAGCTGCCCGCCTTGGTGGCGATCGGCGCGGGCCACCCGGCGAGCTTCCTGCGGCTGCGCCCGTCCCGCTGGGCGGGCGCGTGGCGGTGCTGGGGACACGAGACCCGCGAGGCGGCGCTGCGGATGATCACCGGGGTCGCCGGGACCGAGGCTCAGTCGGCCAACGCCGAGCTGAAGTGCGTCGACGCCACCGCCAACCCGTATCTGCTCGTCGGCGCGGTGATCGCGGCCGGACTCGCCGGGGTCGACGCGGACCTGCGGCTGCCCGCCCCGATCACCGGGGACCCGGCGGCGCTGTCAGAGGCGGACCGGGTGCCGCCGCTGCCCGCCACCGCGGCCGAGGCGGCCGACGCGCTGGAGTCCTCGACCGTGCTGGCCGGGGCGCTGGGCCCGGAACTGCACGACGCGATCATCACGGTCCGCCGTGGCGAACACCGCCGCCGCGCGGACCTGGGCGACGCGGACCTGGCCGCCGCCACCCGGTGGCTCTGGTGATCACCGACGGCCTGCCGCTGGTCGACCACCACTGCCACGGCATCGTCCCCCACGACCTCGACCACCGCGGGTTCGCCGCGCTGCTGGGCGAGGGCCGGGGCCGGGGCGGCGACCCGCTCGACTCCATGCTGGGCCTGGCGATCCGAAAGTGGTGTGCCCCACTGTTGGACCTGGCACCACACAGCACCGCCGCGGAGTACACCGCCCGACGCCTGGACCTCGGCGCCGAAGCGGTCGCGATCCGCCTGCTCCGGGCGGCGGGGGTCACCGACTGGCTGGTCGACACCGGCTACCCGCCGGAAGCGGCGCTGCCCGGGCGGCTGGGCGGCGGCACCGACCACGAGGTGGTGCGGGTCGAGCAGGTCGCCGAGACCCTGGCGGCGCGCGGCGAACTCACCCTCGACACACTTCGCGCGGAGCTGGCCGACCGCGGGGAGCACGCGGTCGCGTTCAAGACCGTGATCGCCTACCGCGGCGGCCTCGCCGTGCCCGCGACACGCCCCGCCGACTCCGACGCGCGGAAGGCGGCCGACAGCTGGCTCCAGTCAGGGCAGGCGCGGCTCACCGACCCGGTTCTGCTGGCGTGGCTGCTGCACGAGACCGCCGCGACCGGGGCATCGCTCGGCCTGCCCCTCCAAGTCCACACCGGATTCGGCGACGACGACCTGCGGCTGGACCGGGCGAATCCGGTACTGCTGAGCGACTTTCTCAGATCCACTAAGGACAGTGGAGTCACGGTCGCGTTGCTGCACTGCTGGCCGTACCACCGCGAGGCGGGCTACCTGGCCCATGTGTTCGGCCACGTTCGCGTCGACGTGGGACTCGCCGTTCCGCTCGTCGGCGCCCGGGCGGGCGCGGTGTACGCCGAACTGCTCGAACTCGCGCCGTTCCCATCGGTGCTCTATTCCTCAGACGGCTGCGGCGTTCCCGAAACCCACCACCTCGGGGCGACGCTGTTCCGCCACCACGTCGGCCGCCTCATCGACTCGTGGATCGGCGACGACCTGATCGCCACAGACGACGCCGAACGCTTGGTCCAAGCGATCGCGGCGGACAACGCCCGCGCCGCCTACCCACACCTCGCTAGTCCCACCGCGACAGAATGATCATCAGGACCCGGAGCGCGGTCCTGATGATCATTCCGTCAGCGTGCGGTCACCGCAGGCAGGTCTCCGTCGGCGGGATGGTCCGGCTCGGCGCCGGGGCGGTGCCGCGTTCCACCCACGCCGTCATCGCGTCGAAGGCGCCCCGGAAGCACGGCAGCATCGTGCGGCCCAGGGCCGGGAACGCGCCTGCCAGTCCGTCGGTGTGGTGGCCGCCCTCGACACGGTAGTAGCGGTGTTTGTCGCCTGCCGCCAGCTCGGCGTACACATCCGAGCTGCGGCTGATCGGTACCAGCGCGTCGTAGGTGCCGTGCACGGTGATCAGCGGCCGGGTGAGGTGCCCGGTCAGCGACACCCGCCGCATGGCGGCGTGGACCTCCGCCGGGCGGCTCGCGTAGGCATAGTCGGTGTCGCAGCCCGGGCCCGTGCCCTCCGCGCAGAACGGTGTCCCCGCCTGGGTGTCACCGTCGTAGCCCGGGTCGAGTTCCTCGCGGACGATCCGCTGGAACAGGTCCCACTGGGTGCGGTGGTGAAACGCCCACACCGGCGCGGACTCGGCCGGATACCCCGCTGCGACCATGGCCTCCTTGGCTCCGGGCTGACCGGCCGCGAACCGCGGGTAGGCGCGCAGCGCGGGCGGCAGGGTGGTCAGCAGGTTGGGCCCGTGCGGAGTGAAAAGCAGCCCGTTCCAGTCGACGCCGCCGTCGTACAGCCACGGGTAGTTCTCCAACTGCCAGCGCACCAGGTACCCACCCGCCGACGTACCCGCCGCGTAGGTCCGCTTCGGCGCACGCCCGTAGTGGCGTGACGCGGTGAACTTCGCCGCGATGGTCAGCTGGGCGACCCGGAAGTGCCATTCCATGATCGCGTCACCGGGGCGCGCGCCGTCGCGGTACAGCTCCGGCCCAGTGTTCCCCTTGTCGGTAGCGGCGAACGCGTAGCCCTTGGCCAGCACGTGGTCGCCGATAATCCTGTCGTTGGCGTACTGCTCGCGCGTCCCCGGCGGACCCGCGACCACCAGACCGCCGTTCCACTTCGCGGGCAACCGGATCACGAACTGGCTGTCGTGGTTCCAGCCGTGGTTGGTGTTGGTGGTCGACGTGTCCGGGAAGTAGCCGTCGAGCTGGATTCCGGGGACGCCCGCGGGGTTGACCGTGCCCGGCGCCTCCAGCCCGGCCCAGTCGGTCGGGTCGGTGTGTCCGGACGCGACGGTCCCCGCGGTGGTCAGGTCGGCAAGGCAGGCACCGATCACCTTCTCGGCGCCGAGTACGGCGACCGAACAGTTGTGGCGTCCCGCCGCGGCCGCGGCGGGCACCACGGCCACCGCCAGCGCCGCCGCCAGTCCGATGGCACCCATGTGTCTCGTGCGGCTAGCGAATCCGCGCATCAAAGCATCTCCTTGTCGCTGTGGCCGGTGTGCCACGACGCTAGGAGCGGCGCGTAGAGCGGGATAAGTACTAAGCGGCCAAAGCGCGATCCCGGAAGTCACGGTTCGTGCGAGCCGAGCGACACCTGCCGCACCGGAGGGCTGCTCGCCTACCGGCTCCGCCCGAGCTGGTCATCGCTGATCGAGCCGTCGATGATGTGGGCTGCGACGTCGCTGAGCAGGCGGTTGTGGCTGCGCGCGTAGTCGCGCATGAGCTGGAACGCCTGGCCCATGGGCAGGCCCGAGCGCTGCGAGAGCACGCCTTTGGCCTGCTCGAGCTGCACGCGGCTGGTGAGGGCGGTCTGCAGCTGGGTGGCGAGCAGTTCACCCGCGGCGATGGCACGTTCCTGGATGAGACCCACGGTCGCGACGTCGGCCATGGCCTGGCCGATACCCAGGTCGGCTTCGCTGAGCCTGCCGGGTTTGGCGCGGAACAGGTTCAGCGCGCCGATCGTCTGGGTGCGCAGCCGCATCGGCAGCGCCTGCGCCGAGTGGAATCCGAGATCTTCCAGCCGCTGGGTGAACGCGGGCCAGGTCGAGCGCATCTCGGCCAGGTCGGCGCGGGCCACCGGGCGGCCGGACCGCCAGCAATCCAGGCACGGGCCCTCGTTGTTCTGCAGCTCATAGAGCTCCAGCAGGCGGGCCTCCTCCGTCGATGACGCCATGACGTGCAGCCCGCCGTGCTGATCGGCGAGCATGATCCCGGCCGCGTCCGCGTCGAGCAGCTCGACGCTTCGGGTCGCCAGGGTGTGCAGGAAGTCGATCACGTCGAAGTCGGCCACCAGGGTGTCGGCCAGGTCGACGAAGGTCGTGGCGATGAGCTGCTCTCGGCTCGTCATAGGGGCGCTGCCTGCGTCGCGTTGGGAGTCATGGCCGATCCTGCGTCATAGTGCCGGGCTCGCCGCCGTCGAAGGACATTCGACGGTTGACGACATCGGACGCGATAGCCGACACCGTCCGCCCCGTAGCGTACGCGTGCGCGCGCAGGCGCAGCAGCGCCTCGGCAAGAGTGATACCGAGTTGGATCGTGATCATCCCGGTCGCCTGGTGCACCTCGGCTCTGCCATCGATCGGGGCGGCGAACGCGGAGAACGCGTGGTGGTCCTGCAGGTGCAGCACCACGACCGTGGCCGCGTCGGCGAAGGCTGTCGCGTCGGCGAGTTCGGCGGTGGTGAGCCGCCCCGGAGTGTCGCGGTAGAGGTCAAGGACGCCGACGCGGATCGCGCCGACGCGCAGCGGGAACGCGAAGATGGCGTGCACGCCCGCCTCGATCACCGCGGCGCCGAACCTCGGCCAGCGAGCGGGCCCGGCGACCGCGAGGTCGGAGTGCAGCATCGGGCGCCCGTGGTCGGACGCCTCGACACACGGACCCTCGCCAAGGGCGAACTGGAGTTCCTCCAACTGCCGGGCCAACCCGTCGGTCGCCGCGAGCACGACCCCGCTGGGTCCGTCGACGGTCATCAGCGCCACGCCGACACCAGTGATCGGCAACGCCGACAGGCACGCCGCGCACAACCGCTCGGGCAGCGAGGTCGCGTCGGCCCGGTCGTGGGTGAGCGCCGAAAGGATCTCGGCGACCCGGGCGTTGTGCACGAAGGGTCATCCATCCGGGCCACCGAGGCCGGACAGCGCCTCGGCTAGGTCTGGGTGGACGTCGAACACACTGTCCAGGCCGGTGACGGCCAGCAGCCTCAGCATCGGGCGGGCGTCCGTGACCAGGCACATGGCGATTCCCGACGTCGTCGCCGCCGCTCTGGCGGCGAGTAGAACGGTCAGACCCGCCGCGCCGAAGAATCCCACCCCGGTCAGGTCGATGACCAGTCGGGAACGGGTGTACCCAAGATGCGTGAAGAGACCGACCTGCAGCGACGGGCTCGTGTGCAGGTCCACCTCCCCGCACACCGTGATCACGACGGTGTCCGGCGAGACAGGGCACGCCTCGACGGTCAGCAAGTCTCGACCTGGAGGGCGGCCAGGCGGAACGACGGTCGAAGCCAAGTCGTCGGCGGACACGGAAGACAGGACAGCGGTCATGGAACTTCTCCTAGCTCGAGGTACTAGCTCTTGGACGCCGTGAGGAGATCCAGTCGCGCGGAGTCGGTCCAACGCACGTCGGACACCCACCTGAGCTTCTCGAAGACCCAGATCACCCTGGCGGTGATGTCGATCTGACCGCGCAGCACGCCGTGTCGGGCGCACGTCGGGTCGGCGTGGTGCGAGTTGTGCCACGACTCACCCATGGACAGGATCGCCAGCGGCCAGAAGTTCGCCGCCTTGTCGCGACTGGCGAACGGCCGGTCGCCGATCATGTGGCAGATCGAGTTGATCGACCAGGTCACGTGGTGCAGGAACGACACCCGAACCAGACCGGCCCAGAAGAACGCCGTCAGCGCGCCCCACCATGACCAGGTGATGAACCCGCCCAGCGCGGTGGGCAGGCCGACGCTCACCGCTACCCACACGGGGAAGAGGCGGTCGACGACCCGCAAGTCGCGGTCTGCCAACAGGTCCGGGGCGAACCGCTCGGCGTTGGTGCTGACCCGGTCGAACAGCCAGCCCATGTGGGCGTGCCAGAACCCCTTGGCCAGCGCGACGGGACCGGTGCCGAACAACCACGGCGAGTGCGGATCGCCCTCCCGGTCGGAGAAGGCGTGATGGCGCCGGTGATCAGCCACCCACCCGATCACCGGGCCCTGGGCGGCAAGACCGCCTGCCACCGCGAGGGCGATCCGCAAGGCCCGCTTGGCCTTGAACGCTCGATGGGTGAAGAGCCGGTGGTAACCGACGGTCACCCCGAGACACGTCACGACGTAGAAGCTCGCGGCCAGGGCGAGATCGGTCCAGCCCAGCCCCCAGCCCCAGGCGATCGGCACCGCGGCGATCAGCGCGGCGAACGGAATGAGGACGAAGACCTTGACCAGTATCTGTTCGCTCATGGAGCGGCCCGGGATGATCATCGGCTTCGGCGCCGGAACCGATGGCGTGCGATCGGCGGTGGACAGGGTCATGAGACTGTCCTACCCGGATCGATCTGGCGGACTCCCGACCTCAGACTGTCCTCTGTGGAGGACCGGGGGGGGCCGAGCGGCGGACGCCGTCGGCTGGAGAGAGATCACGAGAGACATTTCCACGGCCTCCTTGGCGCGTCAAAGACTGGACGCGTGCGCCGCCAAGGTCCGGAGCGATGCTCGATTCACCACGATCGGCCCAGTCGGGCCGCAAATCGGGTGGTGCCCCTTCAGCTTAGCCCACATCGACCCTCAGTGGTCCCGATTAGCCTGCCCGTGTGACAGAAAGGTCGCTCACCGACACCGCCGGTGGCGTAGACTCGGTGACATCCGGACATGACAACATCCCACACTGAGGTGCGAGCCCTTCCGGCCATCGCGTTGGAAGTAGCTGTGCTCCATGGCCCTCCTGTCCCGGCACGCCCGTGTGGAACCGCCTCTTGATCCTCAGGCCCAGCCGCCAGACGTCATGGCGACCGCCGAGCCGGTTCCCCAGCCCGCACACCCAGTTCCGCGCACGCGCGCTGGGAGCGTGTGGGTCGGCATCGCGGCCGCCACGCTCATCGCCGTCGCGCTGATCATCTTTCTGGTGCAGAACACGCGCAGCACCGAGATCTCCTTCCTCTGGATGACCACCAGCACCTCCCTGGCGGTCGCTTTGCTGATCGCCGCGGTCGGCTCGGTCCTGCTCACCCTGATCATCGGCACGGCGCGCATCACCCAGCTACGCCGCCTCGTTCGCAAACGCGCGAGCAGCGGACCGGATAGCGAAATCAATCGCCAGAAGGGTTGACATGACGAGAGCGTCTTCGACCAACCCACGCGAATCGGCACTCCCTACGCTGCCAGACGGCTGGCCGATCGGCTCCTACGACACCTACAAGCAGGCACAGGGAGCCGTCGACCATCTGGCGCACAGCGACTTCCCGATGCAGGGCCTCGCGATCGTCGGCATCGACCCCATGATGGTGGAACGAGTCGACGGGCGTCTGAGCTGGCAGCGGGTTGTCGGCGCGGCCGCGGTGTCCGGGGCGTGGCTCGGGCTGTTCATCGGCCTCATGCTGAGCCTTCTCACGGCGGGCTCGGGGGCGCTGCCGATCATGACCGGGCTGGTAGCGGGCATGGCGTTCACCGTCGCCATGGCGGCCGTGCGCTACTTCAGCGCTCGCGGCCACCACGACTTCGTCTCACACAGCCAACTGGTGGCGCACCGCTACGACGTGCTGTGCCCGCCGCGAACCTCCGAGCAGGGGCGCGACCTCCTCGCGGCTCTGTCCATGAAGCACCCTGTCTGAGGAGACACCCGTGGAACCGTCAACTGGAATCGGCTCGCCGGACCCCACGGCCGACGAACTGGCCGGGCACACGCTGCGGCTGCGGCTGCGGCCCAAGTCCCCCACCACGGGTTACGTCGACGGTGCGTGGTGGCCGCACAGCCACGACCTGACCGCCGAGCTGCCGTCACTGCTCGCGGTGCTCGCCGTCCGGCTGGGACGCGTCGAACGGGTCAGCTACAACCTCGCCGAGTGGGACCCGGCTCCGCGCCGGGTCAACGTCGATGGCGACCTGACCCGACTCGGCGGATTCACCTCGCAGCCCGCGCACACCGTGGACACGATCGCGACCGACGGGCAGCGCATGACTCTGCTCGTCGTGCCATCCGACACCGATCGGTCAGCCGCCCACCAGACCATGATGACCGCCTCCCACCGGGGCAACGCCGACACCGTCGGCGATCTGCTCTCCGGTGGCACGATTCCCGAACAGCAAAGGAGCGAACAGCCATGACCGCCGTTGCCTACCTGTCGAGGTATGACCTGAGGGTCAAACTCGTACAGGACACCTTGGCGGCGAACGCCAAGCTCAGCGCCAAGTCCGCCCACGCCCTCGCCGTGCACGTACTGAACGCACTCGACCACATCCCGGAGAAGGTGCGCTGAGCCCCGACTCTCCCTGGAAGCTCCGTCAGCGGCGGCAGCGCTGGCAGGTCACCGCGGACGCGGCGAGGTGGACACGAGGGTTCTCAGCCTCGGCGGATTCGGCCGGGTACAGCGCCATCGCGCGGCGCCAGTGGTCGTGCGCCCGGGTGTCGTCGCCATCGGCGGCGGCCAAGTGGGCGAAGCATTCCTCGGCGCGGGCCTCGGCCAGCGACAGGTCGCCGTCGAGCGCCATCGTATGCGCCTTCGTGACGGTCGAGCGGGCCAGGTCTGGCTTTCCCGCGGCGAAATAGGTCTCGGCGAGGCCGATGAGGGCGTCGCACTCGGCCTCGCGCATCCCGGCCAGGTGGACGACGGTGACCGCGGCCAAGCCGGTCTCGACGGCTTCATCGATCTGGCCGAGGCAGCGCAGCGCGACGCCCAGCCAGGCCAAGGCCAGCCCTTCGCCGCGGGTGAAACCGATGCCGCGGCTCAGCGACACGGCGCGGCGGAGGTGGTCGGCGGCGTGGGTGTCGTTGTCCTTGGCGTGGGACACCCAGCCGATGTTGATCAGTGCGACGACCTCGCCCGTGGTCCGGTTGGTTCGCTGGTAGTGGGCGTGGGCTTGGGCAAAACTGTCCAAGGCCGCGGTGAAGTCACCGAGGTTGCACTGGATGACGCCGAGGTTGAGGGTGTAGTTGACCTGGCTCTCCACGTCGCCCGCGCGCAGGGCCAGGTCGCGCGCGTCGGCGAAGTTGGCACCCGCGTCACGGAGCAGGCCCGCCCGGAACTGGATCTCACCAAGATCACTCTTCTGCGCCGCGAGGAGCATGTCGTCGCCGAGGTCCGCGCTGATCGTGATCGCCTGGTCGAGCAGGGCCATCACCTCGGTGTGCCCACCGTGTTCACGCCTCGCCCGGGCCATGCTGGCCAGGGCGATGGACTCGCCGCGGCGGTGGCCGAGTCGCCGGGTCGCCCGCAGCGCGCCGTCGAACAATTCCAGTGAGTCGGCGCGGTAGCCGAGTTGGACGAAGTACGGCGTGAGCAGACACGGCAGCTGCCAAGCGTGGTCCGGCCAGTCGTGCGTGGCGGCGAACTGGGCCACGGCGACCATGTTGCGGTGCTCGCGGTTGAGCCGGTCGACGTCGTCGGTGTCCGATGTGGACTCCGGGACGGCCGCGGGCCGGTAGCGCAGCTCCGGCTCGAACCGCTGCCTGCCCATGGTGAGCGGGCGGCAGCACACGTCGGCCAGGTGCAGGTAGTAGTCGAACAGCCTGCCGCGCGCCGCGGTCAGGTCGGCGGCGGTCTCGCCCGCCTCGGCCAGCGCCCGGCCGCAGTCCTTGAGCAGGTCGTGCATCAGGTAGCGGTTCGCCGTGCGCTGGTCGAGCAGGTTGCAGTCGACCAGGTCCTCCAGCGCCTGCTCGGCGTCGGCCAGGGGCAGGTCGGCGACGGCGGCGGTGGCGTAGGCGTCGATGTCAGGCCCTGGCGCCAGCGACAGCAGCCGGAAAACCCGCTGCTGCACCGGGGAAAGGTGCTGGTAGGACCACCCGAGCACGCCCGCGACACTGCGGTCGTCGACAGTCAGGGTGCGGGCGCGCCTGCACGTGTCCCGAAGCTGATCCGCGAGGTGGGACACCGTCCAGCCCGGCCGGTGGCGCAGCCTTGACGCGGCGATCCGGATGGCTAGAGGCAGCCTGCCGCACAGCTCGGCCACCTCCGCGCGGGCGGCGGCCTCGGCCTCGACCCGGCGGTGACCGGCGATGAGGGTGAACAGTTCGCCCGCGTCGGCGGCGGGCAACGCCGT
>DATLIA010000005.1:0-14874 GCA_035540215.1 Actinokineospora sp. | reverse complement strand
GGCATGTCGTGCTGGCCGAACAGGACCGCGCGGTGGACGGGAAGTACCTGCTGTCGACCTTCGCCGAAGCCGAGGTCGAGGTCGTGCAGGCGGTCCCGCTGTTCTTCCGGCTGCTGCTCGACGCCGCCGACGGACGCGCCTTCCCCGCGGTGCGCGAGGTGGTCTCGACCGGCGAGGCGCTGCCGCCCGCGCTGGCCGCGCGGCTGCCCCATGCCTTTCCCAACGCCCGCCTGCGCAACATCTACGGGTCAACCGAGACCAACGACAGCTTCATCCACGACATCGACCCCGGCTCCGGTGTGGCCACCCCGATCGGCAGGCCCATCGCCGGGGTGCGGGCCATCGTCGTCGGCCAGGACGGCAGGCTGGTCGCCGGGGCGGGCGCGGGCGAGCTGTGGACATCGACACCGTTTCAGTCCGGCCGCTACCTGGACCCGGTGCTGACCGCCCGCAGCTGGGTCGAGGCGCCCGCGAGCGCGGCGGGCGGTGTCTACTTCCGGACCGGCGACAACGTCAACCGCGACGCCGCGGGCGTGCTGCGACTCGACGGCCGGTCGGACTTCCAGGTCAAGGTCCGCGGCGTCCGCACGAACCTGCTCGAAGTCGAGCATGTCGTCTGCGCCCACCCGTCGGTACTCGAAGCGGTCGTGCTCGGCCTGCCGGACGACGTGGCCGGACACCGGCTGCACGCCGTGGTCCGGCTGCGTCCCGACACCACCCTCAACAGCGTTCAGCTGCGGCAGCATTGCTCGGCGCGGCTGCCCCGAACCGCTGTCCCGTCCACTATGGACATCGCGGTCGATCCATTCCCGGTCAGTCCCAACGGAAAGGTCGACCGCGCGGCAATTCAGGCATCGGTGTGTGAAGGAGTTCGAGAAGATGTCGCGGCTCGCTGAGATAAAACGGTTCGTCCTGGCCGAGTTCGCCCCCGACGTGCGGGCCGACGAACTGGCCGACAACTTCGACCTGCTCGACAACGGCGTCGTCGACAGCCTCGGGCTGCTGCGGCTGATCGGGTGGGTCGGCGAGCGCTACGAGATCCCGGTCGAGGAGGTCGACCTGACCCCGGACGACTTCCGCTCGGTCGACGCCATCGAGAAGTTCGTCGCGACCCACATCCCCGCGTTATCCCAGGAGGGCTTGAGATGATCGTGCGCGCCAAGTCCGAGGTCAAGTGCGTCGACTGGGGCAACGGCCTCAGCTACCGCTTCCTGCTGGCCGACGACGCGATGGGGTTCACCGTCGCGCATACGGTGGTCCGGGCGAACACCAAGTCCCGGCTGCAGTACCGGATGCACCTGGAGGCCTGCTACTGCATCGCGGGCTTCGGCGAGGTGCAGACCCCCGACGGCCGGTCGTACCGGATCGAGCCGGGCGTGATCTACGCGCTCGACCAGCACGACGCGCACTTCCTGATCGCCGATCCGGGCGCCGACCTCGAACTGATCAGCATCTTCAACCCACCCCTGCGCGGCGACGAGCGGCACAACCTCGACGCCGACGGGTTCTCTCAGTACTGATCGCGCGAGGAGCAACTGGTGATCGACTGGAACGACGAGCAGCGCGCGCTGCGCAAGAGCATGGTCGATCTCGGTGCCAAGCTGAGCGTGGGCCACGTCGAACGGGACCAGGCGGGCGAGTTCGACCGCGCCGCCTGGGATCTCGTCCGCGACACCGGCCTGCTGGGCCTGCCGTTCGACCCGGCCTTCGGCGGGCTTGGCGCGGACCTGCTGACCACGATGTACGTCCTGGAGGGACTCGGCGAGAGCTGCCGTGACGGCGGGTTCAACTTCTCCGTGTCCACCCACATGGTCAGCACGGGGGTCGCGCTGCAGCGGTTCGGCAAGGCCGGGCTGAAAGCGCGGTACCTGCCCGAGATCTGCGACGGCTCCCTGATCGGCGCGCACGCGATCACCGAGCCGGACGCCGGGTCGGACATGATGGCCATGCGCACGACGGCCAAGCTCGACGGGGACTTCTTCGTACTCAACGGCAGCAAGGCTTTCGTCAGCAACGGCCCGATCGCCGGGCTGTACGTGGTGTACGCGCTGACCGGCAAGCCGGGCAGTCCCGCCGCGATCACCGCGCTGCTCGTCGAGCGTGACACCCCTGGGCTGCACGTCGGCCGACCGGTGGCCAAGATGGGGCTGCGGACCTCGCCGCTGTGCGAGCTGTTCTTCGACGACTGCCGGATCCCGAAGGAGAACGTGGTCGGCGGCGTCGGGTCCGGTTTCCTCGTACTCGACCATGTGATGAAGTGGGAGATCCTGGTCTCCTTCGTCATCAACGCAGGCGAGATGCAGCACCGCTACAAGTCCTGTGTGGACTACGCCCGCGAGCGCAAGCAGTTCGGCCAGCCGATCGGGTCGTTCCAGTCGGTGTCGAACAAGATCGTCGACATGCGGATCGGCGTGGAGACCTCGCGCAAGTGGCTCTATGACACCGCCGCGAAGCTCGTGCGGCGGGAGAACGTCACCACCGACATCGCGATGACGAAGCTCGTGGTCAGCGAGGCCAACGTGGCCTCGGCGATGGCCGCGGTGCAGGTGTTCGGCGGCTACGGCTACCTGGCCGAGTACGGGATGGAGAAGGAACTGCGCAACGCGGTGGCGGGCCCGATCTACTCGGGCACCTCCGAGGTGCAACGGCAGCGCATCGCCGCGATGGTCGGCCTGTGAGACACGGAGAGGAAGCATGATCGAGTCCACCACCGGGGTCAGCGAGGATGACCTCCGGGAGACCGAGTTCCTGGACTTCAGCAGTCCGGTCGTCGAGGCGTTCATCGAGAAGGCGCTGCGCAAGGCGGGCGACCCGTCCGGCGAGATCGAGCGCGCCGTCGCGCTGTACTACGGAGTGCGCGACGGGATCCACTACGAGGTTTACGGGGCGGACGCGGCTCGCGGCGCCTTCCAGGCCAGCGCGATCATCAAGCGCGGCATGGGGTTCTGCGTGCACAAGTCCATTGTGTACGCGGCGGCTGTGCGCGCGCTTGGCATCCCCAGTCGAATCGTCTACGGCGACGTCCGCAACCACCTGTCGTCGCCCCGGCTGCGCGAGCTCGTCGGCGGCGACGTGTTCTGCTTCCACAGCCTCACGTCGGTGTTCCTCGACGGCAAGTGGGTCAAGGCGACCCCGGTGTTCAACAAGCTGCTGTGCCACGTCTACCGAATCGCCCCGCTCGACTTCGACGGCCGCGCGGACAGTCTCTACCACCCCTATGACGAAGAGGGACGCCAGCACATGGAGTTCCTGCGGATGCGCGGGGAGTTCGCCGACTTCCCTTACGAGACGGTCGTCTCCGGCATCCGCGAGGCGCACCCGCTGCTGTTCCAGGCCGAAGGTTCGCTGGCCACCGAAGCTGCTAGTGGCACGACATAGAACCTTGACGGGGTCTCGACCGGCCCACGACACCGCTGACCGCGTTGCAGGAACAGCCACGTACAACCAGTACGCGACTGTCCCTGCGCCTTGTCAGCGGCGCCGTGGACCGGCCGATACCCCACCAACGTTCTACGTCGCACCACTGGCTGAACCCGCACAACTAAGGACGTCGCAGATGATCGACCCGATCAAGTACGAACTCGGCGAGTCGGAGATCCCGCGTACCTGGCTCAACCCGGCCGCCGACATCGGCGAGGTGGCCCCCATCATCGACCCGGTGACCCGTGAGCCGGTCGGCCCCGACGGGCTGGCCAAGACGATGGCGCCCGCGCTGGTCGAACAGGAACTGAGCACCGCCGACGAGTTCGAGATCCCCGAGCCGATCCGCCAGCACTACGCCAAGTGGCGCTGCACCCCGCTGTTCCGGGCTCGCGCCCTGGAACAGGCGCTGGGGACCCCGGCCCGGATCTACTACAAGTACGAGGGCGTCGCGCCGACCGGCAGCTTCAAGCCCAACACCGCGATCCCGCAGGCGTACTACAACAAGCTGGCGGGCAAGACCGGCCTGGTCGGCGAGACCGGCGCGGGCCAGTGGGGCAGCGCGGTGGCACTCGCGGCCGCGCTGTTCGGCATGGAAGCCAAGATCTACATGGTGAAGGTCAGCTTCGAGCAGAAGCCTTACCGCCGCACGTTGATGGAGACCTACGGGGCGACCTGCTCAGCCAGTCCGAGCACCGAGACCCCGGCAGGCCGGACGATCCTGGCCGAGCGGCCCGACCACCCCGGCAGCCTCGGCACCGCCAAGTCCGAGGCACTGCAGTTCGCCCTCGCCAACCCGGATTACGGCTACACCCGCGGCAGCGCGCTCAACCACGTGTGCGCCCACCAGTCGGTCATCGGGCAGGAAGCCGTCAAGCAGATGGCACTGGCCGACGACTACCCCGACATCGTCGTCGGCGCGGCGGGCGGCGGCAGCAACCTGGCGGGCCTGGCCTTCCCGTTCCTGCGCGAGAAGCTGCGCGGCGGACCGGACCTGCGGCTCATCGCCGTGGAGCCCGCGGCCTGTCCGACGCTGACCCGCGGCCGCATCGCCTACGACCACGCGGACTCGCAGGGGCTGACGCCGCTGTTCCGCATGCACACCCTGGGCCACAAGTTCGTCCCGCCCGCCTTCCACGCGGGTGGCCTGCGCGCGCACAACATCGCCCCGCTGATCAGCCGCGCCGTCGAGGACAAGCTGATGGAGGCGGTGTCCGTCCGGCAGAACGAGTGCTTCGAGGCGGGCGTGCTGTTCGCCAGGACCGAGGGGATCGTGCCCGCGCCGGAGTCGACCCACGCGATCCGCGGCGCCATCGACGAAGCCATCCGCTGCCGCGAGGAGGGCACGAGCAAGGCGATCCTGTTGGGCCTTTCGGGTCACGGGGACTTCGATCTGGTGGCCTATCAGCGCTACCTTGCCGGGGAACTGCCCGACGACGAGCTGTCCGAAGCGGCACTCGACTTCGGTCTGGCCAGCATCCCCGCTCAAGTGGAATGACCGATGATGTTGACCGCGTCTCGACATGCCCACGACGCCGCTGCCTGCGTTGCGGGAACGGCCAAGTACAACCCGGTACGAGTGCCGTCCCCGCGCCTTGGCAGCGACGCCGTGGACACGCCGATACCCGGCCAACATCATGAGTCATCCCACTAGCCAACGCATAAGGACCGCCGAAGATGAGTCGTACCAACCTGATGCTGTTCTTCCTCCTCGCCGCGATCTGGGGGAGCAGCTACACCTTCATCAAGGTCGCGGTCGGCGGCCTGACCCCGGCGCAGCTGGTGTTGATCCGGGTGCTGCTCGGCGCCGCCGTGCTGTACTCGGTGCTGCGCTTCACCGGCGGCCGACTGCCGCGTGTGCCTGCGGTTTGGGGCCACATCAGCGTCACCGCGATTCTCGGCATGGTCGCGCCGTTCTTGCTGCTCGCGTGGGGTGAGCAGCGGACCACCGCGGCGATGGCGGGCGTGCTCATCGCCGCGACTCCGCTGCTGACGCTGGCCGCGTCGACCGTCGCGCTGAACACCGAGCGGGCGACGTGGCGCAAGATCGTCGGCTTCGTCATCGGCTTCGTCGGCGTGGTCATCGTGATCAAACCGTGGGACGGGGAAACCGGTTCACTGCCGGGCCAGTTCGCCGTGCTCGGCGCCGCCGCGTGCTACGCCGCACAGACCGTCTATGTGCGAAAGATGCTGTCGCAGAAGGGGATCCCGCCGCTGGTGTCATCCACCACGCAGGTGATCGCGGCAAGTGTCCTGCAGGCGGCGATCACCCCGTTCTTCGCCTGGCAGACCCCGGACCTGCGGGTGTCGGTCGTGCTCAGCATCGTGCTGCTCGGCGTCGTCGGCACCGGGCTCGCGTACCTGATCTACTTCCGCCTCATCACCGACGCCGGGGCCGCGACCGCGTCCTCGGTCAACTACCTGGTGCCGATCACGGCCGTGGCCATCGGTGTTGCCCTGCTGGGCGAGCCGATCACCTGGAACATGATCGTCGGCACGCTCGTCGTGCTGGTGGCGCTCGCCTTCGCCGAGAACCGGCTGGCCAAGCCCGCTCCCGAACCGGAGAAGGCCAGTGTCAAATAGGAACACAGTCAAATAGGCCGCGGTCAAAACAGGAGGTGCGATGCTCACCGACAGTTGGGGCTGGCGTGCCGCGTTCGGCATCCTGGTGATCGACCACGACCCGGTGGCCGAGGCCGAGTTCTGGGCCATGGCGCCATCGGGCGTGGCGGTAAACGCGGCCCGGTTCGCCAGCCCCCGCAGGCCGGGGACATCGGAGTACGGCGACCAGGCCCGCGTGGTCGCCGAGTCCCCGGACATCGCGCGCGGCCTGGACTGCTTCGGTGGGATGCGGCTCGACGCGATCTGCGTCTGCTTCACCACCAGCAGCTTCCTCGGCGGGGCGGAGTTCGACAAAGCCTTCGCCGAGCAGGCCAGCGTCCGCGCACAGGGCATCCCGGCGCTGACCGCCGCACAGGCGACGGTCGCGGCGATGGGCGCGGTGGGCATGGCCAAGCCGTACGTGATGGTCCCGCCCTGGTTCAAGGACGAGATCGTCGCCGCCGGTCAGAAGTATCTGTCCGACGCCGGATTCGCCCCGGTCACGATGGACCGGTTCGACGTCGGCGGCGACCTGCGCCCCTGGGAACTGTGGGACGCGGGCGCGCAGTGGGAGGTGCGGCCGGAGCAGGTCTACCAACAGGTTCGCCGGGCCGTGCCCGCGGACGCCGACGGGGTGGTCATCGCGGGCAACGGCCTGCGGTGCGTGGACACGATCGCGCCGCTGGAGGCCGATCTCGGGCTGCCGGTGGTGACGTCCAACCAGGCCTGCCTGTGGCACTGCCTGCGCACCGCGCGGGTGGACGCGGGCGCGGTCCGCGGCTACGGGAGCCTGTTCGGCTAGCGCCTGCCACGATGTGCCCGGAGACGGAGGTCTGCGGGATGACTGGAACGACGGGCGCGCCGTGGCCGGTGCGGGTGCGGGCGGCCGGGCGGTTGCTGTTCGACGGCTCGCAGAGGTGCGGGCGATGAGCACAGTGGACGCGGTGGTCGTGGGGGCGGGGCCGAACGGACTCGCCGCCGCGGTCACCTTGGCCAAGGCCGGACTGCGGGTCGAGGTGTTCGAGGCCGCCGCGACCATCGGCGGCGGCGCGCGCACGGCTGAGGCGACCTTGCCCGGCTTCCGGCACGACGTGTGCTCCGCGGCGCACCCGATGGCGCTGGCGTCGCCGTTCTTCCGGTCGTTCGACCTGGCCGCGCACGGGGTTCGGATGCTGGTGCCGGAGGCGTCCTATGCCCATCCGCTCGACGGCGGCCGGGCGGGCATGGCCTGGCATGACCTTGACCGCACCGCCGACGGTCTGGGCGCCGACGGCCGCGCGTGGCGTGGGCTGTTCGGCCCGCTGGTGCGGCGGTGGGAAGCGGTGACCGGCCTGGCGATGTCCGACCTGCGCCGCCCGCCCACCGACTTCACCGCGGCGATCCGATTCGGGCTCCGGTTGGCGGAACAAGGCAGTCCACTGTGGAATGTCCGGTTCGCGGGCGACGTCGCGCCCGCGATGCTGACCGGGGTCGCGGCGCACGCGATCACCCCGCCGCGCCGCCTGACCGCCGCTGGCGTCGGTCTGCTGTTGGCGACACTCGGCCACGCCGTGGGCTGGGCCATTCCGCGGGGTGGCAGCCAGTCGATCGTGGACGCGATGGCGGAGTTCGTGACCGCCCGCGGCGGCGTGATCCACACTGGGCGGATGGTCACCTCCCTGCGCGAGTTGCCGCCCGCCCGCGCGACGCTGCTCGACGTCACCCCGCGCGCTCTATCCCACATGGCCGACTGGCCCGCGCGCTACGACCGTGCCCTGCGCCGCTTCCGCTACGGCGCGGCGGCGTGCAAGGTCGACTACGCGCTGTCCGGCCCCGTTCCGTGGGCAGCGGCGGACTGCGCGAAAGCGGGCACCCTGCATCTCGTCGGAGACCGCGCCGAAGCCGTCGCCGTCGAGACGGAGGTCGCCGCGGGCCGTCACGCCGAGCGCCCGTACGTCCTGGTGGTCCAGCCGGGAGTGGTCGACCCGACGCGGGCCCCCGAGGGAGCCCACACCCTTTACGCCTACGCGCATGTACCCCATGGGTCCGCAGTGGACGTAGGGGACGCGGTCACCAGGCAGATAGCCCGGTTCGCGCCCGGCTTCCAGGACGTCGTGCTCGCCAGGCACGTGACGACCGCGGCGGATTCGGAGCGGATCAACCCCAACCATGTCGGCGGCGACATCGCCGCGGGGGCGGTGTCGCCGCGGCAGACGGTGTTCCGCCCCGCGCCGCGCTGGAACCCCTTCGCGACGCCGACCCCCGGGGTCTATCTGTGCTCGTCGTCGACGCCGCCCGGGCCGGGAGTGCACGGCATGTGCGGCTACCAGGCGGCCCGGCACGCACTCCGCGACCGCTTCGGTGTCGTGACGACTTCGACGGCGTGAGCGTGAGCTATCCGAGGCAGGCGGCCGCGTGGTTCTTGGCGAAGTCGGACACGGAGTACGCGGGCCTGCCGACGGTCCGGGGCACGGTGTCCGACACCCGCAGATCGAAGGAACCGTCGGCGACCTTGATCAGCGCCTCGGCGAGGAATTCCCCATACCCGGTGGAGAAGCCCCTGGCGCACAACAGGTCGACGAATTCCTCAGTGGACACCGGAACGTAGCGCATCGGCACCCCGAGCGCGTCCGCGAGGGCCGCCGCGACGACGTGGTGGTCGACGGCTTCCGGCCCGGTCACCGGAAGGGGACCCTCGGGACCGCCGTCGGCCATGGCGGCCACCGCGACCGCGGCCACGTCGCGGGTGTCGACGAACGGGAACAGCCCGTCGCCCGCGGGCAGGCGCAGTTCGCCCGCTTCGAGCATGCCCCGGAACGAGCCGACGGTGAAGTTGTCCAGGAACCACGTCGGCCGGACCATCGCCGACCGCACAGGGAGGCCCGCGAGCGTGTTCTCGGCGATCTTGGTCGGGTCGTCGTCCGGCGCGTGGTCGACGTCGATGGTCGACAGGAACGCGATCCGGGGCACCCCGGCGGCGACCGCGGCCTCGATGACGGCCGGGGCGGCCTCGGGTGCGCCGGGGTGGTTGAACGGGATGAGGATGTAGGCGGCGTCGCTGCCCGCGAAGGCTGGTTCCCACGTCGACGGGTCGTCCCACTCGAACGGGACCCAGGTGCCGTGCGCGGCGGCGCGCCGCCCGGCGGCCCGGACCGTCCAGCCGCGTTCGGTGGCCTGTCGGGCGACGTGCCGCCCGGTCTTGCCGGTGGCGCCCATGACGGTGACAAGTCGATCTTCCACGCGGTGACGGTACCAAGTGGCATCCTGGTGCCATGTCACCTGAGCCGTGGGCCGATCGAGACACCATCCGCCGGATCCTCGACGACTGCGAGACGTGGGCGATCGTCGGCCTGGCCGACAACCCGTCCCGCGCCGCCCACGGGGTGGCGAAGTTCCTGCAGCGGAAGGGAAAACGCATCGTCCCGGTCCACCCGGCCGCCGAGACGGTGTGGGGTGAACCCGGCTACGCGTCGCTGGCCGACATCCCGTTCCAGGTCGACTGCGTCGACGTGTTCCGCCGCAGTTCGGCCGCGGGCGCCTTCGCCGACGAGGCGGTGGCGATCGGGGCCGAGGCGGTGTGGTTCCAGCTCGCGGTGGTCGACATCCCCGCCTTCGAGCGCACGACGGCGGCCGGGCTGCGGATGGTCATGGACCGCTGCCCCGCGATCGAGTGGTAGCGGTCAGTTCAGGCTGTAGGGGGCGCTGAACTCCGACGGCGGGGCCGGGACGGCGCGCAGCGTCGAGAGCAGGCCCGCCTCCCGGTTCAGCAGTTCGCCGATGAGCCGGAGCCGGTGCAGCGGCCGGGTCTCCTCCAGCAGCCGCTGGCGGTCGGCGATGGTCAGCAGACAGTCCGCGGCCAGCGCGTGGGCGAGTTCGCAGGTGTCGGTGTCCTCGTCGGGCTCGCTCCAGTCCTCCCGCTGCCAGGCCGCTTCGCAGTAGCGGCGGTGGGCGGAGCGGGCCGACTCGGCGAGCATCGCCACCGACGCGGCCGCGGCGCCCTGCTGGGGCACGTCCGGCACCCACTCCACCTCGCCGATCAGGTACGGGGCGCTGGTGGTGTCGATGTCGAGCAGGCGGAAGCGGCGTTCGCCGGTGGTGATGATGTCGAAGCGCCCGTCCGGCAGCCGTTTGGCCTGGCGCAGGGCCGCTGAGCAGCCGATCTCCTGCAGCTGGCTGACGTCGGTGACCTCGGGGCCCGACGACGGGCGCATCGCCACCACGCCGAAGCGGCGGTCGGGCACGGTGCCGGTGACGAGGTCCACGGTCAGCTGGCGGTAGCGGGGCTCGAAAATGTGCAGGGGCATGTTCGCTCCCGGCAGCAGTACCGCCTGCAGGGGAAACAACGGGAGCGAATCGGCCACAGGCATCACGCTACGACGAAGCGGGTCAGTCCGCTCTCCGGTGAGTCACGGTTAGTTCGGACGGCCTAGCGCGTTGACCATGGACCTTCACCGGGTCGAGACCCGGTGAAGGTCCATGGTCAGCGCGCTAGCGCTTGGTCACCGGCTGGTGGCCGTAGGACAGCGAAGGGATCGGTGACAGCCATCCTGGTGTCGGCGAATCGGAACTGCGCCGCGGGCCTGCCGCCCGCCCGGCCGGGACGAGCTGTCTCACCGGTCGGGACGAGCAGGCCCCGCCTGGCGAGTACCCGCTGCAGGTTCGTCGCCGAGACCCGGTAGCCCAGCGCCGCCGAGTACAGCTCGCGGAGTTCGGAGATGGTGAACGCCGGGGGAGCCAGGGCGAAGCCGATATTGGTGTACGACAGCTTCGAGCGCAGCCGGTGCTGGGCACGCACGGCGATGGTCTCGTGGTCGAACGCGGTGGTCGGCAGGCCGTCGAGGGAGTGCCACGCGGTGTCCGGCGGCAGCTCGGGGTCCTGGTGGGACGGCACGAGGCAGAGGAACGCGGTGGCGACGACCCGCGGCCCCGGGACCCGGTCCGGCGCGCTGAAGACGGCGACCTGCTCGACGTGGGAGACCTTCCGCACATCGACCTTCTCGGCCAGCTGGCGGCGGATCGAGGCCTCCACGTCCTCGTCCGGACGCAGTCTGCCACCGGGTAGTGACCAGCGGTGCGCGTGCGGTTCCATGCCCCGCTCCCACAGCACCACCTGCAGTGATCCCGCTCTCACCTGGAGTACGGCAGCCAGTACTTCGTGAGCGATGCCCGGGGGTGCGGTGGTAGCATCCGTCATGTTTTCGATCCTAAGGCGAAAACCTCTGGATCGGAAATCGGACAAACGAGGAGGGCCCGATGACCGCGGAACTGATCGACCTGACCCCCTACAGCGGGGTGGAGCCGAACAGCGCGTGGCGGGACGAAGTGCGCAGGCTGGCCAAGGAGCGCGACGCCGTGCTGCTCGCGCACAACTACCAGCTGCCGGAGATCCAGGACATCGCCGACTACACCGGCGACTCGCTCGCGCTGAGCCGCATCGCGGCCACCAGCGACGCGTCGACGATCGTGTTCTGCGGCGTTCACTTCATGGCGGAGACCGCCAAGATCCTGGCTCCCGAGAAGACGGTCCTGATCCCGGACGCGCGGGCGGGCTGCTCGCTCGCCGACTCCATCACCGGCGCGGAGCTGCGGGCCTGGAAGGCCGAGCACCCGGGCGCGGTCGTCGTCTCCTACGTCAACACCACCGCCGAGGTGAAAGCCGAGACCGACATCTGCTGCACGTCGTCCAACGCCGTCGACGTGGTGCGGTCCATCCCGGCCGACCGCGAGGTGCTGTTCCTGCCGGACCAGTTCCTCGGCGCGCACGTCAAGCGCGAGACCGGCCGCGACAACCTGCACATCTGGGCAGGGGAGTGCCACGTGCACGCGGGCATCAACGGCCCCGAGCTGGCCGAGCGCGCCGCGGCCAACCCCGACGCCGACCTGTTCATCCACCCCGAGTGCGGCTGCGCCACCTCGGCGCTCTACCTCGCCGGTGAGGGCATCGTGCCCAGCGAGAAGGTCAAGATCCTCTCGACCGGCGACATGGTGACCATGGCGCGGTCGACCAAGGCGAAGTCGGTGCTGGTGGCGACCGAGATCGGCATGCTGCACCAGCTGCGCAAGGCCGCCCCGGACATCGAGTTCAGCGCGGTCAACGACCGGGCGTCCTGCAAGTACATGAAGATGATCACCCCGGCCGCGCTGCTGCGGTCGCTGCGCGAAGGCGCCGACGAGGTCCACGTCGACCTGGAGACCGCGCGCCGGGCCCGTGGCGCGGTGCAGCGCATGATCGAGATCGGTACGTCTGGCGGTGGCGAGTGACCGGCCCCCGCTGGGAGGCACGCGCTGACCTGGTCATCGTTGGCACGGGTGTCGCCGGGCTGACCGCGGCGCTGCGGGCGCACTCACTTGGCCTGCGCGTCCTGGTCGTCACCAAGGCCGACGCCGTCGACGGGAACACCCGCTGGGCGCAGGGCGGCGTCGCCGTCGTCCTGCCCGACCAGCACGACCCCGGCGACTCGGTCGACAAGCACATCGCCGACACGCTGGTCGCGGGTGCGGGCCTGTGCGACGAGGACGCCGTGCGGGCGATCATCGCCGACGGCCCGGCCGCTGTCACGCGGCTGCGCGAGCTGGGCGCGGTGTTCGACCCGGGCGCCGACGGCCTGCTCGCCCGCACCCGCGAAGGCGGCCACAGCGCCTTCCGCGTGGTGCACGCGGGCGGCGACGCCACCGGCGCCGAGGTCGAGCGGGCGCTGATCGCCGCCGCCCGCGACGGTCGGGTGCCGGTCCTGGAGCACCACGTGGCCGTCCAGGCCGTCCGGACCGGTTCCGGCGCGGTCGCGGGGCTGGTGGTCCTGGACGGCGCGGGCGTGCCCGGCGTCATCAGCGCGCCCGCCGTGCTGCTCGCCTCCGGCGGTCTCGGCCAGCTCTACCAGGCCACCTCGAACCCCGAGGTCGCCACGGGCGACGGCCTGGCGCTGGCGCTGCGGGCAGGCGCGCCGCTGGCCGACATCGAGTTCGTCCAGTTCCACCCGACCGTGCTCTACACCGGCCAGGGCGCGCGGGGCCGCTGCCCGCTGGTCACCGAGGCGGTGCGCGGCGAGGGCGCGGTACTCATCGACGCGACCGGCGCGTCGGTCATGCAGGGCGTGCACCCGCTGGCCGACCTCGCGCCGCGCGACGTCGTCGCCGCCGCGATCACCCGGCGGATGGCCGAGGGCCGCGGCGGGGTCGACGACCACGTCTTCCTCGACGCCACCCGGCTCGTCGGCATCGACTTCGCCAAGCGGTTCCCGACGGTCTACCAGGCCTGCCTGAGTGTGGGGATCGACCCGGCGGTCACCCCGATCCCGGTCGCGCCGGCCGCGCACTTCTCCTGCGGCGGCGTGATGACCACGGTGGACGGCCGGACGGCGGTGCCCGGGCTGTACGCGGCGGGCGAGGTCGCCAGCACCGGCCTGCACGGGGCCAACCGACTGGCGTCCAACAGCCTGCTGGAGGGCCTGGTCGTCGGTGCCCGAGCCGCGGAAGCGGTCGCCGCGGACCTGGCGGGCGGCAGGCTGGGTGACCCCCGGCTCGCCGTCGTGTCCGACCTCCCGGTCGCCCCCGTCGCCGAGCGCGACTCTCTCCAGCGCGTGATGAGCCGCTACGCCGCGATCGGCCGGGAGGCCGAGGGGCTGGCCGTGGTCGGCTCAGTGCTCGACGTCTCCGCTGTCGACCGCCCACTGGACACCCGCGCCGCCGTCGAGGACGCGGCCCTGACCCTGGTCGCGCGTTCCCTCATCGCCGCTGCCGCCACCCGCACGGAGTCACGCGGCTGCCACGTCCGCACCGACTACCCGGCCAAGGACGACGCGGTCTGGCGGCGGTCGCTCGTCGTGCGGCTCACCCCGTCCGGCCAGCCGGTCCTCACCACCCCGACCGCGCTGCGGGGTGCCGCGTGATCGACCAGGAAGACCTGCGTCGCGTCATCCGCACGGCACTGGCCGAGGACCTGCGCTACGGCCCCGACGCGACGACCGAGGCCACCGTGGCCGCCGACGCCGTGGCGGTCGCCGAGTTGACCCCGCGCAAGCCAGGCGTGCTGGCGGGCGTCCCGGTCGCCGAGGCCGTGTTCGCCGCGGTCGTGCCGGACCTGACCGTGGTGTCCGCCTTGGCGGATGGTTCCCCGGCTGTGGTCGGACAGCCCGCGCTGGTCGTCCGCGGCAACACCCGCGCGTTGCTCACCGCGGAACGGACAGCGCTCAACCTGCTCTGCCACCTGTCCGGCATCGCAACGGCGACCGCCGCCTGGGTGCGCGAACTGGAGGGCACGGGCGCCGCGGTGCGCGACTCCCGCAAGACGCTGCCCGGTCTGCGGCTGCTGGAGAAGTACGCGGTGCGCCGCGGCGGCGGCGTCAACCACCGCCTGGGTCTCGGCGACGCGATCCTGATCAAGGACAACCACGTCGTCGCGGCCGGTTCGGTCACCAAGGCCATCGCCGTGGCCCGCGCCCACGCGCCGGACCTGTTCCTCGAGTGCGAGGTCGACAGCCTGGCCCAACTGGACGAGGCCTTGGCCGAAGGCGTCGAACTCGTCCTGCTGGACAACTTCACCGCCGCCGACTGCGCCCGAGCCGTCGAACGGGTGCGCGGGACCGGCACGAAGCTGGAGGCGTCCGGCGGTCTCACCCTCGCCGTCGCCCGCGAGTACGCGGCGACCGGCGTGGACTACCTCGCCGTAGGCGCGCTGACCCATTCGTCGCCCGCACTCGACCTGGGAATGGATCTCTTCTCGGTCGACCAGCGCTAGTGCGCTGACCACGAACCTTCACCGGGTCTCGACCCGCCCACGACGCGCCTGGCTGCGTTGTCGGAAAGCCCAAGTACAACCCGGTACTACGGTCTTCCCTCCGCCTTGCCAGCCACGCCGTGGACAGGCCGATACCCGGC
>DATLIA010000004.1:0-15030 GCA_035540215.1 Actinokineospora sp. | reverse complement strand
GCGTCAACTCGCCAACCGACTCGTCGGCATCCTCCACGGATGCCTCAAAACCGACACCCACTACGACGAGACCACAGCCTGGTCGCATCACACCGAGAACGTTGCTGCTTGACATCTACGCTCCTGGGATGTCTTTCATCGAGGTAACACCAACCTATCGAGCATTGCGGACAGTTTCAGTCCGCAAGCCATACTGCCTTCATGACGCCGAAGGACGCCCTGGTGGCGGGCACCGTCGCGGGCTGCCTCAGCGGCCTGCCATCGACCGTGTGGGCCCTGCTGACCAGGGCGGACCCGCTCGAAGCCACCCTGGCCGCCGGGTCGATTCTGCTCCCGCGCGAGACTCGGCGCGGCCGATTGCTCATCTCCGCGGTCATCGCGCATGCCGGGCTCTCGCTGGGCTGGGCGCAGGTCATCGACCGCCTGCCGCGCGGGAGGCCGATCGCCGTTGGCGCGCTGGCCGGGCTCGCCATCGCGGCGCTGGACCTGGGTGTAGTCGGCAGACGATTCCCGCGCGTCCGCGCACTGCCCATCGGCCCGCAGGTGGCCGACCACGTCGCCTACGGCGTCGTCGTGGCACTCGTGCTCAGATCACAGTCCCGAAAAGCCCTGCCGCAGTAGAGTTTTCGGTGTGACTGACACCGGCTGGGCAAAGGTGCGGCGGCTGCTGCGCGAGTCCGACCGCAACGAGGGCGTGGTCCGCACCGCCCGGACGGTCCGCAAGCTCGCGCCGGGGCAGTACGTGCCGCCGGTGGGCAACCAGCCGTCCGACCGGGTGGCCCGGCTCATCGAGCAGGCGGGCGCCGACCGGCCGAGCGCGCTGCGTGAGCTCGGGTTGACCGCGGTGCAGGTGTGGCAGGCGGTCCGCGGGTCCGCGCCGACGACCTCCGATGTCACCATCCTGTTCACCGACCTCGTCGGCTTCTCCACCTGGGCGCTGCGCGCGGGCGACGACCAGGTCCTGCGGCTGCTCGGCGACGTCGGGACGGCCAGCGAGACCGTAATCGCCCGGCACGGCGGGACGGTCGTCAAATCCCTCGGCGACGGCGTGATGGCCGTGTTCGTCGACACCGGCCGCGCCATCGACGCCGCCTACGAGGCGTGCACCGCCGTCAGCGCGATCACCCTCGACGGCTACCGGCCGCAGCTGCGCACCGGCCTGCACGCGGGCTCACCCCGCCGCGTCGGCGCCGACTACCTCGGTGTCGACGTCAACATCGCCGCGCGGGTCGCCGCGGCCGCGGCCGGGGGTGAGGTCCTGGTGTCCGGGCCCGCGCTGGCCAACGTCGACCCCGAGCGCTACACGCTGCGCCGCCGCCGCTTCCGCGCCAAGGGCACCCCACGCGGCCTGGAGGTCTTCTCCGTCGTCCCCCGATACGGTGACGGCCGCACCGACTGACCGTCAGAGACCGAGCAGTTCCGGCAGGTCGGCGACGCTGGGCAGCAGGTGGGTGTGCCGGACGGCGCCGAGCGCGGTGGCGTCGAGGCCGCCGGACAGCACGCCGACGACGATGCCCGCGCCCGCGTTCGTCCCCGCCTCCAGGTCGCGGACCGTGTCGCCCGCGGTGAGCACCCGCGAGACGTCGCGCACGCCGGTCCGCTCCATCGCGTGGAAGATCATGTACGGCGCCGGGCGACCCGCGGCGACGTCGTCCACACACACAACCGTGTCGACGATGGTCTCGTCCACGCCGACGACGGCGAGCAGCGAGTCAGTCACGCCGCGGTCGAAGCCCGTGGTGAGCGCGACCTTGATCCCGTTGGCCCGCAGCTTCCCCAGGGCATCGCGCACGCCGGGCAGCAGGTGGGGCGGGTTTGCGGCGTAAGCCGCGGCGAGCCGGGTCCGGAAGTCGGCCAATGTCCTATTCACAGCGTCGTCCACCGCATTGTCCATACTGGACGGGTCGACGCCGAGCAGGCCACCGATGGCCTCGCGCTTGTCGGCGCCCATCCACCGCTGAATATCCGCGACAGTGGGGTCGGCGCCCGCGGCGCGGACGGCGTCCTCCAGCGCGACATAGACAGCCTGGTGTTCCTCGACGGTGGTTCCCGCGATGTCCAGGACGGCGAGTTCGATCATGACGCTGACTGCTTTCCGACCGGGCTCCAGCTGCGCACCAGCGCGGGCAGGGCGGCCTGTTGGGTGTTCTCGATGCTGAAACTGATCATGTCGCCGCGGTAGCGGTCGTCGGAGTACTCGATCTCCTCGCCGTCGGCGCTGCACGCCAGCCGCCGCTCGCGCAGCAGCGGGGCGCCGACCGGGACGCCGAGCAGTTCGCTGTCGGTGGCGTCGGCGGCGACCGCGTCGATCATGTGGTGGGCCACCGCGATGTCGACGCCGCGCGAGGCGAGATAGGCGTAGATCGAGCCGGAGTCACAGTCGAAGTCGAACAGCAGCCGCCCGGCCGCCTCGGTGAACGTCGACCGCTCGACCATCGTCGGCCGGTCGTCGATCAGCCGCAGCCGGATCAGCTGCACGACGGGGGTGCCCTCGTCGATGTGCAGCGGGTCGGCGACCTCGGCGGGCGCGGGCCTGCGGGCGACCTCCATCGTGCGCTGCCCCGGGGTGCGGCCGAGGCCGTCGACCCAGCGGGAGAACGACAGGAAGGTGTCGAACGGCTGACTGAGCCCCTGCCTGCGCACGATCGGCGGCTTGCCCCGCCCCCCGCCGATCAGGCCTTCGGCGCGCAGCGTCGCCAGCGCCTGGCGCACCGGGCCGCGCGAGGCGTCCCAGGCCGCGCACAGCTGCGACTCCGACGGCACCGGGGCCCCGACCGCCAGTTCCCCACTGGCGATCTGACGGCGGACGTCAGCTGCGATGCGTTCGTGTAGTGGCATCCCCATGCACTTGACAATACATGCCGACGCCGCCTCGTAACACCACTGTGGACAGAGATTTCCCTTAGAACAGCAGGTAATGAACGATGGGTGAACACAGTCGTCTGGCAAGAACTCGACGTTGACAGGACAGGTCGACCTCTCCCATCGTTCTTGTCATGACAAGTGAGATCGAGTCGGCCGAGGTGGTCGTGGTCGGTGCCGGGATCGTGGGCCTCGCCCACGCCTACGCGGCGCTGGAACGCGGTCTGTCGGTCGCCGTGGTCGAGCGCGACGACCGGGCGACCGGCGCGTCGGTGCGCAACTTCGGCCACGGCTGTGTGACCGCGCAAGACGGCGTCGCGCTGGAATACGGCCTGGCCGCGCGGGAGTCGTGGCTGCGCCTGGCCAAGGCCGCGGGCTTCTGGGTACGCGACAGCGGAACCGTGGTCGTCGCCCGCGACGACGACGAGTACGCGGTGCTGGAGGAGTTCCACGCGCTGCGCGACGGGCAGGTCACCCTGCTCGACGCCGCCGCCGTCGCCGAGCGCGTCACCACCGGCCCAGGCGTCGTCGGCGGCGCGCTGCTGCCGCTGGACATCCGGGTCGACCCGCGCGAGGCGGTGCACGCCATCGCCGCGTGGCTGGCCGAGCGCGGCGTGCGGTTCCACTGGGGCACCACGGTCCACACCGTCGAGCCGGGCCTGCTCGGCACCAGCCGCGGCACGATCCGCGCCGGGAAGATCGTCTTCGCGGTCGGCCACAACGTCGACCGGCACTTCCCCGACCTCGCCGAACAGGCCGAGGTCCGCCGCTGCGCGCTGCGGATGCTGCGGGTCGAGGACCCGCACGGCCGCCCGATCGACTCCGCCGTGCTCACCGGCTACTCCATGCTGCGCTACGACGGCTTCGCCGCGTGCGCGTCCCTGCCCGCCATGCGCGCCCGGCTCACCGCCGAGCGCCCCGAGTTGATCGACATCGGCCTGAACCTGATGTTCACCCAGGCCCCCACCGGCGAGCTCACCATCGGTGACACCCACCACTACCACCGCACCCTCGAGCCGTACGACGACGACGCGCTCGACGCGGCGGTGCTCGCCGAGACCGCGAACCTGCTCGGCGTGCCGAGCCTGACCGTCCGCCAGCGCTGGCGCGGGGTCTACGCCTCCGCGCCCGCGCCGTTCCTCATCGAAACACCGGTCGACGGTGTCCGGGTCGTCTCGGTGACCTCCGGCATCGGCATGACCACCGCGCTTGGGCTCGCTCCCCGCGTGCTCGAAAACCTTGTGGATTAACGCAACCTCCAGAACCAGACACGCACCTCCCCGCGTGCTCGAAGACCTTCTCGCTTAATCGGAAACAGGAGTCAAGGCAATGCGTGCACTCACCAGACTGTCCGCGGTCGCGGCGGCATCGTTCATGGCCGTCACCCTCGCCGCCTGCGGCTCGTCGGACCCGGCCCCCGCCGCCACGTCCGACGCCTGCCCCAATGGCAAGGTGCGCTTCGGCATCGAGCCCTTCGAGGACCCCGCCAAGCTCACCCCCGCGTATGAGGTGCTGGCCAAGGCACTGGAGAAGAAGCTGGGCTGCACGGTCGAGCTGAAGGTCGTCGACGACTATTCCGCCGAGGTACTGGCGATGAAGAACGGCCAGCTGGAGCTGGCACAATTCGGCCCGCTCGGCTACGTCTTCGCCAGCAACAAGGCCAACGCCCAGGCCGTGGCGTCCTTCGCCGACGCGAGCGGCAAGCTCACCAGCTACACCGCAGGCATCTGGGTCCCGGCCGACTCGCCGATCAAGTCGATCAACGACCTCGCAGGCAAGACGCTCGCCCTGTCCAGCCCCGGCTCCACCTCGGGCGACGCGCTGCCGCGCTACGCGCTGAAGAAGGCCGGGATCGCCGAGACCGCGCTGAAGCTCGACTACGCGGGCGGCCACCCGGAGGCCCTGCTGGCACTGAAGAACGGCAAGGTCGAGGCCGCCGAGATCAACAGCCAGCAGCTGGCGAGCGCCAAGGCGGCAGGCACGTTCGACGAGTCGAAGTTCCGCAAGGTCTGGTCCTCCGACCCCATCCCGAACGACCCGATCACCCTGCGCGGCGACCTGTCGGACGCCTTCAAGAACAAGGTCACCAAGGCCCTGCTCGAGCTCTCCCCCGAGGACATCGCCAAGGTCGGCGCCTTCCTCGACGTCGACCCGGCGGGCCCGCTGGTGTCGGTGAAGAAGGAGACCTACCAGCCGCTGTTCGACCTCGCGACCGCGCTGGGACTTTCCGAAGATGACGTCTGAGCTGTCGATCCGGGACCTGCACAAGTCCTTTGACGGCAGGCCAGTGCTCTCCGGCGTGGACCTCGACGTCCACGCCGGGGAGTTCGTGGCCCTGCTCGGCGCCAACGGGTCGGGCAAGTCGACCGCCTTACGCTGCGTCGTGGGACTGCAGACAGCGGACTCGGGGACAATCACACTGGGCGGCCAGGACATCAACGGCCCACACCAGCGGGCCGCCATGGTCTTCCAACAGATCCACCTGGTTCGTCGACGGTCCGCACTGGACAACGTTTGCGCTGGGGCGTTGGGTCGGCTGCCACTGATCCGATCGTTCACCCCTGCCGTGTTCCCCAGGGAAGTCCGGGAAGAGGCAATGGAATGCCTGGACCGCGTCGGCTTGGCGGACCGCGCCGCTGAACCCGCCGGAAGGCTTTCAGGCGGCCAACAGCAGCGAGTAGCAATCGCACGGGCACTGTGCCAGCGAGCCAGAGTTGTACTGGCCGACGAACCAGTATCAGCCCTCGACCCAAGCGCGGCAGACCAGGTAGTCGCTCTACTCGCCGACCTGGCCCACGAAGGACTGGCGGTAGCCGCGGTCCTGCACCAACCAGAACTCGCACGCAAATACGCAAAGCGCATCGTGGGCCTACTGGACGGAAAGGTCGCCATGAACGCAAGCCCCATGGACCTCACAGAGTCCGATGTAGACGCCCTCTACGCACCAGAGCGAGCAACAGCATGACGGCGACCAACAACGCAAGAGTCACCGACGGCGCCAACAGCCGGTTGGGGTGGTTGCCGCCTCGGCGGTCTCGGCCGTCGGTTTTGGTTTCGGGGATTGTCGCTGGGCTTGTTGTTGTTCATGTGCTTGCGTGGCAGGAGACTGAGTTCTCGCCTGGGGCGTTGGTGCAGGGGTGGCGGGGGATGGCGGACTTCCTCAGTGAGGCCTTGCCGCCTGATCTTCGGTGGAAGGTGTTGGGGCCCAGTATCGATGCCGCGCTTGTCACTCTCTACATCGGACTTCTTGGCACGACGCTGTCCGTCCCGTTCGCTCTTGTGCTCGCGTTCCTCGCGTCGAAGGCCACTACGTCCAGCACTGTCGTCTATCAAGCAGCCCGGTCGATTCTTTCGTTCCTGCGGTCCGTGCCTGACGTCGTGTTCGCGCTGATCTTCGTGACGGCGGTCGGGCTTGGGCCGTTCGCGGGTGTCTTGGCGCTGATCTTCCACAACACCGGTGTCATGGGGAAGCTATGGGCCGAAGCCATGGAGGAGACCGATCTTGGTCCACGTGACGCACTGCGGATCAACGGGGCCAGTGGGCTCCAGGTAGCGACAAACGCTGTCTTCCCAACCGTGCTGCCCCAATTCGTCGGTCTGCTGCTCTACCGGTTCGACGTCAATGTCCGGTCTTCCCTCGTTCTGGGCCTTGTCGGCGCGGGTGGGATCGGGTTCCTGATCAACCAGTCGATCAAATTGTTCCGCTTCGACCAGATGGTGACGCACATTCTCGTCGTGCTGGTCCTGGTCGTCGCGGTCGACCAGTTGTCCGCGGTCGTGCGCAGGCGCATCGGCGCCTAGACCGCGGTGCAGTAGAAATCCAGGAAGCGTGTCCAAGAAAGGGACCACGTCCATGGGAACACCTCGCCTGATCGGCGCCGTGGCGCTCGCCGCCTCGTTCGCACTGTTGGTACCCGCCGCGAACTCGGTGGCGGCACCGGCCGCGCGGCCGCGGAAGGTGGTCGTCTTCGGTCTCGACGGCCTGCTGTTCGACAAGATCGCCCCTGCGAACGCCCCCACCCTCGACGCCCTGATCGCGTCCGGCCGGTCGAGCAAGACCTGGCTGTACGCGAACCCGATGGCTCCCACCCTGTCCGGCCCTGGCTGGGCCACGAACGCGACCGGTGTGTGGCCCGACAAGCACAAGGTCACCAGCAACAGCTGGGGCAACGGCACCAACCTCGCGCAGTACCCGGACTTCCTCACCCGCATGGAGAACGCGAACAGCGCCTTCTCCACCTACGCGATCGCCGATTGGGCGCCGCTGACGTCCAACAGTGTCGGACCGGCGATCTTCACCAGCAAGATCGACACCCGGGAGACGGTCAGCGACGCCCCCGGCTACACCGCCGCTGACGCGACGATCGCCACCAAGGCCGCGACCCACATCAAGGGCACCGGGCCGGACGCGTCGTTCGTCTACTTCGGTGAGGTGGACATCGCGGGCCACAGCTGTGGCGCGACCGGGTCCTGCTACATCCCGGCGATCAACAACAGCGACAAGAACATGGCCACGGTGATCAACGCCATCAAGGCGCGGCCCACCTACGCCGACGAGGACTGGACGTTCATCGTCACCACCGACCACGGCCACACCGACGGCGGCGGCCACGGCGGCGCCACCCCGGCGGAGCGGTCCTCGTTCATCATCCAGACCGGCCCCGGCGTGCCCGCCGGGACCATGGCGACCCGACCGAAGAACGTCGACATCGCCGCGACCGTCCTTGGCATCCACGGCGTGAGCGCCACCATCGACGGCCAGGCCCTGGGCACCGCGAACACCGACCCGTTCGAGTCGGCCACGCTCAACCCGCGGGTCGACGAGACCGGCATCCCGGCGTCCGTGCTCGGCTGGACGAAGACGATGCCGGGCGGCTGGACGATCGACAACACCGGCATGGGCACCGGCGGCATGGCCGAGTGGCGTGGCTGGTCGCTGACCAACGACGACTTCTGGACCAAGACCCAGACCGGTCAGCAGCGTGAGTCCAACGTCCGCGCCCGCGGCGTGTTCGCCGTCGCCGACTCCGACGAGTGGTCGGACAAGTCGACGTCGGGCTCGTTCAACAGCTCGCTGGTGTCGCCGTCGTTCAACGTCACCGGCAAGTCGTCCGCGTCGGTCAAGTTCGGCTCGCACTACCTGAAGGAGGGTGGCGAGACCGCGACGGTCTCGGTGTCCTTCAACGGCGGCGCGGCGCAGAACCTGCTCACCTACACCGGTGACGCGGTCGCCAAGCTGGAGAACCTGACCGTGCCCGTGCCCGCGGGCGCGACCAGCATGGTCGTCAAGTGGCGGCTGTCCAACGGCGTGAACAACTGGTACTGGGCGGTCGACAACCCCAGTGTCACGCTGAGCTGACCCTGATCAGGCGGACCGTCCTCCCCAGGCAGGAGGACGGTCCGCCGTCACACCCCGACGAACCGCACCGCGCAGCCGCCGACCGTCCAGCCCGCCGCGTCGACCGCGCCGGGCTGCCAGGTCACCACCACGTTGACCCGCCGCTTGAGCTGGGCGGTCAGCCGCTCCAGGAACCCGCGCACCTGATCGGCGGCGAACGGGTCGCCGGTGGCCAGGAACGACATCGCGCCCCGGTTCGACACCGCCTGCAGCACGCACGCCGCCGCGGCATCTTCGGTCCATTGTGGACGCCCATAGCCGACCCAGACGACCTCGGCACCCGGCTGCCACCGGCCGCGCTCGCCGCCTCGGGCTGTCGGGTCCATGACCGCGCGGGCGTTGCGCGCGCGCAGTGTCCGCAGCAGGTCCTGCGGTCCGGGGAACCCCCACCGAACGAGGTAGGACGCGACGGTGGTCGCGCCGAGGACGACCATGAACTCCCGGTTGATCAGCTCGGTCACCGCCTGCCGCGTCCACACCAGATACCGCAGTCCGACCTCGTCCGGCGCGCGCATCCCAATCGTGCGCGCCACCCACTCCTGCTGCTGGGCAGTCAGGGCGAGCTGCTCACCTGGTCTGCGCCCGCGCCTGCCCGGGACGAACGCGCTGTCGCCGTGGTCGCGGTACTCCCGCACCCACGCGCCGACGGTCTGCCGTGACACCCCGAACAACCGCGCCACCTCCACTTGCGCGACGCCCGAAGCCACCGCGGCCACGACCCGTCTGCGCAGGTCGGCCAACACGTCGGCGGACAGTGCCCGCGAATCCGTTATCACCGGTGGCAGTGACTGCATGTGCGTCCCACCTTCCTTGCGTGGCTACCGGACCCAACGAGACGAACGATTCCTAGGACGCGCCCGGAGGACGACACGTCACACCGTGTTTACCGGCACGCGGACCGTGGCTTGATCAATCGGAGAAGTACGCACGATCAGCGATAGTTCCCAGCGCCCGCCCATCGGCAATCCCACATCCCGCGCGAGATAGTGCGCGGGCCCGCCGGGCGTCAGCGGCACCAGGATCGGGCCGATCCCGGCGTCGGTGTTGCGCAGTTCCGCGCGGACCTCTGGCACGGTCTTCGGCTTCCCGCTGGGATCGAGCACGGCCAGGTGCAGCTCGTTGCGGCCGATCTTGCCCGGCGTGAACACCATGGCCACCTGCCCTTGCCCGCTCAGCCCGCCCGCGTCGAACGGGACGGCCAAGGTCAGCGGCCCGCTGGCGACCGGCGGGTGGTCCAGCCGCTCCCGCTCGGCCCGCGCGGGCTCGGTCGCCACGAGCGACGCGGTCACCCCCAGCACTACCGCGGCGAGCGACGCCTCGGCGAGGACGACGCGGCGGAACCGTCCGACCTCCCCGTCGTCCAGTTCACGCTTGGCGCGCCGCTTGTCCGTCACCGACACGACCTCGAACCCGTAGTGCGAACGCACCCACCGCCGCGCGTACGCCCCGCTGCCGACGATCACGGCGACCAGCCCGACCTTGGCCAGCAGCCACCAGCCGTAGGTCGTACTGAACAGCGCGCCGATGGTCCCCACCTGCCGCCAGGTCTGATAGAGCCCAGTCGCCACGACCACCGCCACCGCGATCCCCGCCGCCGTCGAGAACCGCGGTATGCCCCTGCGCATGCCCGCCACGTCCCCCGACCGCAGCAGGACGACGAGCGCGGGCAGCCCGCCGAGCCAGACGGACAGCGCGGTGAGATGCATGGTCCCCACCGCGATCGTGAGCGGCGCCAAGGAATCCGTCGCCCCGTGCGCCACGAGACTCCACGTCGCCGCGAGCGCGACCGCTCCACCCAGCACGACCAGACCCCGGCGGGGCGCCCGGAAGAACCGGCCGATGAGAAGGAGAACCGCCACCAGGAGTCCGAGCCGGACGGCCAGAACGACGCCGATGCGAGTGGACAGGGTCGCCCCGAGGACCGCCGGATCGGTGATCGCCGACAGCGTGCCGCTCGCGTAGGGGCCGTAGAGCAGGAGCGCGGCCGCCGTCCCCCCGACCGCGACTCCCGCACCGATGCCCGCCGGTCTGCGCAAGCGTTTGCCACCTTCGGGCCACCCCACCGCGAACAGGAACGCGGTCCCGACCAGCAGCATGAATCCGGCTGACGCCAGCCACCGGGCCATCCCGTAGAGCACAGTGCCCTGCCCACCCGGCGCGGCCCGCGGCGCGGCGGCCGCGGTGGCCTCGCGCACGCTGAAGGTGAACGCGCCCTGGATCGGATGGGTGTCGGCGGACACGACCCGCCACGAGACGGTGTAGGTGCCGTTGGCCAGCGCCTCCGGGATCGCGACCTCGACGATGTCGGCCTTCCCCTCGGGATGGGCGGGCGCCTTGATCCCGGACACGTCGTCGCCCCGCGGACTGATCAGGCGGACATGGGCGAGGCCGACGTCGACCGACTCGGTGAACCGCAGCGCGACCGACCTCGGCGAGTCGGCGAGCAGCTCCCATCCGCCAGGCGTCGACGACACCAGCACCGCGTGCGCCGACGCCGACGGCGCCGCCACCACCGCGAACACAACCGCCACCAGCGCGGCGAACACCGCGCGAACCAGCTTCGACATCAGACCCCGCCTCCACCCATGACCCGCTCAGACCTTCGTCTTCTCCCGGACGCGGGGCCGCGCCCCCACCGCGGGCGGGACCACCGTCCGCGTCCGCCGCCGCACCCTGGGAAGCACCGCCACACACGCGGCCAGCGCACCGAAGGCCGTCAGCGCGCCGACAAGCCCGAGCACCCTGGCCAGCACGTCGACCCCAGACGTCCCCGACGACACGGCGACGGGCGCGAGTGACAGCACCGGCGCGGGGTGGTCGGCCTCGGCCCCACCCATGTCGATCCACCGGACGATCTCGCCGTCGGCGTAGGTCTGCAGCGACTTGAACACCAGGTTCGCCGTCGGCAGCGGGCCAAGAGACACCGGGAACTCGACGAACTCGCCCGACTTGATCTCCCCGCCCTCCCAGGTGATCGACTCGACCGCCTCGGTCATCGTCTCGCCGTGGTGGGTGGTGATCGGGACGTCGAGCTTGTGGGTCTTGACCGTCGCCGTCCATCCGGGGACGGGGGCGACCGCCGCGCGGCCGAACGGCTGGTCGGCCGGGAAGGCGACCTCCAGCTTCACCGTCGGCACGTCCCGCTCATTGGGCACCCGGAACGTCGCCTTCGCGTACTTGCCCGGCACCGGGTTGTCCGCCGACACCGACACGTGGGCGGACGCGGTGTACCCGCCGACAAGCATCGCGAACGCGGCGAGCACGGTAATGGACAGGCTTCGGAGAATCAGCCGTGACATTGGAACCCCTCTCACTTGTGGTTGCCGTGCTCGCCCAGCAAGGGCAGGCCGGGCAGCGGGATGGTCGGCAGCGGAAGCTGCGGCAGACCGGGCACGGCGGGCGGCAGCTGCGACAGATCGGGCAGCGACACCGCGGGCGGGTCCACGTAGAGGATCGATACCAGGCCCGACATGCCTTCATGCGTCTCGGAATGGGAGAAGATGTGGCAGTGCATCATCCATTTGCCCGGCACGGTCGGGGTGAAGATGATGTCGAAGGTCTGGCCGACGCCGACCAGCAGCGTGTCCATCCGCTCCGGGAACGCGCGCCGCATCCCGTCCTGGGCGACGACCTCGAAGAACCCGCCGTGCAGGTGCATCGGGTGGGTCATCTCCGGGCCGGTCCCGATCAGCCGGAACCGCACCCGCTCTCCCACCCGCGCGCGCAGCGGCGCCGTGGCCGGGAAGCTCTTGCCGTTGATGACGAAGCCCAGCGCGCCGTCCCCGACCATGATCCGGTAGTCCCGGTCGGCGGCGATCTCGCCGATCCTGGGCACGATCTCCAGCGAGCCGTAGACGCCCCGGCCCTCCTGCTCGCCGTGCATATGCGAGTGGTACCAATGGCTTCCGGTGCTGACCGCGGTCCACTCGTAGGTGTAGGTCTGGCCGGGTTCGATCAGCGGCTGGGTCAGCAGCGGCACACCGTCCTGGTCGTTGGGCAGCACCATGCCGTGCCAGTGCATCGCGGTGTCCTCCGGCATGTCGTTCTTCACCAGGATCCGCAGCTTGTCGCCCTCGTTGACCCGGATCACCGGCCCGGGCACCGTGCCGTTGATCGCGTAGGCCTGCCGCACGACACCCGGTTTGATCTCCCACGGCGTCGGCGCGACCGTCAGGCGGAACTCCTTGCGCCCGTTGACCATTTGCCACGTGGCGAGCTTGGTGCCGTCGCCGAGATCCTGGCCGCCACCCGACGTCGGCTGCGCGGCCGCGGCCACCGGGGCGATCGACGTGACCACCTGCTCGGTGTAGGTCGAACTTCCTGTCACTGTCCAGATGAGACCGATCGCGCCGAGAGCGACCAGCCACCGGGGAAAGCTCATGATCGTCCTCAATGGATCGATACCGGCCGGGCCGGGGAGCGGCGGTGCTCCCCGACCCGGTTTCCGGTTGTTATGGGCAAACGGACGCGAACTCGACGGGGTTGCGCTGGCGACAGGTCAACTGGTCGTTGACCGCGTTGCTCGGCACCCGCTTCGCCCATCCCTCGTAGGCCAGCGGGATGGGCAGCACGCCCTGCCCGCCGAAGCCCGCCCACTTGGTGATGGTGCCGTCGTTCGGGGTCGACGCCACGCCGTCGAGGACGAACTTGCCCACGACGGCCGCGTCGGCCGGGCTCCCGTCGCCGTTGGGGTCGGGGTCGATCACGGCGAGGGTGTTGGCGAACTTGCTTGAGACGTAGGCGTAGTAGCCGCCGCCCTTCTTCGCGCCGTAGTTGATGCCGTGACATCCGGCGTCACACGGCAGCCACTTGACGATCTCGTCGGTCTTGGGGTCGATCACGGTGATGTTGGACGTCATCGTGTTGGCCACCAGGAGCGCCGAGTTGTCGGGAGCGACCGGCAGCTGGATCGGCAGGCCGCCGAAGGGCCCGGAGGCCCCGGCGACCGCGTTGTAGCTGCCCCACAGGTCGATGCTCTTGTTCTTGGACTTCGCACCGCCGTTGACGCACGCGTCCTCGGCGTTGGAGATACAGGAGACAGTCGCACCGAGGAAGTCGGCCATGTAGGTCTTCTTCCCGTCCGGCGTCATCCCAGTGGCGATCGGCAGTTCACCAGTCTGCTCGTGGCGGATGGCGCCGGTCGGGATGTCGACCAGGGTCGCGTTGTACAGGTTGACGTTCGGCGTCGCCATGATCTTGGCGTCGCCGGTCATCCAGTGGGCGTGCGGGTGGGCGACCTTCTCGCCCGGTCCCTGCACCGCGATGCGCCGGTCGATGCGGGTGCCGCCCGGCGCGACCTCCATGACCGAGCCGCCGCCGTTGATCGCCACGTGCAGCTGGTCGGTGTCGGTCCGGCTCATCACGTGCGATGGGTCGGGGCCGACCTGGATCTGTCGGATGAGCTTGCCGGACGAGCGGTCGAAGACGTCCATCTTGTCGCTGAACCACTCGTTGGCGTAGATGACGGTTTCGTCCTTGTCCGTCCACATGTTGTGCGTGTTGTTCATGTTGATCTCCGGCGCGGAGATCTTCTTCGACACGCTCCAGTTCTGGACGTCGACCTTGGTGATCGAGCCGGTCTTGGTCTTCTCGGCGTACTCCTCCATCTGGGTCGCGATCCAGACTTCACCCACGCCGGGAACCGAGGGTTTCTTGCCCAGGGCGGGCAGCTTCTTCGGCAGGTCGAACTTGCTCTTGAGGTAGGAGTCCAGGCTGGGGATCAGCTCCGGCTTGCCCGCCTCGTCGTACATCAGGATCGGCGCGGGCGGGAACTGCGGGTTCCAGGTCCGCTCCTCGGTGTCGCTGAAGGTCTGCCAGTTGTCCTTCACCGTGATGACGAAGAACTTCTGCACCAGCTGGGCGATGATGTCGGCGTCAGACGGCACACTGAGGTTGCGGCTGTTGACCCGCAGCTTCTTGCCGAAGTCGAGGCCGACGGTCAGCGGGTCGTCCACCACGATCGCGCCGAGCATGTACGGGTGGATCTTGCACGCGAACGCGTACAGGCCCGGCTCGGTGAGCTGCATGCTGGTCGAGCCGACGAAGGCACCCGGCTCGTCCTGCGGGAAACCCTTGGCGCCCTCCGGCCAGATCAGGCTCGTGATCGTGTGCGCGGAGTCGGCGTCCGGCTTGGCGATGTTGAAGTTCACCGTCACCGGCAGCGCCACGTCGTTCTCGGCGAACGTCCGCAGGTCCGCCAACAGGTCCTCAAGGTCCGGACCGATCGGCAGGCTGTCCAGCGAGATCGGCGCGTTCACCGGGAGCGCGGCGACCTGGCTGGTCAGAGCGTCGAACATGCCGTTGGCCTTGGCGATGCGCGGGTCGCCCGTGGGGAGCAACTGGAACACCGCCTGCCGCATGGCGTCGAGGTTGAACAGCGAGTTCGCGTCGACACCCAGGTCGCCGAGCACCGGAACCTTGCCGCCACCCAGGTTCAGGTTGGTCAGCTTGGTCACGCTGTCGAGATTGAGCGTCTTGGCCGCGTCGAGCCCGGCGAGCAGGCCGCCGCCGAGCAGCGGGACCGAGGTGCCGTCCAGCAGCGGCAGGCTGCCGCCGCCGAGCAGCGGGATGTCGCCTACCCCGGGCAGTCCGCCACCCAGGCCGGGCAGCAGGCCGCCGACGTCGGGCAGCGCGGGAAGCGCGCCACCGCCACCCGCGCCGGGCAGACCCGGAAGGCCCGGGAGTGCGGGGAGTCCGCCACCCAGGCCCGGCAGGCCACCGCCGCCGAGGCCCGGCAGCCCGCCGCCGCCGACGTCGGCAAGCTGCTGCCC
>DATLIA010000003.1:0-14128 GCA_035540215.1 Actinokineospora sp. | reverse complement strand
TTGCCGGGCTCTCGACGGCCCAGCTTCCCGCTGGCCGCACCGCCGAAACGCCCAAGTACACCCAGTACGAGCGGCATTCCGGCGGCACGCCCAGCGGAAACCTGGATCCGCCGATAGCCCGACAACGTTCATGGACACAGCTCTAGCGCCCCAGGTAGCGCAGCAGCTGAACTGTCGCCGAGTCGTCGGCCGTGGTCGCGCCCGCGGCGGCGTAGGCGCCCCACTGGCGCAGCGGCTCGACGATCTCCTTCGCGACGTCGAGCAGGAACGCCGACAGGTCGTCGGTCAGCGGCGACGGCTGCCCGGTCGCGATCGCGATGTCCCACGCGTGCACGGCGGCGTCGAGCGCGCACGCACCCGCGGCGATCGTGACGGGCAGCTCGCCCTGGGGCAGCGGGGTCGGGGCGGTGTCGGCCTCGTGCCGCGACCACGCGGCGGCCGTGCGCTCGATCGCGACCTTGACCAGCGCCGACGGGCTGCCGTCGATCGTTCCGGACGGGGCGAACGGGTCGTAGTCCGGGCCGTCGCCCGCGCCGAGTGTGGCGGCGTAGGCGAGCTGGTCGCCCGCGGCGTGCTGCACGACCTGGGTCACCGTCCACTGCGAACACGGCGTCGGCGCGTCCCACTGGTCGTCCCCGACGGCCGCGACCACGGTGGTGAGCGCCTGGTGGGAGGCCGCCAGCGCCGCGCGCCAGGTGAGCTGGGAGGTGGTGTTCGCTGCCATGTGACTGCCTTTCTCGGTTCTCTCTGTTACTTCAAAGACTATGGGTCCATTAGGCTGTTTTCGTTCCTAATTGGGAGGACTTGTGGCGGAGACCGCTGGACGGTTGCTTCGGCTGCTGTCGCTGCTGCAGGACCAGCGGGCGCGCACCGGCCGTGAACTGGCCGAACGCCTCGACGTCACCGAGCGCACGCTGCGCGCCGACATCCAGCGGCTGCGCGAACTCGGCTACCCCATCCACGCCGCCCGGGGTGCCATCGGCGGTTACCGCCTCGGCAGCGGCGCCACGATGCCGCCACTGCTGCTCGACGACGACGAGGCGGTCGCGGTCGCCGTGGCGGTCGGCCTGGCCGAGGACGGCTCGACCGGCATCGCCGACGTGGGCGACAGCGCGGCGCGGGCGCTGGCCAAACTGGACCAGATCATGCCGAAACGCCTGCGCCGCAAGGTGACCGCGCTGCGCAAGGCCACCGCGATCGGCCCCGCCGTCACCGGCTCACGCGAGCCGGACGCTCCGGTCGGGGCCGCGCTGCTCGACACCATCGCGGGCGCCATCCGGGACATGACGACGCTGCGGGCGCCGGGCGAGCTGGAGCCGTACCGGTTGATCAACTGGCAGCGACGCTGGTACCTGGTCGCCTATGACCTCGAAAGCCACGAGTGGCGCGCGATCCCGGTCGCGCGGATCGACCAGGCGGTGCTGGGCACCAGGCGCTTCGCGCCGCGGCGGCCGCCGGACGACGACCTGGTCGGCTTCGTCGTGCGCGAGATCGCGTCGACCGGATGGAAGGTGCGCGCCCGGATCACCGTGCTCGCGCCCGCCGACGTGGTCATCGCCCGGATCAATCCGACGGTCGGCGTGGTGGAGCCGGTCGACGAGCGGACCAGCGTGCTGATCACCGGTGCCGACACGCTGGAGACGGTCGCGATCTACGTCAGCATGCTGGGCATGGACTTCCGGGTCGACGGCCCGCCCGAGCTGGTCGGGCACCTGCGGGTCCTCGGCGAGCGCTACCTCGCGGCGCTGCCCTGACCCAGCGCCAGTTCGCCGAGCAGGTCGACAGCGTTGGCCGACGTGCATGGCCGCATCCCGGCCGCCACGCAGCGGCGCACCACGGCCGCGTGGTCGCGCCACAGCCGCAGGCCACGCCGGACCAGCAGGGGCAGCGACTTGCGGGACTCGGCGACGTCGCGCACGAGCCTGCGGGCGAAGGTCCGGCCCGCGCTCGGGGTCAGGACGATGGCCTCGGCCAGCACGCCCGCCGCGCGGGCGCCATCGACGATCTGGTCGGCGAACAGTCCTTCCGCGACGAAGACCGTCGCCTCGCCGAGGTCGAGCTGATAGCCGCCCACCCGACGGCTGGCGCTGATCTCGTAGTGCGGCGCCTGGATGGTCCCGGTCCTGGCCAACTCGATCACGGCGGCGAGCGCGTCGTCGGCGTGCCAAGCGGTCGGGAGGTCCCAGTCGACAAGTCCCGTCGCGCCGCGGGGAGCCAACGGGTCGTCCTCATCGCGGTAGAAGTCGTCCAGGCGCAGGACCGGCAGCCCGGCCCGCGCCGCGAGCGTCGACTTGCCCGACCCGGAAGGGCCTGCGAGGAGCACGACTTTGGCGCGAACAGCGGACGAGGTCACAGGGAGCGATTGTCGCACGGGTAGCGTCGGGCGCATGGAACAGGAGTTCGACCTGGATCTGTTCGGCGCGCCGCGCGCCGACGCCCCGACCCGACGGGCGAGCGCGCCGCTGGCCGTGCGGATGCGGCCCGCGACCCTCGACGAGGTCGTCGGCCAGGACCACCTGCTCGGCCCCGGCGCCCCGCTGCGCAGGCTGGTCGAGGGCGCCGCGCCCGCGTCGATCCTGCTCTACGGCCCGCCCGGCACCGGCAAGACGACGCTGGCCACCCTCGTGTCCAGCGCCATCGGCCGCCGTTTCGTCGCACTGTCAGCACTGTCGGCGGGCGTCAAAGAGGTGCGCGCGGTCATCGACGAGGCCCGTAAGCGCCTGACGCACTCTGGCGAGTCCACTGTCCTGTTCATCGATGAGGTCCACCGCTTCTCCCGCACCCAGCAGGACGCGCTGCTGGGCGCGGTCGAGGACCGCATCGTCCTGCTCGTCGCCGCCACCACGGAGAACCCCTTCTTTTCGGTCGTCTCGCCGCTGCTCTCGCGGTCACTCGTGCTGCAACTGCAACCGCTGACCGACACCGACGTGCGCGCCGTGGTCGACCGCGCCGTCGCCGACGAACGCGGCCTGGCGGGCACGGTCACCCTCGAACCCGCCGCCGAGGACCACATAGTCCGCCTCGCGGGCGGCGACGCCCGCCGCGCGCTCACCGCACTCGAAGCCGCCGCCGACTCCGCGCTGGCCACCACCGGCGGCACCATCGACCTCGCGACCGTCGAGGCCACCGTCGACAAGGCCGCGGTGCGCTACGACCGGCAGGGCGACCAGCACTACGACGTCATCAGCGCGTTCATCAAGTCCATCCGCGGCTCCGATGTGGACGCCGCGCTGCACTACCTGGCCCGCATGTTCGAGGCGGGGGAGGACGCGCGCTTCATCGCTCGGAGGCTGGTCGTGCACGCGAGCGAGGACGTCGGCATGGCCGACCCGACCGCGCTGCAGACCGCCGTCGCCGCCGCCCAGGCCGTACAGCTCATCGGCATGCCGGAGGCGCGCCTCGCTTTGGCCCAGGCCACCATCCACTTGGCCACCGCACCCAAGTCCAACGCGGTGATCACCGCCGTCGACAGCGCTATGGCTGATGTGCGAGCGGGGGCGGCCGGCCTAGTCCCCGCCCACCTGCGCGACGGCCACTACCAAGGCGCCAAGCAGTTGGGGAACGCGACGGGCTACCGGTACCCGCACGACGTCGCCGATGGGGTGCTGACCCAGCAGTACCCGCCGGACGAACTGATCGGCCGCGACTACTACAACCCAACCGCCCGCGGCGCGGAACGCGCGTTGGCCGAGCGGGTACCTAGGCTCCGCAGGGTCGTCCGCGGCACGGAGTAGACCCGCGCCCTGACACCTGGCCCGCCTACGCGGGCATCGCCTCCGTCACCCGCAGGTCCGGACCAGCATCAAGGGCGAGCACCCCCCCAGGTCCGGCAACCGCAAACTCAAACGCGCGTCGTCCTCTCCGCCTTCGCCGCCCTGCACGACCCCGCCAGCTGCACCTACTACGACCAAGTGAAATAGGGACACCCCCGGGAAGGGGGGCTACGACTTCCGCTCCGCGGTGAACGGGTCCATGACGGTGTGCGCCGATCGTGGCGTGACCGTCGCCGTGCGGCTGGGCATCGGAATGGTGCTGCCGCCGGGTAGGCACTCGAAGCTCGTCGGGTCCGCGCCTTCACGTCACCCTGACCGTGGGCGAGCAGCGGGCGAAGGTCACCCACACCACCGGGTAGCCCGCGCGGGCGCGGGGGTGTGCCTGTCCGGAAGTGAACGTGGCGGCGCGGTAGCCTGACGGCGATCAAATCCGCATTCGTCGAGGAGGGCTCGTGACGCCCACGCAGATCGCCGCGCTGATCGCTGCAGGCGCGTTCGTGCTGCTGGTAGTGCTGCTGGGCATCGTGCTGTCCAAGCTGGGCCGCACGCTGGACGAGGCCACCATCGCCATCCGCAAGGCGCACGAGAACAGTGACCCGCTGTTCAACGGTGCGAACACCACGCTGACCCACGTCAACACCCAGCTCGAGCGGGTCGACGGCATCACCGCCAACGCGCAGGCCGTCACCGGCAACGTCTCCGCGCTGACGTCGGTCTTCACCGCTACCCTCGGCGGCCCGCTGGTCAAGGCCGCGGCGTTCTCCTACGGGGTCAGCAAGGCGCTCAAGGCGCGGCGCAAGGCCAAGGGGGAGATCGAGGGCAAGCACTCGCGGCCCACCCGCCGCGCGCGCAAGGGAGTACGCAAGTGAGGCGAATCTTCTGGCTCGGCGTCGGTGTCGCCACCGGCGTCGCCCTGTCCCGCAAGGCCACCAAGACCGCGCACGCCGTGACCCCCGCCGGTATCGCGGGCAACGTCAGTGACGCGATGCGCGAGCTGGCCGGTGCCATCGGGGCCTTCGGCGCGGACGTCCGCGCGGGCATGGTCGAACGCGAGGAAGAACTCACCGACACCGTCGAGCGGCGCAGCGGCATCACCCCCGGCGCCCGCCCGCACGCGCGAGCGCGCAGGGCGAACGGCTGAGCCCGTTCGCCGTCCCCGCCGCCGTATTCCCCTTTGATCCATTGAGGACACGATCGTGCAGACCCACGAGATCTCCAAGCGCTTCACCGACTACTTCACCGCCAACGAGCACACCAAGGTCGCCAGCGCGTCGCTGATCCTGGAAGACCCCAACCTGCTGTTCGTCAACGCGGGAATGGTCCAGTTCCGGCCATACTTCCTCGGCGACGTGCCCGCCCCGTTCCCGCGTGCCACCAGCGTCCAGAAGTGCGTGCGCACCGGCGACATCGACGAGGTCGGCAAGACCACCCGGCACAACACGTTCTTCCAGATGGCGGGCAACTTCTCCTTCGGCGACTACTTCAAGGCCGGGGCGATCGAGCACGCGTGGACGCTGCTCACCAACAGCGTCGCCGACGGCGGCTACGGCTTCGACCCCGACCGCCTCTGGGCCACCGTCTACAACGACGACGACGAAGCCCTGGAGCTGTGGCAGAAGATCGCCGGGCTGCCGCTGGACCGCATCCAGCGCCGCGACGGCGAGGACAACTACTGGGACATGGGCGTGCCCGGCCCCAGCGGTCCCTGCTCGGAGATCTACTACGACCGCGGCCCTGAGCACGGCGTCGAGGGCGGGCCGGTCGCCGACGAGGACCGCTACCTGGAGATCTGGAACCTCGTCTTCATGCAGGACGAGCGCGGCGAGCTGAGCCCGAAGAAGGGCCACCCGCCGATCGGGTCGCTGCCGCGCAAGAACATCGACACCGGCATGGGCATCGAGCGCGTCGCCTACCTGCTGCAGGGCGTCGACAACGTCTACGAGACCGACCTGGTCCGGCCGGTGATCAGCAAGGCCGAGGAGATGTCCGGCCGCCGCTACGGCGCGGGCAACCCGGTCGACGACGTGCGCTTCCGCGTCATCGCCGACCACGCCCGCTCCGGCATGATGATCATCGGTGACGGTGTCACCCCCGGCAACGAGGCCCGCGGCTACGTGCTGCGCCGCCTGCTGCGCCGCATCGTGCGCTCCGTGCGCCTGCTCGGCGTGCAGGAGCCCGTCCTGGGTGAGTTCGCGGCGGTCGTGCGCGACACGATGTCGCCGTCGTACCCGGAACTTGCCAGCGACTTCGCCCGCATCGAGTCGGTCATGAAGAAGGAAGAGGAAACCTTCCTCTCGACGCTGGCCAGCGGCTCGAAGATCTTCGACCTGGCCGCGGACAAGATCAAGGCCGACGGCCGCGCCATGGTGCCCGGCGACACCGCGTTCCAGCTGCACGACACCTACGGCTTCCCGATCGACCTGACGCTGGAGATGGCCGCCGAGAAGGGCCTGTCGGTCGACGAGAACGGCTTCCGCGAGCTGATGGCCGAGCAGCGCGCCCGCGCCAAGGCCGACGCCGCCGGGCGCAAGACCGGCCACGGCGACCAGTCGGTCTACCGCGACCTGATCGCGCTGGGTGCCACCGAGTTCACCGGGTACTCCGAGCTGGCCACCGAGGCCAAGGTCGTCGGTCTCGTCCGTGACGGCAAGCGGGTCAGCGCCGCCGTCGAGGGCGAGATCGTCGAGGTCGTGCTCGACCGCACCCCGCTGTACGCCGAGTCCGGCGGCCAGGAGAGCGACGCGGGCACCATCACCGCCGACGGCGTCGAGCTGGAAGTGCTCGACGTGCAGAAGATCGCCCGCAAGCTGTGGGTCCACCAGGTGCGCGTGCGCAGCGGTGAGATCACCGAGGGCAAGCACGTCGAGGCCATGGTCGACCAGGAATGGCGGATCGGCGCCCGGCAGGGCCACTCGGGCACCCACGTGGTGCACGCCGCCCTGCGCCAGGTGCTCGGCCCGACCGCGCTGCAGAGCGGCTCGTACAACAAGCCCGGCTACCTGCGGCTCGACTTCGCGTGGTCGGGTGGCCTCTCCGACGAGACCAAGACCGAGATCGAAGAGGTCTCCAACCTCGCCGTCCGCAAGGACCTGCCGGTCCGCGTCGTCTACACCGACATGGGCGGCGCCCAGGAGATGGGCGCGGTCGCCCTGTTCGGCGAGACCTACGACGAGGAAGTCCGCGTCGTCGAGATCGGCGGCCAGTGGTCGCGCGAGCTGTGCGGTGGCACCCACGTCGAGCACTCGTCGCAGATCGGCCCCATCACCTTGCTCGGCGAGTCGTCCGTCGGCTCCGGCAGCAGGCGCCTGGAGGCCTACGTCGGCATGGACGCCATGCGCTACCTCGCCAAGGAGCGCGCGCTTGTCCAGAACGTCGCCGCGATGCTCAAGGTCCCCGACGCCGAGGTCCCCGCCCGCGTCGAGGCCCTGATCGAACGCCTCCGCGGCGCCGAGAAGGAACTCGAGAAGATGCGCGCGGGTCAGCTGCTGTCGTCGGCGGGCACCCTGGCCGAACAGGCCGAGGACGTGAACGGCACCGCCCTCGTCGCGCTCCGCGCGCCCGACGGCGTCGGCGGCAACGACCTGCGGACCCTGGCCGGGGAGGTGCGCAACCGGCTGGGCACCCGCTCCGGCGTGGTCGCGCTGTTCTCCGCTGTCGACGGGAAGGTCGCCTTCGTCGTCGCGACCACGGCCGTGGCGAGGGAGAACGGCCTCGCCGCAGGCAAGCTCGTGCCCGCTTTCGCCCCGGCCATCGACGCGCGTGGCGGCGGCAAGCCCGACCTCGCCCAAGGCGGCGGCGCCAACGTCGAGGGGATCGCCGAGGCGGTGACCGCCCTGCGCCGGGCCCTGAGCGGTGCATGATCCGTGTTCGCCCGGCCACCCTCAGCGGTGAGGCCGAGTGGCGGTTGCGGTCCGGGTGGTTCGTGGCTGACTGTTTCGCAGGACAGCCGTAGCGGTGTGCGTTGGGAGCGTGTGCGGGCATGAGCACCAAGCCTGATCGGCCCGGGGTCGACGACCCAGGACGCGGGCGCAGGCTCGCCGTCGACGTCGGTTCGGTGCGGGTCGGCGTAGCACTTAGCGATCCGGCTCCGGTGCTCGCCACGCCGCTCGTTACGCTGTCTCGCGACGAACGGTCGGGTAGCGACCTCGACCGGCTCACCGAGCTCGTCGCCGAGCACGAGGTGGTCGAAGTGGTGGTCGGATTGCCGAGAACGCTGGCCGCGCGCCACGGGACGGCGGCCGAGGGCGCGCTCGCCTACGCGACCGAGCTGGCCAGGCGGGTCACGCCGGTGCCGGTTCGGCTCGCCGACGAGCGGCTGACCACGGTGTCCGCCTCGCGGATGCTCAGCCAACAAGGGGTTCGGGGCAAGCGCCAGCGAGCAGTGGTCGACCAGGCGGCGGCTGTGGAGATCCTGCAGACGTGGCTCGACGCCCGATCGGCCGCACTCGCTCGATTCGCGGAGGACTCATGACCGACGACCTCGGCCTCTTCGAGGAACGATCCACCCGCGAACGCCCGCGGTCGGGCGCGGCCGCGCGCAACGCCAAGTCCCGCCGCAACGGCAAGCGCAACCGCCTGATCGTCTTCGGCGTCGTCGTGCTCCTGCTGATCGGCGGCGTCGTCTGGTACGGCCTGCGCCAGCTCTCCGACCTCGGCGGCTATGACGACTACACCGGCGCGGGCGAACGCGACGTCGTCGTCGAGGTCCAGGGCGGCGACACCACCGGCACCATCGCGAACCGCCTCAAGGAAGACGGCGTCATCGCCAGCTCCCGCGCGTTCACCGTCGCGGCCGAGTCCGAGTCGAAGGTGCGCGCCATCCAGCCCGGGTTCTACGTGATGCGGACGAAGGTGTCCGGCAAGGACGCCGTCGCCAAGATCGTCAACCCGACGTCGAAGGTCGGGAACCTGCAGATCAAGGCAGGCACCCAGCTCGACGACCTGACCAACGGCACTACGGTCACCCCGGGCATCGTGACCCTGCTGTCGAACGCCTCCTGCGCCACCCTCGACGGCCAGAAGAAGTGCGCGTCCGTCGAAGAGCTGCGCAAGGTCGCCGAGACCACCGACCTCGCCGCCCTCGGCGTCCCCGACTGGGCCGTCCTCGACGCCTCCCGCGCCGCCGAACCCAAGCGCCGCCTCGAGGGCCTGATCGCCCCCGACGTCTACGACGTGCGCCCCGGTTCGACGCCGGAGGAGCTGTGGAAGAAGGTCATCACCGAGTCCTCGGCGCGCATGCAGAGCTATGGCATGCCCAAGATCACCGAGGCCACCGGCCTGACCCCGTACCAGGTCCTGGTCATCGGCTCCCTCATCCAGCGTGAGGCCATCGCCGCCGACTTCGACAAGGTCTCCCGGGTCACGTACAACCGGCTAGCCAAGTCGATGAAGCTCGAGTACGACTCGACCATCAACTACGTGCTCGACCGCCCGGCGATCCTCACCAAGCCGGACGACCGCGCCAAGGCGGGCCCGTACAACACCTACGCCAACATCGGTCTCACCCCCACTCCGATCGCCGCGGTCAGCAAGGAAGCCCTCGCCGCCGCCGCCAAGCCCGCCGAAGGCCCGTGGCTGTTCTTCGTCCGCTGCCAGAAGGACGGCACGTCCTGCTTCGCCGAGACGAACGACGAGCACGAGGCCAACGTCAAGCAGGCCAGGGCGAACGGTGCCTACTGACCCGACATCGGGCCAGGACCCAGCCACACAGGCGCAAGCGTTGGTGGACGATGGCTCGTTCGGGCACGCCCCCGTCGGCGCCAGGCGCGCGGCCGTGCTCGGCTCGCCGGTCGCCCACTCCCTGTCGCCCGTCCTGCACGGCGCCGCGTACTCCGCACTCGGACTGACCGACTGGACCTACGACCGAGTCGAGTGCGACGAGAACCGGCTACCCGGTTTGGTCGCCTCGCTCGGCCCGGAGTGGGCGGGGCTGTCGGTCACGATGCCCGGCAAACTCGCCGCGCTCCAGACCGCGGTCACCGCCACCGACCGAGCACTGGCCGTCGGCGCGGCGAATACGCTCGTCCACCTCCCCGACGGCGGCTGGCGCGCCGACTGCACGGACATCGACGGCGTCACCGGAGCGCTCCGGGCAGCGGGCGGCTACGTCCCGACACCGGACGCCACCGCCACCCTGCTCGGCGCGGGTGGCACCGCACGGGCCGCACTCGCGGGCTTCGCCGAGTTGGGTGTCGCTGCCGTGACGATCGTCGTCCGCGACCCCGCCCGGGCTGGGGAAGCCGTCGCGTGCGCCGAACGCCTCGGGCTTCTGGTCACCGTCCAGGCGTGGTCGGCCACACACTTCCCGACGCTGGCAGCGTCGTCATCCGTGGTGGTCAACACCGCCCCGGCGGCGGCTGTCGCCCCGCTGGCCGGTGCCCTCGCCGAGGCCCCTTGCGTGCTCGACGTCATCTACCACCCGTGGCCGACCCCGGTCGCCGAGGCCGTCTCGGCTGCTGGGGGACTCCTGGCCACCGGGCTGGACATGCTCCTCCACCAGGCGTTCTCGCAGGTCGAGCAGTTCACCGGGTGCCCAGCCCCGCGCGAGGCCATGCGGGAGGCACTTCGGGCGGCGACCGGAGGCGTTCTCCCGCTCCCGATCTGACCTTCTACCATGCACCTCCCATGAGGTCGGGGAAGATCGCGAAGGCCGTGGCCGCTCCCAGTAGGCCTGGGCCGTACGGAATGGCCGATTCGCGGCGGACGGATCTGATCGCGCAATAGATCGTCAGAGTGATGAGGGATGCGAGCAGCATCGCCGGTGCGATTATCGCAAGGTTGATAGCTCCGAGAGTTGCTCCAATCGGAAATGTGATCTTTACGTCTCCCGCGCCCAATGATGTCGGCCGCCATAGGTGTATCGCCGCGTGGAAGATGAGGAACGCACCGCCGCCTAACAGCGCGTGCCAGGCAAGGGCGCTGTCGGGTGAGGCGCGGGCCGCGACGGCGAGGGTGATTCCTAAGGCTGGGTATGCGGACAGGGTCAAGGTGTTGGGGAGTCTTCGGGAGCGTAGGTCGGCGGCGGTGAGAGTGACCGCGAACCAGGTGAAGACGAGGCCGGTCGGCAGCCACCAGTCCGGGATGTCACCGCTGGTCCAGCGTGCGGTGATCAGGGTCCAGAGTGCGGCCAGTGGCAGGGCGAGCCATACAGTCGGCACTGGGATGGGGCGGCGGAGTCGGCGCAACAGGGCGGTTGCGGCGAATCCCGCTGGGAGGGCGATCGCGGCGGCCAGCGCGGGCAGCCGCCAGGCGGGCGGGGCGAAGGCGGATAAGGCGAGAGTGGTCGCGATGTGGACTATTTCCCAGCGGATCACTGGCGGGCGGATCGTCTGCAGGTGCATGTCATAAATCTACTGAACGAGTGTTCGATCTGCCATCGCTCGATAGTATGGGGATGGACGTTTGCGTGAATCGGGAATTTGTGCTTGGGGTGGGAAGTCTGGTGAATACCGCTCGGAGTTCGGGTTCGCCGTGGATCGCGAACACGACCTTGTCGGACGCGCGGTGAACGATTGGGAGGGTTGGCGGTTGGGGAGGGTGAGCGCCGCCGGCCTGCGTAGGAGTCGGGGGCTGGTGCGCGGGGTTGCCGGGAAGTGGACCGGGTGGACCGGGCGGGCTAGGCGGGTCGAGCGGGCTGACTGGGCTGAGCGGGCCGGGCGTGGGCCGAGTGGGCCGGGTGGTGGGTCACGCGGCAGTTGGGAGGCGGGTCCCGGCGAGCGCGGTCAGTGACTGTCCACTCACGACCATGGAGGTAGTCACCCGCGCTGGGCGCGTCCGCTGGGTTTCGTCACGGCCGGGCGTGGCGGCCGGGGCGTGACATGACAGGATCAGGACGTGCTGCGCTGGATCACCGCCGGAGAGTCCCACGGACCCGCGCTCGTCGCCGTGCTGGAAGGCATGGTCGCCGGCGTCGAGGTCACCACCACCGACCTGAGCGACCAACTCGCTCGGCGCAGGCTTGGGTTTGGGCGTAGCCCGCGGATGGGGTTCGAGACCGACAAGATCGAGATCCTGGGCGGTGTGCGCCACGGCCTCACCCAGGGTGGCCCGATCGCGGTGCACATCGACAACGCCGAGTGGCCCAAGTGGGAGCAGGTCATGTCCGCCGACCCGGTGGACCCCGACGTGCTGGCCGAGCTCGCCCGCAACGAGCCGCTGACCCGCCCCCGGCCCGGCCACGCCGACCTGCCCGGCATGCAGAAGTACGGCTTCGAGGAGGCTCGCCCGGTCCTGGAGCGCGCCAGCGCCCGTGAGACCGCGGGCCGCACCGCCTTGGGCACCGTCGCCCGCGCGTTCCTCCGTCAGCTCCTCGGCGTCGAGATCATCAGCCACGTCGTGTCCATCGGCAAGGCGCAGGCCGCCCCGGACAGCCCGACGCCCGGTCCTGGCGACCTCGCCGCGATCGACGAGAGCCCGGTTCGCGCGTTCGACCAGGCCGCGACCGAAGCCATGGTCGCCGAGGTCGAGGCCGTCAAGAAGGCCGGTGACACCGTCGGCGGCGTCATCGAGGTCATCGCTTACGGGCTGCCGCCGGGCCTGGGCTCGCACGTGCACTGGGACCGCAGGCTCGACTCCCGGCTGGCGGGCGCGCTTATGGGCGTGCAGGCCATGAAGGGCGTCGAGATCGGCGAGGGCTTCGCCAACGCCGCGCGCTGGGGTAGCCAGGCCCACGACGAGATCGACCGCGCCGAGGGCACCATCGCGGGCGTCACCCGTCGGTCCAACCGCGCGGGTGGCCTCGAAGGCGGCATCACCAACGGTGAGCCGCTGCGGGCCCGGGTCGCGATGAAGCCGATCTCGACGGTCCCGCGCGCGCTCGCGACCGTCGATGTCGTCACCGGTGAGCCCGCCGTGGCCATCCACCAGCGCTCCGACGTCTGCGCCGTTCCCCGCGCGGGTGTCGTTCTGGAGTCCGTCGTCGCCCTTGTCCTGGCCGAGGCGGCGCTGGAGAAGTTCGGTGGCGACTCGCTCGCCGAGACCCGCCGCAACGTCGAGGGATACCTCGAGGCGCTGCGGAACCGCTGGTGAGCCCCGCTGCCGTCGTCGTCGGCCCGCCTGGCGCGGGCAAGACGACCATCGGCGAGGCGTTGGCCGCCGCGCTCGGCCTGGAGTTCCGCGACACCGACGCCGACATCGTCGAGGCCGCGGGCAAGCCGATCAGCGACATCTTCACCGACGACGGCGAGACCGCCTTTCGCGCGGCTGAGGAGCAGGCGGTAGCGGTCGCGCTCAACGACCACGACGGCGTTCTCTCTCTCGGAGGCGGCGCTGTCCTCTCCGCGAAGACGCGCGCTCTCCTCAAGGAACACACAATCGTGTTCCTCAACGTCGGCCTCGCCGAAGGGGTCCGCCGCACCGGCCTGTCCGTCGCGCGCCCCCTGCTGGCCGGGGTGAACCCACGGGCCAAGTTCAAGGAACTCCTCGACGCCCGCCTGCCGCTCTACCGCGAGGTCGCGCGCATCGAGGTCGACACCGACACCCAGACCCCCGACGACATCGTCGCCCACCTCGTCGTGGCGCTGAAAGGATCATGATGCAGCCAGTGCGCATCCGGGTCGCCACCGACCGGCCCTACGACGTCGTCATCGGCAAGGGCCTGCTCGACGAACTGGTCGAGGCGGTCAAGGGCTCGTCCAAGGTCGCGATCATCCACCAGCCGACGCTGGCCGCCACCGCCGAGGCCACGCGCGACGAACTGGTCGCCGCCGGGATCGAGGCGCACCGGGTCGAGGTCCCCGACGCCGAGGACGGCAAGGCGCTGTCGGTCGCCGCGTTCTGCTGGGAGGTCCTCGGCCGCATGGGCCTGGACCGGCAGGGCACCGTCGTCGCGCTCGGCGGGGGAGCGGTGACCGACCTCGGCGGGTTCGTCGCGGGTACGTGGATGCGCGGGGTCAGGCTAGTCAACGTGCCGACCACGCTGCTGGGAATGGTCGACGCCGCCGTCGGCGGGAAGACCGGCATCAACACCGAGGCGGGCAAGAACCTCGTCGGCGTGATCCACGAGCCGTCCGCCGTGCTCGTGGACCTGGCGACCCTCGCGACGCTCCCGCGCAACGAGCTGGTCGCCGGGATGGCGGAGGTCATCAAGGGCGGCTTCATCGCCGACCCGGTCATCCTCGACCTGATCGAGGCCGACCCGCAGGCCGCGCTCGACCCGGAGGGCGACGTCCTCCCCGAGCTGATCCGGCGCAAGATCCAGATCAAGGCCGACGTCGTCACGACCGACCTGCGCGAGTCGAACCTGCGCGAGATCCTGAACTACGGCCACACCCTCGGCCACGCCATCGAACGCCGCGAGCGCTACCGCTGGCGTCACGGCGCCGCCATCAGCGTGGGCCTCGTCTTCGCCGCCGAGT
>DATLIA010000002.1:0-2437 GCA_035540215.1 Actinokineospora sp. | reverse complement strand
GTGCCCGGGGTGGGACTTGAACCCACACGCCCTTTCGGACAGCGGATTTTGAGTCCGCCGCGTCTGCCATTCCGCCACCCGGGCCAGGGGTCGAACCCTACTCCGTCGGCACGCTCTACCCTGACGCCCATGGCTGACAACTCGAACCAGAACGAGGGCGGATCGCACAAGCTCCGCTGGATCATCCTCATCGCGATCGGGCTCGGCCTGATCGCGGCCGGCCGCAAGTGGGCGCTGTCGAAGTCCGACCAGGAGTTCGAGGAGCGCCTGCGCCTCGCGGACGAGCGCCGGGACTGACCCGGCTGCCCCGTCCCAACCTCAGGCGTCGAGCGCCTTGAGCAGCTTGAGCGGGGTGTCCTTCGGGCTGATCTTGTACCAGGCCTGCTCGATCTTGCCCGACTCGTCGATCAGGAACGACGAGCGGATGATGCCCATGTACACCTTGCCGTAGAGCTTCTTCTCGCCCCACACGCCGTACTTCTCGGCGGTGGCGTGCTCCGGGTCCGACAGCAGGGTGAAGCCCAGCTCGTGCTTTGCGTCGAAGCGGGCGAGCTTCTCGGGCTGGTCGGGGCTGATGCCGATGACGACGGTGTCGCCGATCTCGGCCGCCACGTCGCGCAGTCCGCAGGCCTGCGTGGTGCAGCCCGGCGTGTCGGCCTTCGGGTAGAAGAACACGAGCACCTTGCGCCCCTTGAACGAGGAGAGCCGCACCGTGGCGCCCGTCTGGTCCTTGAGTCCGAATGCGGGTGCCCTGTCGCCGACCGTGAGCTGTGCCATACGCCGATGATACGCGGCGCGAGAACGTTGTGATGTCACCTGTCACGGCTGTGGACAGCCCTGCGCCCGTGCAGGGGGACGCGAACGGGGCCGCCCCCGCAGGGACGGCCCCGTTCGATTGCTTCAGCACCGCTCGCTCGGACCCCAGCGGCCGAGCGGGCGGTCAGATCACTTGCCGGTCTTGGCGCGGTTCTTGAGCTTGGCGCCAGCGGTGACCTTGGCAGCGTTGGTCGCGGCGACCTGCAGCGTCTCGCCCGTCTGCGGGTTGCGGCCCGTGCGAGCGGCACGGTGGGTCTGCTCGAACTTCAGGAAGCCGGGGATGGTCAGGGTCTCCTTGCCCTTGGCCACCACGTCGCCCGCGATCTCCTCGAACGTGTCGAGCACGGACTGGACGTCCTTCTTCGCGATGTCGGTGCGCTGGGCGATGGTCTCGATGAGTTCGGTCTTGTTCATGTGGATACCTCCTGGTCGATCCTCCCGCGAGGAACGACCTCACGAGTGCGTTGACGTCGGCCGACGCCAAATTCCATTGATGTAACTACCACGATCCTACGCCAAATGCGAACAGAAACCCTTGAAATCACTGGGTTCTCGCGCGGTGGCCGCGCGCGCCGGGGTGGTGTCAGCCGCGGTCGAGCGCGTCGCGGAACGATCCGACGAGCTCCGCGACCGCGTCCGGGGAACCGGTTTCGAGCGCGCGTCGCACGACCGCGGAACCGACCACGACGCCGTCCGCGACCTCGCAGACCTCGACCGCCTGCTCCGGTGTCGAGATGCCCACGCCGACCAGGACGGGTCGCGACGTCAGCGCCTTGGTCCGCTCGGCGATCACGCGAGCGGACGCAGCGAGCTGCTCGCGCTCGCCGGTGATGCCGAGCAGGCCGACCGCGTACACGAACCCCCGAGCGCGGGCGACGACCCGCTCGAGTCGTTCGTCCGAGGCGGTCGGCGCGGCGAGCATGACGGTCTCGACGCCCGCCGCGTCCGCCAGCTCGCACCACTCCCCCGCCTCCTCGAGCGGCAGGTCCGGCAGGATCGCAGCGGCGACGCCCGAACTGATCAGCGTGCGGGCGAAGCGCTCGTAACCGAACCGGTAGACGAGGTTGACGTAGGTCATCACCGCCAGCGGCACGCCGATGCCGGCGCGGGCCAGCTGGTCGAGCACGCCGGCGGGTGTGGCGCCGCTGGCCAACGCCCGCTCCGACGCCTGCTGGATGACGGGGCCGTCCATGACCGGGTCCGAGAACGGGATGCCCACCTCGATGCCGTCGGCGCCGGCGTCCGCGGCGGCGCCGAGCGTCGCCACCCAGTCGTCCAGGCCTCCGGTCAGGTAGGGCACCAGGCACTTGCCACCCGCGGCGATCCTGGCCTCGAGCACCGCCTGCAGCGACGGCGCGGACGGCACCGCGGTCGAGCCGCTCACAGCTCGTCCCGCAGGATGTCCATCATCTGCGCCACGTCCTTGTCGCCACGACCGGACAGGTTCACCACCACCGTGCGGCCCACCAACGACGCCCGCTCGCGCGACACCCACGCCAGAGCGTGCGCGGACTCGAGCGCCGGGATGATCCCTTCGGTGCGCGACAGCAGCTTGAAGGCCTCGATCACCTCGGCGTCGGTGACCGGCTCGTAGCGGGCGCGGCCGGAGTCCGCGAGGTGG
>DATLIA010000001.1:0-19598 GCA_035540215.1 Actinokineospora sp. | reverse complement strand
GCGTCAACTCGCCAACCGACTCGTCGGCATCCTCCACGGATGCCTCAAAACCGACACCCACTACGACGAGACCACAGCCTGGTCGCATCACACCGAGAACGTTGCTGCTTGACATCTACGCTCCTGGGATGTCTTTCATCGGCGATGGGGGCCCCGAGATGACCGACCGCATCAGACCCGACGACGACGCCGGGCCGTACCGACCCGGGTACTCGCGCGCCGCGGAGCGCATCGTCGAGTACATCGAGGAGCGCGGGTACAAGCCGGGTGACCGGCTGCCGACCGAGGCGGAGTTCGCCGCTCAACTCGGCCTCAGCCGCAGTATCGCCAGGGACGCGGTGAAGACCCTCGCCGCTGTCGGGCGGATCAGCACCCAACGTGGCCGGGGCATCTTCGTCGCGGAGCCCGCGCCGTTCTCGGCGCGACCGCGCACCCGCTTCAAGCCGACGAGCGTCGAGGACATCATGGTCCTCTTCGAGTTCCGCGCCGTGCAGGACAAGGCCGCGGCGGAGCTCGCCGCCGAGCGGGCCACGCCTGCCGAGCTGCTCACGATCGAGCGGGCGCTCGCCGACTACGCCGGGCACGTGCCCGCCCGCGACTCGAACCTGCTGTGGCGGTGCGACGTCGCCTTCCACGCGTCGGTCAACAAGGCCTCGCACAACCCGTTCCTCGTCGAGGCCGCCGACTCGGCGATGACCCTGCAGGGCGAGGTCGCCGCGATCGCGTTCGGCGGCTACAGCGGCGGCCCGATCGAGCTGGCGCTGGCGGAGCACACCGCGATCTGCGCCGCCGTCCGCCGTGGTGACGCCGCCGCGGCCGGTGCCGCCGCGGCCGCGCACGTCCACCGCACCCGCCGCAGCTTCCAAGACGAAATCGGACGTCTGGTGTTCCAAACGTCCAGCGAGAGTGCTCGAAAGTGATTGTTTGACCCCAGTTTCGCGCATCTGTTGACAGTGGGCGGTACTTCACGCCTAATTCACAGACGCACGGATTGGAGCAGCGCATGCGCATTTCAACCAGGGCCCGCAGCCGGGCCTCGGGTGTGGTCGTCGCAGTGGTGGCCGGAAGCCTCGCGGCGGTCGCGGGGCCGTCACCGACCGCCATCGCGGCGGTACCGGCCGACCGGGTCTTCGCGGTCGCCGACGGCGTCGTCTTTCCCGGCCCGGTGCCGGGCACCGCGACCGGCTCGGTCACCGGAACCTCGTTCACCCTCGGCAACTCCGCGCTGTCGACCACGTGGTCGGCGGGTTCGTCGGTGTCGCTGACCAACTTCACCAACAGCGCAGGCACGGCCACGCCGATCACGGTGTCGGGCCTGTTCACCCTGACCCTCGCGGGCGGCGCGACGATCACCACCGCGAACACGACCCGCACGGCCGGGCCAACCCTGAGCACGGTCGCCGCCGACGCGAACTCCGCGCGGCTGGCCGAACGCTCCGCGGGCAAGGCCGTGACCACGACCTATCGGTACACGTCCGGACCGTCGATCCTTGAGGTCGACTGGACCGCTCTGCTTCGCGATGGCGCCAACACGCTGCAGCACAAGTTCGCCGTCCGATCCGTCGCGGGCACCTTCGACATCACGTCGCTGCGCCTGATCGACCTGACCGCCGCCAACGCGCGCGTGCTCGGCCAGGACGACGGCAGCCCCGTCGTGCTCGGCGCCGTGGGTGCGGAGTCGACGTTCATCGGTGTCGAGAACCCCACCGCCAAGGCGACGGTCTCCGGGTCGACGGTGCAGATCGCCGTCGCCCGCGCCGGTGACCTGACCACCGGGACCACCTGGCGCTACAGCGCCGCGATGGGCGTCGCGCCGGACGGGCAGCTGCGCCGGTCCTTCCAGTACTACGTCGCCCGTGAACGTGCCCACGACCGCCGCACGTTCCTGCACTACCAGAGCTGGCTCGACCTCAAGCCCCCAGGCGAGAACGTCGACTCCACCGAGCTGACGACGGCGATCAACCTATTCGGCAAGGAACTCACCGACCGCGGCGCGAAGATCGACAGCTTCTGGGTCGACGACGGCTGGGACTACGTGCGTTCACCGCAGGTCGCCGACGAGTCGAACCTGAAGGTCTGGGACTTCGACCCGACCGAGTTCCCGAACGGCTTCGCCGCGCAGAAGGCCGCCGCCGCGACCTACGGCGGCGCGTCGATGTCGGTGTGGATGTCGCCCTTCGGTGGGTACGGCACCAGCGCGGGGTCTCGGCTCGCCCTCAACTCCAGCAAGCCCGCGGCCGAGCAGCTGGAGACCTCCGGCGGCTCGTTCAAGCTCGGCGGCGCCAAGTACGGCCAGCGGTTCCGCGATGTCGCGTTCGACATGATGGACAACCAGGGCGTGCGCGGCTTCAAGTTCGACGGCATCGGCGGCGGCCTCTACCAAAGCGGCCCCAACGCCAGCTACCTCGCCGACTACGAGTCCCTGCTGACGCTCGTCGGTGACCTCCGCGCGCACCAGAAGGATGTCTGGGTCAACGCGACCGTCGGCACCTGGGGCTCGCCCTACTGGCTCTGGTACGTCGACTCGATCTGGCGTGACGGCCACGACTCGCGGACCGGCGGTGCGGGCTCCGCGCAGCAAGGCTACGTCAACTACCGCGACTCCGAGACCTACCGCAACGACGTCGTGCAGAACCCGTTGTTCCCGGTGCCGAGCCTGATGAACCACGGCATCATCTTCTCCAACAGCGGCACCTACTTCACCGCGGACTACGACCTCACCAAGCAGTCCACAAAGGACGAGGTGGGCCAGGACATCAAGGCGTACTTCGCGCTCGGCCTCGGCCTGCAGGAGCTCTACGTCCGCAACACCCTGGTCCGCGCGAACGTGCCGGGCGCGTCGTGGTGGTGGGACACCATGGCCGCAAACGCCAAGTGGGCGCGTGACAACGAGGACCTGCTCAACGACGTGCACTGGGTCGGCGGCGACGCCGTCCTCGGGCAGGTCTACGGAACCGCCGCGTGGACGTCGTCCGGCGGCGCGTCCAAGGGCATGGTGATGCTGCGCAACCCGAGCGCGAGCCCGCAGACGTTCACCGTGAACCCGAAGACGGTGCTGGAACTGCCGTCCGACGTCTACGGCACCTACAAGTTCACCGAGCGCGACGGCACCCACGCCGGTTTCGTCGCATCGACCGCGACGCAGGCGACGATCACGCTCGCCCCGTTCGAGGTCGCGGTCTTCCAGGCCGTCCCCACCGACGAGGCGCCGACCGGCGGCGACTCCCCGGTGGTCCCGCGTACGGAGTGGACGGTCACCACCGACAGCGCCGAGACCACCTCAGAGAACGGCGCGGCGGCCAACGCCATCGACGGCAACCCGTCGACCAAGTGGCACACCGCCTACAGCGCGGGCGTCGCGCCGATGCCGCACCGGCTCGACCTCAACCTCGGTCGCGCCTACATCGTCGACAAGCTGACGTACCTGCCAAGGCAGGACGGCGGCACCAACGGCAACATCGGCAACTACGAGGTGTCGACCAGCAACGACGGCGTCACGTGGAGTGCACCGGTGGCCACCGGCACGTTCAGCGCGGGCGCGTCGGTGAAGACGGTGACGTTCCCGCCGGTCAGCGCACGGCACGTGCGGCTTCGGGCCACGAGCGCGCAGAACGGCCAGGGCTTCGCCGCGGCCGCCGAGGTCAACGTGTTCGGTTCGCTGCCCTCGCCGGTCATCGCCAAGACCGGGTGGACCGCGACGGCCGACAGCGCCGAGGCCACCAGCCCGGCCAGCCCCGCGTCCCGGGCGATCGACGGCAACACGGGCACGCTGTGGCACACCGCCTACACCGGCGGCGTCGCGCCGATGCCGCACCGCCTGGACATCACCCTGCCCGCCAAGCACGTGATCGACAAGCTCACTTATCTGCCAAGGCAGGACGGCGGCACCAACGGCAACATCGCCAACTACGAGGTCTCCGTCAGCGACGACGGCGTCACGTGGAGCGCCCCGGTGGCGAGCGGCACGTTCAGCGCGGGGGCCAGTGAGAAGGTGGTGACCTTCACTCCGGTCGGGGCCAGGCACGTCCGGCTGCGGGCCACCAGCTCCCAGAACGGCCAGGGCTACGCAGCGGCGGCGGAAGTCGGCCTCTTCGGACGGCCGTACAACCCGACAGCGCTGACAAAGGGCGCGTGGACGGCCACGGCGGACAGCGCCGAGACCGCGTCCGAGAACGGTGCGGCGGCCAACGTGCTCGACGGCAACACCGGAACCACCTGGCACACCGCGTACTCCGGTGGCGTGGCGCCGATGCCGCACCAGATCGACGTGAAGATGGACTCGACCCGGATCGTCGACCGTCTCGACTACCTGCCCCGGCAGGTCGGCACCAACGGCACGATCGCGAACTACCAGGTGTTCGTGTCGCAGGACGGCGTCAACTGGGGAACCGCGGTAGCCACCGGCACCTTCGCCGCGGGCGCCACGGTCAAGACGGTGACCTTCCCGCCGGTCACCGCCCGCCATGTTCGGTTGAAGGCCACGAGTGCGCAGAATGGTTTGAGCTACGCCTCAGCAGCCGAGATCACGGTATTCGGCGAGGCCTGAGTCTCAGGCTGAGCGAAAGAGCCCGTGGTCTGGGCGACGATCCCGTCGCCCAGACCACGGGCTCTTCGTACATTGGGAAACTCGATCAGCAGCGCATTGGGAAACCCGATCAGCAGGTGTGGACGGCGCCCGCCCAGTCCGCGTGGTCGTAGTTGAGGCCGCCGTCCGCGCCGCTTACGACGAGGCGCAGAGCGGTGCGGCCGGTGGTGTCCACGTCGATGAAGACCGGCGCGCCCGAAGTCACCGTCGGGCTGGTGTAGAGGGTCGTGCCGTCGCCGATCACCTTGAACTGGACGCTGCCACGCGCGGCGGTCTCCGCGTCGACGCCGCCGATGGCGGTGAATCGGGTGCAGCCCGCCTGGTTGATGGTGATGTCAGACGCGGCGTGGGTACCGATGCCCTTGGGGTAGCGGACACCGGCGACCACCAGGCCCAGACCGTCATCCGCGCTCTGCTCGCCGTTGGAGCGGTCCCGCTCGACCGGACCCCACCCGTTGGTCGACGCTGTCCACGTGCGGTCCGACGAGTACGCCGCGGCGCCGGTCCCGCCCGCGCAGGTGACCTGGGCCTCGGCCCAGTCGGCGTGGTCGTAGTCCTTGCCGTCGACCGTCGAGGTCGCGCGCAGCTCCAACGCCTTGACGCCACTCACGACCGCCCGCAGCGTGGTCGCGGCCTCGCCGGTGGACTTGGCCTCGGTGTAGCCGAGCAGCCTGCCGTCACCGTAGACACCGAACTGGACGGTGCCCTTGCTCGCGCCGACCTCGTCGTCGACGCCCACCTTCGCGCTGAAGGTCTGGCAGGTGCCGCCGAGCCAGAGGTTGACCGCGGACTCCGCGTGCGCGCCCAGCCCGGTCGCGTAGGTGGTGCCGCCGATCGACATGGTCCTGCCGTCGCCCTGGCCGCTGCCGCCGTTGGACTTGTTGATCTCCACCGGTCCCCATCCGTTGCTCGATGAGAGCCACGACAGCGAGCCGAGTTGGTGGGTGCCCGCCGCCAGCGCCGCGGCCAAGGTGCCGGTGCGGGTGACCCGGTAGGCGACCGCGTCACGCGCGGGCACGGTCGCCGAGATGGCGCCGGTGGACGTGGAGTTGGCGCCGCTCCACAGGTTGCGCAAGGTGTAGGACGTCGCGCCGCCGAGGTTCAGGGCCGCCGCGGAGGTGGAGATCGTCGCCGCGGTGTCACCCCGGTTGAGCAGCGCGACAGCCACATCGCCGCCCGCCAGGGGCTTGGCCCACACCTCGGTGTTGCCTGCGCGGATGATCCGCCTACCGGCCGAGCCGCCCCAGCTCTGGTTGACGGCGATGAGGTCGGCGTTGGTGAGGATGGTCTTGGTCGACGCGCTCATCGTGGCCAGGTCGTTGCCCGCGAACAGCGGCGAGCCGCCAACGGCCCACATGGTGAACTGGGCGCGGCCCTCGTTCTCCGGCATGCCGCCGTTGCCGACCTGGAGCATGTCCCAGTCGTTCCAGCGGTCGGGCAGGCTGCGGAACTGCAGCGGCGCGGCGAGGTCGACGGTGTTCAGCGTTCCCATGGGGTAGTGACTCGGTTCGCTGCCCGATGTCGTCCACGACGGGAAGAGGTCCTCGCCGATGCGGATGTCGTGCGAGTAGTCGCCGAAATCGTGCAGCGAGGCGAACTCGGCGGTGTGCATCGATCCCGGGTTGATCTTGTAGACGATGGGCCTGCCGGTGGCCTTGAGCGCGTCGCGCATGATGGCGAACTTCTGCTTCTGAAAGGCGAGGTCGCCACCGGAGTTGCACCAGTCGTACTTGAGGTAGTCCACACCCCAGGACGCGAACAGGTTCGCGTCCTGCTGTTCGTGGTCGAGGCTGCCGGCGTATCCGGCACACGTGCGCTGCATGGGCGCGCCGTAGATGCCGAACTTCAGGCCCTTGCCGTGGATGTAGTCGCCGAGGAGCTTCATGTCGTTCGGGAACTTGGTGGTGTTGCGCCTGAGGACGCCGTTGGCGTCGCGGCCGTCGGACCAGCAGTCGTCGATGACGATGTACTGGTAGCCCGCCGCCTTCATCCCCGACGTGACCATCGCGTCGGCGGCGGCCTTCACCTTCGTCTCACTGATGTCGCAGCGGAAGGCGTTCCAGGTGTTCCAGCCCATCGGTGGCGCGGCCGTCAGCCCGGGCGCCGCGGCCGCCGCGGCGACCCCAGTGGTGGCGACGGAGACGGAGATCGCGCTCGCGACGAGCGCCAGGGGCAACGCCAGGTGGCGGAGCCGGTGTATTGCAGGGGAGTCCGGGTGGCTCATGGGGGGTCCTTGCTAGGCATGCGGGTGGTTCCGGGCGCGCGACAGCCTTGGCTGTCCATGTCGCGCCGCGAGTCGGAGTCGGCGGCCCAGGCCGCCATGTGCCGGCGATCGGCCACCTCGACGAGGGGCCCGGGTGTGGCGCCATCGCCGCAAGCGTGTTTCAAGTCCGGTCAGCGTGCAGGGGGCGCCGAACGAGATCACTCAGAATCTAACTCGATCCGACAGGGGCATGCGCATTCCTACTGAGGGGATGACCAAAAGTCAACAGTCGCGGGCGGGGTCGGGGACCCCGCCCGCGCGGGCCGTCAGGTCGTGCGGACCCAGAACTCGATGGAGAGCGGGGGCAGGGTGATCGTCAGGGTCGTGCCGGACTTGGTGCCGAGGCTCTGGTCGTGCACCGACGGCGTGAACCGCTGGCCGTGGAACGTCGCCGACGTCTGGGTGTCGATCGTGTAGGTGAAGGACTCCGTGCTGGACCGGTTGGTGAGGGCGAACACCGGCTTGCCCGCGGGGGTCTTCCAAGCCATGATCCGCTGGTCGTACTGACGGGTCGACTCGTCGACGTGGTACCGCACCGAGTCCCACGGCATGTACCTGACGAATCCGGCCACACCGTGCCAGTTCCGCTTGTTGAAGTCCCAGTGTCCCTTGGGGATGTTGGGGAAGTGGGTGAAGTCGTCGTCGTGGGGCGGCCGCCAGAAGCCCAGGGAGTAGCCGGGCGCCTCCGCGTTCGTAGTGGGCTTGAGGGCGTGCAGCCAGTACCAGGTCGGCGCGTCCTGGAAGGTCATCCAGTTCATGATGGACTGGGCGGTGTTGATGGTGCGCCAGTCGGACGTGGCGTTGTCCAGGTACTCGAACTCGTTGTTGTAGACGGGTTTCCCGACCGCGCCGACCTTGAAGTCCTTGTCGATCTGGTAGTTGCTGTCGTAGCCGATGCGGTGGTAGCTCCACGCGTCCACCAGTGCCAGCGCCGCCGGGTCGGCCTTGATCGCCTGGCCGATCTCGCCGCCCCAGCCGTCGTTGCTGTCGGCGTGGATGTGCACGTTCGGGTACTTGGCGCGGACCTTCGTGGCGACCGCCTTGAACGCGTCCCGGTACTGGGTGGCGTTGTAGACGCAGGAGGAGTACGGCGTGGAGAACCGGGGCTCGTTCTGCAGGCCCCACTGTGAGATGTGGATGCCGAAGGACGACAGGTAGTCCAGGTCGGCGACCATCGCGTCGCCCATCGCGGCGAGGTCGGCGGCGGCGAAGGACTTCAGGGTGCCGCTGATGTAGGAGTTGTTGGACTTCCAGCCGGGGGCGGGAGACCAGTACTCGACGTTCATGCCCTCGACGCCCGCCTCGGTGAGCATGTCCGACAGCAGCTGGGTCTGGCCGGGGTAGCGGCCGCGCATGAGCTTCTGGGTCGGGTCGAGGCCGCGGTAGTACAGGCCCATCGCCAGGCGGCAGTAGCGGAAGCCGCGGTCGGAGCGGCCTGCCTTGAGCATCTGCTGGTAGAAGCGGGTGCGCTCGGACGTCGTCAGGTCGTAGGGCACGCCACTGACCAGGTCGGGCAGGCCGTTGTTGTTCGACCCGATCGAGTCGGACTGGATCTCGAAGCCCAGGCCCAGGATCGTCTGCCGGGGCTGGTCGAACCGCAGGGTGTAGCTGCCGGACGTCGCCGCCGCCGCGACACCGGTCCCGAGCAGTGGCGTCATGGCGAGTCCGGCGCCCACCGCGGCGGTGCCGCGCAGGACTGCCCGGCGGGACAAGGGATTTGGTTGTGACACGAATTCCTCCGGGTGCAGGTCGGAACCGAGGGCGGCCGCGTCCGCCGAGGCGTGGTGCCCGGCGCGGGTGCGTTCTGGCTGTTCCGCGCGTGACCGGCGCCACTTCCCGGGGTTGGCCGAGGTAGATTATGCGATATACGAAATTCCGTCCAGGGTTGACTTGCGGGGGATCGGGGTACATCGTATCCGATATTCTATCGTTGGTCGTGTCGACCATGGTTCACGACGGATCGTCCGGCACGTTCCTGCCGGTGAGCGGAGCGAAAGAGCATGGCAACCATCTCCTTCCAGAAGGCGCGGCGCTGGTACTCGGGGACCGATGAGCCCGCGGTGCCGGGGATCGACCTGGAGATCGAGGACGGCGAGTTCATGGTGCTCGTCGGGCCGTCCGGGTGCGGCAAGTCCACGACGCTGCGGATGCTGGCGGGTCTGGAGCAGGTCGACGGCGGTCGCGTTCTCATCGGCGACCGCGACGTGACGCACCTGCCGCCGAAGGAGCGGGACATCGCGATGGTGTTCCAGAACTACGCGCTCTACCCGCACATGACGGTCGCCGAGAACATGGCCTTCGCCTTGCGGATGGCCAAGATGCCCAAGGTCGACCTGGACGCCAGGGTGGCGGAGGCCGCGCGGATCCTCGGCTTGACCGATTTTCTCCACCGCAAGCCGAAGGCGCTCTCGGGCGGCCAGCGCCAGCGCGTCGCGATGGGTCGGGCCATCGTGCGACAGCCGCAGGTGTTCTGCATGGACGAGCCACTGTCCAATCTGGACGCGAAGATGCGGGTGCGGACGAGGTCCGACATCGCCAAGCTCCAGCGCGACCTCGGCGTCACCACCGTCTACGTCACCCATGACCAGGTCGAGGCCATGACCATGGGGGACAGGGTGGCGGTGATGAGGCTCGGCGTGCTTCAGCAGGTCGCCAGCCCGCTGCGGCTCTACGACAAGCCCGCCAACCTGTTCGTCGCGGGTTTCATCGGATCCCCGCAAATGAACCTCATGGCGGGCCGGGCCGTCGACGGCCACGTCGAACTCGGTTCCTATCGACTGCCCGTCGACCCCAAGGCCGCGAGGGTGATGAACGGGCTGGTGACGGTCGGGGTCCGGCCGGAGTCGTGGCGGATCGTCGGCCCCGGTCATGGCGGCCTGCCGGTCGAGGTGACGGCGGTGGAGGAGCTCGGCGCGGACGGGTTCGCCTATGGCACAAGCGGTGTCGACGGGACTCCGCACGACGTCGTGGTCCGGGTGCGCGGCCGCGGGTCGGTCGTGAAAGGCCAGACGCTCCACGTGACCACCGACCCGGCCGACGTCCACGTGTTCGACACCGAGACCGGCGCGCGTCTATCCGATTGAGACAGAACTGGGGCCGCGTTTTGGCCCAGTCGAAAGGAATCCGATGACTTCAGTGATCCACCTCCCGGCTCGGGGGGCGCCGGGCGCTCCGCCTGGCGGGCACTCCGAGTCCAAGCGGGCGCGCGCGGACCTCCGCAAACGGGTCTTCCCGATCCTGTTGATCCTGCCCGCCGCGACGCTCCTGGCCGCTGTGCTCATCTACCCGCTGCTGGTCGCGCTCGCCGACGCGTTCTTCGAGCACAGCCTACTCGGCCCCGAACGGTCGTTCGTCGGGTTGGAGAACCTGATCAATGCCGTCGACAAGCTGTGGCCGCTGCTGCGGACGACGCTCCTGTTCGCGGTGCCCGCCACCGTGGCGCCGTTCCTGATCGGCCTGGTCGCCGCGCTCGGCCTCAACCAGCGCATGCGGGGCCGGGCCGTCCTGCGCTCGATGCTGCTGTTCCCCTGGGTCCTGCCCGGGGTCGTCGTGTCCTTCCTGTGGCTGTGGATCTTCGACGCCAACTACGGCGTGCTCAACGGGGTCCTGCGGGTCGGCGGTGTCATCGACCAGAACATCGGCTGGCTCGACACCGAGGGCGGCGCCATGCTGGCCGTGATCGTGGCGCGCACCTGGGCGACGTTCCCGTGGATGATGGTCATGCTGCTGGCGGCGCTGCAGTCGTTCCCGGCCGAGGTGACCGAGGCCGCGCACGTCGACGGCGCCAACGCCGTCCAGCGCTTCCGCTACGTGACCTGGCCCAGCCTGCGCCCGGTCGCCGGGGTCGTGGTGATGCTGGAGTTCATCTGGAACTTCCAGCACTTCGACACGATCTACGTGCTGACCGGCGGCGGGCCCGCCCGCGCCACGACGACGTTCTCCCTGGCCGTCTACGAGACAGCGTTCAAGGGCTTCGACCTCGGGGCGGCCAGCGCCATCGGATTCCTCTGGATGCTGTTCCTGCTGCCCGTCGTCGTCCTCTATCTGCGTCGCGCGGAGGCTCAGACATGAACACCCCACAACGGCTTCGGCGTTCCCGCGGGCCACTGGACGAGAGTGTGCAGACCCGTTGGGCGCGGCGCCTGTCGCTGGCCATGGTCTCGCTGTTCGCCATGCTGCCGCTCTACTGGCTCGTCACCACCGCGCTCAAGCCGAACGGCGACGTGTTCGAGTTCCCGCCGCGGCTGATCCCGTCGGCCATCACCTTCGAACACATCCAGCAGGTGCTCGGGAACCGCCAGGTGATGCAGTACATGGTCAACAGCCTGCTCGTGTCCTCGGTGACGGCGGTCGGCAGCGTGCTGATCGGGATGTACTGCGCCTACTCGTTCTCCAAGTTCCGCTACCGCGGCAGACGTTCCATCATGGTGACATTCCTTGCCTCGCAACTGTTCCCGCATGTCCTGCTGCTCATCACCATGTACGGGCTGTTCAGCGCGCTCGGCCTGCTGAACACCTACCTGGTGCTCGCCATCGCCTTCACCACTTTCACGCTTCCCTTGTGTATCTGGATGCTCAAGGGCGTCTTCGACAACATCCCCGACGAGATCATCGAGGCCGCGAAGATCGACGGCGCGAGCCAGTTCGTGATCATCCACCGCATCCTCATGCCGCTCATGCGGCCCGGCCTGATCGCCGCCGGGCTCTTCGCGTTCATCCGCGGCTGGAACGACTTCGTCTTCGCGTTGACCCTGTCGGGCGACGCGACCAGGACGCTGCCGCCCGGTCTCGTCAACAACTACCTCAGTGAGTTCAGCAATCGCTGGCCGGAGCTGATGGCCGCCTCGCTCATCGCGTCGCTGCCCGTCGTCCTGCTCTTCATGCTCCTCCAGCGCTACTTCGTGGCCGGTCTCAGCTCGGGCGCGGTCAAGGGCTGAGGCCCACTACACAGTGAGAAGAGGAAATCCAGCCATGCGCACCAGAACAGCCAAGCGATCCATCTCGGCGGTCGCCGCCGTGCTCAGCCTGACGGTCACCGCCTGCGCGGCGGGCGGCTCCGACACCGCGGCGCCCAAGCCCGGCGGCGACAAGCTCACCGACTTCACCTTCACCAGCTGGAACTACGGCGAGGAAGCGCAGAAGGAGCTGATCACCGCCGAGGTCGCGGGGTTCACCAGCGGCAAGGGGATCTCGGCGAAGTTCTCGTCGTACCCGTTCGCGGAGTACCGCAACCAGCTGCTCCTTCGCTCGCGCAGCAAGGAGATGGACGGTGCCGCGCAGGTCGACATCGCCGACCTGAAGTCGCTCGCCCGGCTGGGCGTGCTCGCCGACCTCGGCGGGTACACGAGCAAGGACACCTACACCGAAGCCGCGCTGAAGAACGGCCAGGTGGACGGCAAGCAGCTCGGTCTGCCCTGGTACACCGGTTCGATCGGTCTGGTCGCCAACGACGGCCTGCTCAAGAAGGCGGGCGTCGCGGCGCAGCCGAAGACCGTCTCCGAGTTCGAGGCCGCCCTGGTGAAGGTCAAGGCGCTCGGCGGTGACTATGTCCCCTACGCCATGACGACCAAGCCGGAGACCGTCAAGGACTTCATCCCGTGGTTGCGGACCTTCGGGTCCAAGATCGTCGACGGCGACAAGATCGCCGTCAACGACAAGGGCGCGGTCGAGGCGCTCACCTGGATCAAGGGTTTGCTCGACCAGAAGCTGATCAGCCTCAACACCGGCCGCCCCGAGGCGCGCACGCTGTACTCGCAGGGCCGCGCCGCGTTCTTCGACGACGCGAACCAGGTGCGCGGGACGCTGGCGAAGCAGGCGGTCGACAAGTCGATCGTCGAGGGCACCCTGCCCATCCCGAGGCCCGTCGTGAAGGAGGGCGACGTCCCCCAGTCGCTCGCGTGGGGTGGCGTGATCGTGGTGTTCAACCACGGCCCGGTGCAGACCTCGGCCGAGTTCGCGGGCTTCATGACCAGCGACAAGGACACCGTGCTGCGCCGCTACAGCAAGATCGGTTCCGCGCCCGCCACGAAGACCGCGCTGGCCGACCCCGCGTTCGCGGGCGACGCCTTCGCGTCGACCTGGCAGCAGGCGAGCACGGTGAACGCCCAGCCCAACCCGCTGTGGGCCTTCTCCAAGTACGGCCAGATGGAGTCCGTGCTCGCCACGCAGATCCAGGCCGCGCTGATCGGGAACAAGTCGCCGCAGCAGGCGCTCGACGCCGCCGCGGCCGAGATGCAGGCGCTGGCCGACTGACGACGCGGGGGTGGCCGGGCGGCCCGGCCACCCCGCTCGGGTTCGTCCACTTCAGACCGACAGTCGAGAACGGGTACCTCATGATCGAGACAAGCGCGCCATCGGGTGTGCGCATCGCCAAGGTCGAGGCGATCGCGCTGACCGCCACCTTCCAGGACATGTACGGCGACGACGTTCCCGAGTGGCTGCTGTTCCCCGCGGCCAGCCACCGCGTGCTGCCCCGCCGCGGCCAGTTCGCCACCCTGGTCAAGATCCACGCCGACGACGGCACGGTCGGCATCGGCGAGTGCTACGGCCTGCCGTCGCCAGAGGTGACCGCCACGGTGGTGGCGAACATCCTTTCGCCGCTGCTCATCGGCGAGAACGTGCTGGCGACCACGTCGGTCTGGGAGCGGCTCTACCAGGGCCAGGCGGCGGGCGGGCACACGCGCGGCTTCTACCTGGAGGCCATGGCGGGCGTCGACATCGCGCTGTGGGACCTCAAGGGCAAGCTGCTCGGCCAGCCCGTGCACCGGCTGCTCGGCGGCCCGGTGCGCGAACGGGTGCCGTGCTACGCGAGCCCGGTAGCCATGCACGACGACCCGGAGCTCTCCGCGCGGCAGGCGCTCGACTTCGTCGCCCAGGGCTTCAAGGCGTTCAAGGTCAAGGTCGGCCGGACCCCGAAGGAGGACGGTCGCCACCTGGCCGCGGTTCGCGCGGCGGTCGGCGACGACGTCGAGATCCTCGTCGACGCCAACTGCGCCTACAGCCTGGACGTCGCCACCGAGATCGGCTATGTGTTGCGCGACAACGGTATTTCCTGGTTCGAGGAGCCCCTCGCGGTCGACGACCTCGACGGGTTGGCCGAGCTGCGTAGGCGCACCGGTCTGACCATGGTCAACGGCGAGACCAACTTCACCCGGTTCGACCTTCGCGAGTGCCTGTCCCGGTCGGCTATCGACGTCTATATGCCGAACATCGCCCGGTGCGGCGGATTCACCGAGGCCATGCGGATCGTGGCGCTCGCTTCAGCGTTCCATGTGGACATCGCCCCGCACGGCGTCGGCTCCGGGGTCAGCCTGGCCGCGGCGCTGCAGCTGTGCGCGGCTACCCCGAACCTGCGCACCTACGAGTACAACCGGCTCCCCAACGCGCTGCGCGAGGCGATCCTGGTCGAGCCGCCGGTCTTCGCCGACGGACAGCTCACGGTGCCGGATCGGCCGGGTATCGGGGTCGAACTCAACGAGGACGTGGTCGACCGCTTCACCGTGGCGAGGTTCTGATCTCGGAGCGTCTCTTGGGTCAGGTGCGAGTACGCACCTGACCCAAGTGCGTTCACGGCTGGTGGGTGGCCTCACGACCGGCCTGGGACAGCACGTGGGAGCCGCAGGCCGCGGCCACGGTGTCCGGGTCGCGCTCGCGCAGGGCGGCGATGATGGTGTCGTGCTCGTCGATGACCGAGTTCCAGTTCTGGTCGGCCACCGGGGCGCTGACCCGGTAGCGCCGGACGGTCAGCAGCAACTGCTCGGTCAGCTCGCTCAGAATCTGGTAGCCGCTGGCCTCGGCCAGTCGGCGGTGGAACGCGGAGTTCAGCTCGGGGAGTTCGTCGACCCGGCCGCTGCCCAACGCGGCGCGCATGTCCTGCTGCACGGTCTCAAGGGCGGCGACCACGTCCTCGGTGGCGTGTTCGGCCGCCAGTCTGCCGACCAGGCCCTCGATCGCCTCGCGGGCCAGGAAGACGCCGCGCATCTCTTTCTCCTCGACACCCGCGACGATCACGCCCGCGTGGGCGCGGGACACGAGCAGGCCGTCGGATTCCAGGCGCTTCACCGCTTCGCGGATGGGGATCTTGCTGACGCCCATGGACCGGGCGAGTTCGTCCATGTTGACTCGGTCGCCCGCGCGCAGGTCACCCGCGGCGATGGCCGCGTGCAGGGTGTCGTACACCATTTCGGCTTTGCTCTTGACCGCCGGGAGTGCAGCCGCCCAGTTCTTCTGCGTCATGGGTTCATGGTATGCGATATCCGCGTTGGTTGGGGTTAGCTCAGTGGCGGAAGGCCCATTTTCTCGCGGTGGCCGTCGCGGAGCAGGCTCGCCGTGCTCAACACAGACGCGCCACCGTCGAGGATCAGTTCGCCGCCGCTGATCAGCGCCGCGTCCGGCGACGCGGCGAAGGCGACCGCGCTCGCCACCTGGTCCGGGGATCCCAGCAGCCGCAACGGGTTCGACTCCCGGAGGCGGTCGAGGTCGCCGCTGTCGCCCAGGCGCGACTCGGTCGCGGGGGTGCGGATCCAGCCGGGAGACAAGGTGACGAACGAGATTCCGTACCTGCCGTAGTCCACAGTGAGCTGTCGGGTCAGCGCCGCGATGGCGCCCTTGGCCGCGGCGTAGGCGGGCAGTCCCGGCGCGGCGGTGCGGTGCAGCACCGAGCCGATCGTGACCACGGCGCCCGCGCCCGCCGCCATCATCACCGGCAGCACGGCGCGGACGCAGAGGAACACCGACGTCAGGTTCGCGGTGAGCACCGCGTGCCAGTCCTCGTCGCTGGTGGCGTGCAGGGGAGACCCTTCGGTCACCCCCGCGCAGGTGACCAGGATGTCGACGCCGCCGTAGGTCGCGACGACATCGGCCACCGCCGCGTCGACCTCGGCGGTGACCGTGACATCCGCCGGGTGGAACGACACTCCGGGCAGTTCCGGGTCGGCGCGGTCGATTCCCGCCACCCGACAGCCGTCGGCGACGAGCCGGGCGGCGACCGCCCGGCCTATCCCACCCGCGGCGCCGGTGACCAGCGCGATTCGCGTCATTCTCGGTGCACCCCACTGTCTCGTGTTGGGATATACGGTATACGATCGACCGGAACCCGGCTAAAGGAGGTCCCGTGCCGCTCGATCTGCTGTCCGCGCTCCAGGCTCACAGGGTGGTCGCGATAGTCCGGAGCGGCGACTCCAAGGTCGCGCTGGACACAGTGCTCACCCTGGTGGATTCGGGCATCGAGCTGGTCGAGGTCTCGCTGACCACTGTGGACGCCCTCGCGGTGGTAGCGCGTGCCCGTGACGTGCTCGGCGAGTCGGCCGCGTTGGGCGTCGGCACGGTCTTGTCCGCCGCCGACGCGCGCCGCGCCGCCGACAGCGGCGCCTCCTTCGTCGTGACCCCGGGCGTGACCGACGCGCTCGCGGAATGCCGCGACCTGGGCCTGCCCGCGCTGGCGGGCGCGCTGACCCCGACCGAGGTCGTCGCCGCGCTCGACGCGGGCGCCACCGCGGTGAAGCTGTTCCCCGCCTCCCTCGGCGGTGTCGCCCACCTGTGTGCTCTGCGGGCACCGTTTCCCGACGTGCCGTTCGTACCGGTCGGCGGCGTCGACGCACGCGTCGCGCGGGACTACCTCGCGGCTGGGGCGATCGCGGTCGGCGTCGGCGGCCCCTTGGTCGGTGACGGTCCCGAGGGCCTGGCCGACCGGATCGCCGCGTTCCGCGTGCTGGTGACGGTGTGATCGACGTGCTCACGTTCGGGGTTCGCTGACAAGGGGAGAGAAAGCGCGTGGCCTGGGAGGTGTGGACGCCCGGCCGGTTCCGGCTCGGCGAGGGTGCGCGCTGGTGTGCGGACGGCCTGGTCTTCGTCGACCTGCTCGCCGGGTCCCTGTACTCCTGCGCCGACCCGCTGGACACCCGGCTCGTGGCCGAGGCGGGCGTCCCGCTGGGCGCCGTCGCCCCGGTCAGCGGCCAGGCCGGTCAGTGGATCGCCGCCGCCGGGTCCGGGGTCGCGCTGCTGGCCCCGGGCCGACCCCCGCGCAGGCTGACCCAACTGGAGGACCCCACCACGTCCCGGATGAACGACGCGGCCTGCGACCCGGCGGGCCGGTTCTGGCTGGGAAGCATGGCGAAGGACGCGTCGCCGGGTGCGGGATCGCTCTACCGGGTGGATGGTGACGGCACCGTCACCAGGGTGCTGACCGGCCTCGATGTGCCCAACGGCCCCGCGTTCAGCGCCGACGGTTCGACCATGTACCTCGCCGACAGCGCGCGCGGCACGATCACCGCCTACCCGGTCGACCCGCGCTCCGGCGTGCTGGGACAGCCCCGTCCCTTCGCACGGATCCACCCCGCGGAGGGCAAGCCCGACGGCATGACGGTCGATGCCACCGGGAGGCTGTGGGTAGCGGTCTGGGGCGGGGGTCAGCTCCGCGCCTATCTGCCGGACGGGCGGCTGGGCGAGGTGATCGCGGTGCCCACCCCGCAGCCGACCAGCGTCGCCTTCGGCGGTGGACGCGTCTACGTGACCACCGCGTGGCACCGGCTGGACGAGCCGGATCCCCTCGCGGGCGCGGTCCTCTCACGACCGTCCATGACCTGCGGCGTCCCGGTTTCCCAGTACCGACGAAGAGGTCTTGCGCCGACGCTGGACGACTGGCCGTATATCGCATAACTTGCTCCCAACTTGGGTGATGGGTGGTGACGTCCTGGATGGGCAGTGCGGTCGAGGTCGCCGAAGGCGGCCCGGCGGGGCCGAGCGCCGACCGTCGGACGATGGTGGCGAGCACGGTCGGCACGGTCATGGAGTGGTACGACTTCAACCTGTACGGCCTGGCGTCGGCGCTGGTCTTCGGGCCGCTGTTCTTCGGCAGCGGCTCGACCGCGGGCACGCTGGCCTCGTTCGCCACCTTCGCCGTCGGGTTCGCGGCCCGTCCCATCGGGGGTGTCCTCTTCGGACACCTCGGCGACCGGATCGGCCGTCGCACCGTCCTACTCATCACAATGCTGGTGATGGGCGTGTGCACGACCTTGATCGGCGTCCTGCCGACTCACGCCGTGGCCGGGGTCTGGGCGCCGATCCTGCTGATCGCGCTGCGGATCACCCAGGGCATCGCGGTCGGCGGTGAGTTCGCCGGAGCCACCCTGCTGACGGTGGAGAACGCGCCCACCGGCAGACGCGGCCTGTTCGGCGCCATCCCGGCGATGGGCACCGGCGCCGGGTTCGTGTTGGCGAGCGCGGTGTTCGGGCTGGTGTCGCTGCTGCCGGAGGATCAGTTCCTCGCATGGGGCTGGCGGGTGCCGTTCCTGCTGAGCGTCGCACTGGTCGTATTCGGCCTGTGGGTACGGCGAAACGTCGGTGAGACCAAGGCGTTCGAGGACCTCAAAGAGCGCGGCGAGACCACCCGGTTCCCCCTCGGCGTCATCGTGCGCGAACACCCGCTCGCCGTCATACGCGTCCTCGGCATCACGGTGTCGGGCTTCGTGTGGGGCTACCTGATCCAGGCGTTCGCGCTGTCGTATGCGACCAAGACTCTCGGCATGCCCAAGTCGACCATGCTGTGGGCCGTCGCCCTGGCCTCCGCGCTGGAGATCCTCACGATCCCGTTCTGGGGCTGGCTGTCCGACCGGATCGGCAGGAAGAAGATGGTCCTAATCGGACTGACCGCCACGATCGTCTACGCGGTGCCATTCTTCGAGCTGCTGGAGACCAGGAACGCGGGCCTGGTGTTCCTCGCCATGGTGATCGCGATCCCGATCTGCAAGGACATGGTTTTCGGCCCACAGGCGGCACTTGTCGCGGAACAGTTCGACGGCCGCGTCCGATACTCGGGCGTAAGCGTCGGCCGAGAGTTCGGCGGCGCCATCTTCGGCGGCACCGCCCCTTTCATCGGAACGGCCCTCGCCGCCGCGTACGGATCCGTCACCCCGGTGGCGATCTACGTCATGTTCGGCTGCCTGATCACCGCGGTCGCCGTGCTCACGGCCAACGAGACGGTCAAGACGGCTCTCTAGGCTTGCTCCCACCGACACGACATTCCAGAGCAGGCGCGGCTTCGGTGGCGGCCTGTACGACAGCGTCGCCAACAAGTCGTTTCTACCTGAACCAGGCCCAAGATGGACGTCTACGTCCGCGCGTTCGATCACAGCTGTCCGTTGCCCCGACGGCGCACTCATGCCTTTCTGGGCCACTCAAGCACCCGCGAACAGCGCGCACACGACCGCCGCGAACTGGATCGACTCGTGGACGATCTTCGACTCGGTCAGCACCGGTCTCAAGGCGATCACGGACAGCTGGACATGCCCGCTCAGCGCCGTTGTTAGTTCAGTGGTGACATAGGTGAGACGGTGGCTGCGCTTGCGGCCCAACAACAATGGCGACTGTGATCCGATCTCGCGTGCTTCTTCCGCGAACCTGCACGTGGCCACGATGCCCCGCCTGCGACAAAACACAAATGCCCTCTACCAGAATAACGACTGGTCAGAGGGCATTTCGGGCCGTTCGGGGTTGGTGCCCCCGGCAGGATTCGAACCTGCGCTTCTACCTCCGGAGGGTAGCGCTCTATCCCCTGAGCTACGGGGGCCCATCGCTTGCGCGACTTCGGAAGCCTATCGCATGCCGATCGTGTGGTGCCTGTTGGGGCCGACTCGCGGTGAGTGGGCCCCAACAGGTCGACTACTTGCCGGGTGCGGGGCGGGGTCGATGGGTCGGCGTCTCCTGCGCCTCGGGCTCATCCTCGACGCACAGCAGGTCGCTGTTGCCCAGGAT